>NZ_NRRN01000046.1 GCF_016583625.1 Halorhodospira abdelmalekii | reverse complement strand
TTTGACGACGCGCACCGCTTTAGCCAGCCGGCGCGGGCAGCGGACATCGTAGGCAGCGAGGTAGAGCTTGCGGGCCATGGTGTGCCCTCCACAGCAAGTGCTAGGGCCACAGGATGGCACCAAGCACAGTGGGAGGGCAGAAACGGGAAGCTTGCCGTGGGCCGCCCGTTAGGGGTCAGGGCAGTAGCTGATCGAAGGTTTCGGCGAGCAGTTTGTGTAGCGCTTGCGGGCTGTGCAGAGCCGCCTGGACGTCGGCGTGTTGGGGGTGGTCACCGTGCGCAAGAGCGTTGCGGAGTTGACGCAGTTGGTGAAAGGCGCGGCATTTCTGATCCTCTCTGCTTCGGCCTTGGCAGCTGTGGGCAAATGCATCGCTCGCAGCTTTACGCTTCTCATGGTGGTCAACGTGTTCGTTGCCGTAAAGCTTTCGAGTCTGCTGCGTGACAAACGCTTCGTAGCCGTAGAGCGCGGCGCGTAGGTAGTCCTTGCGCTCCAGTGCACTGCGGGCGTGAGCGGCTTGGCGAACGTGCAGGTGTTGACCGTCGACCCATTCGATGTGAGCTTCCAGAAGCGGCTGGAAGAGACCGGCCGGACCCGGCAAGGTGTTTTCCTTCAGCGCGCTGCGTACCCGGCGGTAAGGGCCTCGGGCGTGGGTCCCTTGGTGGATCGTCTCCTTAAAACTGCCTTGTGCCAGATCCTCGGCAATTTCTGGGGCATCCTCGCGGAGAAGGTCGGCCACGAGCGAGAGATCGCCCGTGGTGCGCGAGTACCGGATCGCCTCCATCCAGTCGGCGAGCGCAAGAATGCCGGCGATGTTATGCATCTCGGCCTCTTGAGCGCCCGGGGGCCATTGGGCGTACCACAGGGCATCCACAGCAAAGGGTTCGGAATCGGCCAGTGTCCGGCGGTACAGTGCGGCCATCATGGCGACCATGGGTAGATGCCGGAAGCCGTGGGTGATGTCGATGGTCAGCCGATCACTGCCCGCAGTGGCATCGACCAAGGTGTGGAGAATCTCCCATGTCTGGTCCATGCCGGGGACGTCAGGGATCAGCCGCAAATCGATTGTGAATGGTGCCGCTTCACTGAGCGCCGTGGCGACCTCCTCAAGCTGTGCTGCGGTCGTGACGGCGCCATCGACACTCTCCACGAGCGCCAAGTCGCACTCTTCGCTCAACTTAGCCTGAGGGTAATCAGCGATCACCTGGTCCCACATGCTCCCCGAGGTGCCGAGTATCACTAGGCGGTCGGGCTTAGTGTAGTGGGCGATGCCGTTGCCAATGAAGGCGACGCCCTCCTGCACGACGTCTTTGGGAAAGCGGTAAGCGATCCGGTCGTAACCGTGCTCGGGACGGCGGGTGCGGCCGATGAATGAGACAAGCGTATGCATTTTCAGGCTCTCCAGGGATGTCGATCAGAATCAGCAAGTCGGATAGGGAGGACACCCTCTGCGGGATCGTCTGGTTCAATGAGACGGTATCGACCGAGGCCCATGACTGCACTCTTGCCCGTATGGACCCACTGGCCAACCCATAGCAGCGGCCAGATCGGGGCAAGATCTCCCTCAAGTCGAAAGTGCCCAACGAGACCGCCAAGCGGTACACGCTGACCTTGGCGGCTTGAATAGCGGTCGGCGTCTTGCCACCGGAGGATGGGGTCACGCAGGGTGACTGCCGAACGGGAGTGTCGGGCGAGTGCGATGTGGTCTATGGCGGGTAGATCCGCATCAAGGCTCTCGATACGTCGGAGCAGCGCCGTAAGAAACGTATCTGCGGTGAACTGTTGCGCTTTCAGTAAGCGGCCGTTTCGCTGTAGCCGCAGCGGAGTCTCCAGCACCACTTGTATAGGACCCGATGGCGGGGCAGGTGGGCGCAACGTAAATGCCGGGAGCGGTGTCGCTGGTGCCGGTTGCGGTTGACCATCAACCGGGTGGCTGACGGCACGGAGCAGTCTTAGCGGGACACCGCCTAGCTGCAGCCGTTGCAGTGCGCGATAGAGCGCCGGCCAATGGGCTAGGGCGTCGGCAAACAGGGTCATGCCGAGTTCCAAGGGGGCATCGGGCTCGATGCGTTTTGCGCCGTTATCCGCAACCAGAACCCAGGGGCGTGGCGGGTCGCGGAATCGCGCTGCGAGGCCGGCGGCACGCAGCGGTGGCTCAAAAAGTTGCGCATAGGCGCAGCGAGGGGCTATCCGGCACCCTTGGCAACGGTCCGCTCCAGTGATACATGCATCGCCACGCAGGCGAGCGCCTATGGCACTGCGCCATAGCGCGCCCGGCTGCTCCGGCAACACAACAGGGCGCGGCGCTGCAAAGGAGAGTCGTAGGGGGTGGACGCGGATCAAGAGTGTGCGCCATCCTGCAGTTGTTGTAGTCGCTTCTCTTCCTCGACCAAGTCATTCAATCGCTGGTCGCGTTTTTTCTTGTTACCAAGCGCTCGAATTTCGTCTCGCCGTTGCGGGATGTGTTCCAGTGCCACCGCCGCCACAGCAGCGATCTCGGTAGCGGGCACAACCCCTCTCTCCAGCTGATCAAGCAAGAACTTATGTGTCGGAGTCTGGTCTTTTCGTTGCTCGAGTAGTTCCTCGGCCAACCGCTGTCCGGGCGGCAGTTTGGCGAGTTCCTGTTCACGCTGCTCAGCTGCACGGATCTGCTCCCGCGCTTCCGTCTCTTGGCGTAGAGCTCGTTCGTCCACTTCTAGGGCGCCGTAGCCGACCGCTGTTTTGGCCCCGAAGCCAAGCCAGGCGAATGCGTGAGCGAACAAGCTCTGCAACAGGGCCTGCCAGCGTTCCGGTCCTCCTGTTCCTTGGCTGGACTCGAGCAGCGCGGGTGCTGAATGGCCGAGCAGAGTGCGGTTGCACTGAATATGGAAGTGAAAAGCGCTGTTGGTCGGGACGGCGAGGAAGTGGATCGGTACCGGCGCACCGTTATCATGCGGCGGATTTTGCCCGGTATCGTCCCCATAATACTCGGACTGGTGCGGAGTCATTATCTCCCAGACTAGATGGCGGCCGCTTCCCGGCTTAGGGAACACGTCCCAAAAGCACAAGGCGCCGCGCCGCCGCTCCGTCTCCCCGCCTTCATCTGGACCGGGGCTGCCGAGTAGTGCTTCGATCTCGGTCCAACTCCAGTCACGACCCTGATCCTCAAAGTCGCCTCCCTCATAGAGCTCGCGGGCGGCTTGGCGAACGATCCCCTTGACGCCGCTGCCCGCTAGATACGGCAGACCGTAGGGCGTCAAAAAGGCGAAACCGTTCTCCAATGGATGCTCGATGCCGAGCCCGGTAGAAAAGGGGCTGATGCTGGTCGCCGGCAGTTGCAGCGTGCTTCCAGGCTCGACCTGCTCGGCGCCCCTGAGCAGGAGGTGTTGGCGCTCTAAGAGTGCGCTGAGACGCTCGCGGTCGTCGTCCGTCAGCGGCAGCAGCTGCTCGAGGGGGGCGGATTTCGTCTTGCGCCACCGTTGGTCCCAGATCGGGAGATAGAGGGCAAAGCGGTGCCCCGGTGCGGCTTCGCGGAAATCAGCTCCAAGATAGGCGGGCACGGCTGCACGACTCATGAGCTTCGCCCCCCGACGCGCGTGGGCGCGATCTGGCGGATCCACCGCAGCCACGCCAACGCCTCGCTAGTGACCGACTGAAATTGTTGTGGCTCGGCGTGGAGCAGGGCCTCCATGACGGCTTCGTAGCCTGGATCTTGACCGTTGCGGGCCTTGAGTAGCTCCGGAAACTGCATACCTAGCCAGCTGCGCAACTGGCTGGCCAGGGCGGCGTGATGCGCTTCCCCCTTACTCGCCTTTTCCTCAAGAAAAGCGAGTGTCTGCATCAACCCGCTATTCATGATCAGTGCTGGTACGCCCTTGCAGAGCTTAGCGTAAGCCTCCGTGCAGGCTGTGGTGGCTCTCCAGGCGTCAGCAGCGCGTTGTTGTTCAAGGGTCATCGGGGTCATTGCGTACCCTCCGCAAGTCGGGCTGTTACCAGGCCGCGGCCAGTGGTGGCGTCACCTCCGATCTGTAGGGTGTTGTGATCCAGGGCCGTGCGCAATTGGCCCATGACCGCTGCGCTATCAAGGCTCTTTTCGCCGCTGCGCTCAGCGCTGGTCATAACTGGGGCAACGAGTAGGCTCTCCGGGGGGAGGTTTTCGGTGTAGAACAGAAAGCCGCCATCGGCGGTGCCGGTTTCCGGGTCGATGCTGACATGGGGCTCAATCACCATCGCATTGCAACTGAAGTAAGCCAGATCGGTATCTGAGAGCACCACCAGATCACGGGCAAGCTTGTCGCGGAAGTAACCATTGTGTGCGCTACTGAGTGCGTGCTCGGAAAGCCACTCTCCAATGGCGGCCACTCCTGGGTCAGCCTGTGCGGCGAGTTCGAAGACCTCCAAGTGGAGCCGGCTGCCGTCGCTGGTCAGCTTCTCCAAGCCCCCGGGAGTTAGGGCCGCCGGTGCGCGCGTTTGATCGCCATCTGGCAGATCGGGAACCGTCCACTCGTGATGCACACCGATTTGGTTCAGCAACCGTTGTAGGCGGGCCAAAGCCAGCGGTGAGGTGGCGTAGGCGTAACCTTGGCGGCGAGTGCGGACGGGCAGGGCAATGAGCTGAGCATCGCCAATGCTGACCGCGCCGGCATGGAGCGCGCCGTCGCGTGGCCCGAAGAGCTTATCGGCAAACGCCTCGTTGCCACCGAGGGCTTTGAAGCCGTGGCGAATAGCGCCTTTGAGTCCAGAGCCGGCAAAACTCGGGTGCTGCGTGTGAACCTCGCGCTGGATCGGGCTGTCGATGACCCCGGTAGCGGTTCCTGCGCCCATGTGTACAGGGCTCACACTGTAGAGAAATAGGGCTGCATTGTTCTCGAACATGATCGGTCAGTCCTGCCTTTCAGACGTTGGCGATGACGAAGCGGTTAAAGCCTTCAGCTCGCCGTTGTGGATCGTGATTATCGGGGGTTAGCCCCCAAAGACCGGTGTTGGCAAGCTTGCCAAGTGGCTCTTGCCCCCCTTCAAGGTTTTTGAGCCAATAGACTGTGCCAGTCGAGGCTACATTCTCGGCAGGCTTCGGCCGCCGATGAGCCAAGTCCCAGCCGCTGACGGTTTGACTCCGTGTCACTGCAGCGGCAAGCAGCTGCGCTCGGCCGCCCGGGTAGTGCCAGACGCCATTGGCGTCGAGTCCCGGCAATGCCCATCCACCCGGGAAGAGTCCCGGGCTAGTAAGGATCAGACGAAAGGTATCGTGCTCCGCGATAGCGGTCTTTGTCTCGGGCGGGGAATCGACCGGGTGCATCCAGGCGCCGCGCCCGTCGCCGCCTAGGCGCAGGGTCATCTGCGCTGGCAGGGCTGCGCGATCGACACCGTCTACGGTGACCCAAAAGCCGCAGCCAGGCCTCATGCTGATCCCTTCTGTGGTGTAAAGCTGGCTGTCGGCGGCAGTACGCTGCTTGGGGTCCAAGGCGATCCCTAAGCGTGGGTCGCTGGTCCAGAGTTGTGAGGAATGGACCAGGCTTTCCGGGGACGGCAACTCCCCTCGGCAATATTGCTCCCAGCCCGTTCGGGTGAGCCAATAGCCGGTCTCGGGTTTGCGCCGAGTGGTGTGTCGCAGTGCCAGTAAGTTCGGTAGCGGTTGGCTACCAACAATGCCCGCAGGCAGAGGTTGTGGCTCTAGGCGCTGGACTGCAAGTGTGTCTGTAGTCTCCTCTCTCTCGACACAGAGGTCGGCGGGCAGTATGTAGAGAGGTTCAATCTGATCTGCCGATGTGCCACGAGCGAGTGTGGCTCCGGTGAGGACGAAGCTGCCTGGTGCTTGTGCTGTACCAATGATCTGGTCGAAGGGGTGCGGCAGGGTACCCGCAGCAACCCGTTCTGGGGCGATGCCCGCGGCCATCAGCATAGCGCTGCGAAGCGCACCGGCGAAGACAGACGGCCACGGGGGCATCAGCGAACTGCCCGCGTCTCCAGGCTCACCGAATAGGCGGTTGCTGCGGAAAAACAGCACGTCTTGAGGCTCAATGAAGCGATGTTCGGCCATGGGTTATCTCCGACTCTCGCGAGCAAGGAACTCGGCAACGCCGACGAGGTGGCTGAGGCGCTGGCGAATCTCAGCGGCACTCGCCAGGGAAGTGCCTGTCGGCGAGACGCTCGCCAGCCGCGCGAGGCGCCAGGAGTGAACCGGTTGGCCCTCGTTCTCCAGCTTTTGGCGGCAGAACTGGTGGTGCAGTACGCTTTCAAGGTAACCGACCACTCCTTCCGAGGTGGCGATGGCCTCGGGTTCGGGCAAATCGGTGAGCCAGTTGGCCACGTTATAGGCCGCACGCCGTGAAGCCTCAGGGGTTACGTGGAGTGCTTCGGAAAACTCCTGCAGGGTCGTCATTTCGTCGATCTCGGCGATGGGTGATGACCAACGTCCGACGTGGCGCAACGCGCCGCCGCTGCGCTTAAGTACGGTCACGGCGAAGGCATCACGCGCGCCCTCATTTTTGGCTCGCTGTTCCGCACGTTTCAGCTCCTGGATCGCGACATTGAGGGGTGTTTGGTGGTGGGCGATCACAGCACCCATGGAGGCGGTCGCCTGAGCGCCCATGCTGAGATAGAGGCGCCCCCGGCGGTGAGTAAAGCCCCCAGCGTGCCACTCCTGATCATCTGCTTTGGCAGACGTAGCATGGGTGCCCGAATAAGCGTGGCGCAGTTCGCGCATCGCACTGAGTAGATCGCCTGTGGGGAGCATCGCCATCAAGTCATCGCCCCCGGCATAGAGAATGCGACCATTGTGGTGGGTCTCGACCACCCAGCGTGCCAGGGTTGAGGAGAAGTCGTTCAATGCGCCAGAAATAGCCAAGTGGCGTGCTGGGGAGACCGCGCGTGGCGTGTTCAAGTAGGCCTGCAGCGCGGCATGGTCACTGAATCGCTGATCCAGTGCGGCCGCAAGACTGGGATGGAAGGCCTTCCGGTAGGGGATTGTGGTGCCTTCGCCGCCGGCGAGCCAGGCCCCCATGCGGTCACCGTCCATCAGCAATAGAGCGTAGTAAGCTTCAGGATCGGTACCGGTGATTTGGCGGATGACTTTGCGCGCAAGTCCCGGATCGCCCTCTTCTGACTCACGCTGTTGTTCCAGCCAACCGGGTAGGTGGGCCAAGAGTTCTCCTTGGTCGTGACGCCGCAGCCGCGCGTTCAGGCGCCGTGGCAGCGCTACGCGTTCGGCAGCGTGGATCTCGGCAATCTTCTCGTCACTGAGACTCCCGGCCGGATTTGGCTCCTCTGCTGCACGCATCAGGGAGGTCGCCAGCGCCATGGTGTGCGTCGAGACGACAAACCGAGGTGGCCTCTCCTTGCCCAGCCGCTCGGCGAGTTCTTCGCAGAAGCGCTGCGGCCATAACCGCTTGAGTGCTGCCAAAGCGCCTAGGTGTTCGCCCTTGCGTGCCCAACTCGGGCGCTTTTTGGCCACCCGGCTCCAGAGAGTCCCTTGTGCGGCGCGTTGGCCTGGCGGCGTCTCCAAGTCTTTGCGGTCGGGTTGGTGGGTCAACCACTCCACTTCGCCGGTCAAAGAACAGCGGTAACCGTGTGCCTTTTGGGTGCTGAATGGACGGGTTGCTTTGACCCCGCTCATCACCCGTTCTCCGAGCTCGTAGAGCGCTGGATAGAGAACACCCGCATTGGGTTGGTAGAAGGTGGCTGGCGTGCCTGTCTCCGGATCGGTAACCTCGATAGGCCGCTGTAGAACGCTCCAGGCCGTGGAGCCGAGGAACCCGGGGCGCGCCTCTTGAGGGGCGTAGAATGGACGCATGGCGTCGGCCAAACGCTCCGGGTCAGGTGCGCTTTGCGCGTTCGTGGCGACCTCATCCCAGCCCACTACCGACCAGTAGATCTCTGGGAACTCGGCGAGCTGATCCCGGGCTTGCTGGTAGGCTGGCGTTTGTGGATCGTCGGGCAGATCGGCGATGCGAAGTAATTCGCGGACAACGCCCGCGGCCGTCTCTTGTATCCAGGCGCGCACGTGGTCCTCGATTGCCTGCCCGATTGTTTCTGCTTGGTCAGCTGGGACTAAAGCCAGGAAGCGGTTGGGTAGGGCCGCACTGAACAGCGGGTTGGTGTCGCTGATGTTGTTTTCCACCCACGATTCGTGGCGGAACAGAGTCGGCTCAAGCCCCTGCTCCAGGAGCCACAGGTCGACCTGCGGCACACCGCGTAACTGTGGAAAGAGTACGGCATCCGGCCCGATTCGCTCACAGACCACGCGCATCGCCTCCCACGCGAGCCGGGCGAGCAGGTGAGAACCGGCCCACAGATCGGAAGTGGTGCGAGCGGCAGCAATGAAGGGCTGCACTGGGCCTATGGCGACATTGAGCAGCGCACAGCGATTTTGGCGGTCGCCAGCGAAAGCCCCCGCAAACGCAGAACTCAGATCCAGGTGTTGCCAGATGGTGTGATCCGGAATGCGAGTATCAGCCGGCAAGTAGCGCCAGAGTTCGCCGAGCCCTGTTGCATCACCACTGATTGCCGGCTCGGGGCCGAAGCGCCACAGCGCCAACAGGGTGCGCCAGGCGTCCACAGCGCCGCCTTCGTCGCGATGAATGAGAGCGCGGAAGTGCTCTAAACTTCCGGCTTTGAGCGTATCCAAGTCGAGGTCGCGCAGATTGCCGTGGGCGCTAAGGTCGATAGAATCGCCGGTTAAGGGGTGGCGCAGGATCGGGCGGTCGGCAAAGTTGACTTGGCTCCAGCGGGCGAAGCGGTAACCGCCCTGTTCCCTAGGAAACTGGGGGCGATCGGCTGCCGAGGCCCAGTGATCGGCCTTTTTAACCAGTGACCAAATGCTGCCTTGTGGCGCTTCACCAAAGACCTCGGCGATCAGCGTGCGCACGGTGCCGCCTTCGTGCCCGGCGGGGTCGCGCAGTAGGACCAGCGCCTTTTCCGCCGGATCGTGGAGGCGGGCCAGTAGCTTGGTTCGGACCAACTCGGTATCCATGGGAGTTTTCTCTATCATGCATCTACTCGCTTGAGGTCGCTCTGCTGGTCAAGGAAGCTGTGTGCGCTCTGCCAGAGCCTGGGGTAATCGCGCCGATCCGAGGCTGGCAAGGCCTGCCAGAGTGCCGCCTCGGGTCGGCAGGGTAGGTGCACGATCTGGCCACGATATTTTTGCTGATCGTCGCGGACGACTTTAAGCTGCAAGGTATTGGGAATGCGAGCATTTCTGTCGAGGCCCCTTTGTGCCTGGCCCGTGACTGGCGAGGAGAGGAGCGGACGTGGTCCGTCTGCTTCCCGGCAGAGCCATTTGCGCACTTCACCGAGTCGACGCAGCGCACCCTCCCAACTCTCATACGCGGCAGTGGTCTGCCACAGCAACAGGCCTTTTGAATCACAGCCGATTGCGTGTATCCAGGACTCCTCTAACGCTGCCTCCCAGGGACGGCTGAAGTCCGTTAGATCTAATCCGGGCGGGTCCGCGAGATGGCATGCGCCCCACCCGTTGCGGTTACGGCCACCCAGACTGCCAAGCCGATGGAAAAGACCCAAAGCGTTATCCATAAACGCTGCACCCTCATGTTTCGCGGGCCAAGCAAGACGTATTGAGGCCTTCTCCCCAGCGGGTAGAGCGCTTTCAGTGGCACCTTTTGTTTTCACGCGCCCATAACCCAGGTACCCGTCCGCCGGTAGACCGTTGGCCATCCGCAGCTGCGATTTTTTCACCGACTGTTGCCAGCTCGAATCGTGACGGTCACCCCAAAGTCCTTTACCCGGGGTCAACCGCAATCGGACTTTGCTCTTTTCTCCATGGTTACCGGCAGCATCCCCGAACAACCTCCCTTCCAGCAGGCGAAGCTCGGGCAAACGAACCCCCTGTGCAAAGGCAGCAACCCGCCACCAACGGCGAAGCTGTGCCTTGATCGGCGGCGACCGCCAAGCCGCGCTCTGCCCGGCATCGCCGAGAAAAGTCGGTGTGAGCACCTCCAATGTAAAGTTTCGTTGCTCCATGATGCTCTCCGCTTCGTTGTGTGGCCCATAGTTTCACCCCGCAAATCCGCAATCGGCACGATCGCAAGCTTGCGATCCCGAGCGTTCGATTTCAGGGCTCTCCCTTGATTTGAATCTGTCCCGGGGTGAGCAGCAGGGCATAGGTGGTGTTGGGACGGCTGCTGCACGTCTGGACTTGGTAGCGCACTACCGCCTGAGCCGGCAAACCGCTGCGCTCGGCGAGTGCCCTGTTGAGTCGCGAGCGGGTGCGCTCGAAGTAGTTGGAACTCCCCTCTGCTTCGAGCTCAGCGCGCGCTGAGTGGAGGTTGTCATGCAACGACGAAGTGCTGCCGTCGAGCCAGTCGATGTAGCGCGCCAACTCCGCTGCTGCGTCGTCATCGAAACGCAGCGGCGGTTCCTCCCGCAGGGCGCGCTCGGCAAACCACACCAACCAGACGAAATGGGTTGGGGAGAGCTTGATCTCCCGCCCTTGAAGCGTGGCGGTACGTTCGGCGAGGTTGAGGGTGAGCTGCGGCGGTGTCATGACTTGCTGTGCGCAGGTCACGGCTTCGCTGAAGGAGAGGCCGGCGTACGGCAGGTCGCTCCCCAGCTCCTCGCGTAGGCGCACGAAGGGCAGATCGGCTAGGCGTACTTGTGCCTCGGCGGTGCTGATGAGGTCGTTGCGTGCTTGCAGCTGCAGCGTGATCGGCTGCGGCGGGGGATAGAAGAAGGAGGGGTGCGACTCGAACGGCGGGTTGACCAGGACGTGGCTCAGCCGATCCCCCGGGCGCCCGTAGAGTGAAAGCGAGTAGCCGGCGTAAAACCCCATGGTCTTACGTCCGCCGGCAAGCGAGACGTGGAGCTGCCTGCTCTCTTGGGTCAGGGTGCGGATGCGTTCGTGGATCAGATCGGCGGCCGCCGCGTTGTCGTCCTCAGTGACGATGTCGCGCAGCGGTTCGCCGTTGGCGCCGCGCACGACCTCGATGCAGTGCTCATCGAAGTGCAGCGAGCTGCGGTCGATGCCGTAGTCGGTACAGAGCTGGTCCAGATGACCGTATCCGCCCCCCTCTTTGAGTAAGGTGAGCATGAGGCGGCGCTTGCCTTCGGTGGTGGTGATCACCTCGATACGGTCGGGCAGGTTGGCTTGATCCTCCCGAGCAAGGGCGTAAACGGTCTCGGTCACCACCTGCGGGGTGAGCCCGGTCACGCAGAGCAGGACGTTGTTCCCCTGATCGGCCATAGCCTTGTGTTCCTTGTGCGCGGTTGTCGATTGCGCCAAGTATACGGGTCGGTCTATGCCAGGGGCTGCTGGCTGCAAGCTTGCCACGGGGGGCGATGCGTGAGCAGAGCGTTACTTTGAGGCGAGTTGAACCACATAAGAAAAGGAGCGCACTGCCGTGACCACTTGGTTTGTTACCCGCCACCCTGGAGCAGTCAGCTGGGCCGCACGTCAAGACTTAACCGTCGATCGAGTGGTTGTTCATTTGGATGCGAGCGCTGTCGAGCCGGGCGATAGGGTGATCGGCACGCTACCTGTCCACATGGCCGCCGCGATCTGCGAACGCGGAGCGACGTACTGGCACTTAGCGCTTAGCCTCCCGCCGCAACTGCGGGGGAAGGAGTTGAGTGTCGAAGAGATGGAGAGGGCAGAGGCGAGAATCGAGCGCTATCACGTAGAGAGGTTGTAAGGGGGGTATCCCCGACGACATCGCGCCCCATCTGATTCGATCAGGCACGCTACCGCCAAGCCCGTGCATTCTGCCCGTGCCGCCCAGAGGAACGCCTTGGCCACTGCGGGAGCGTCATCCTGCAGTGGTACCAATCAATCAAGGCCCGGGGGGAGGGCGCAGGTTCGTACGCTATCCAATCCCTGGGCGCTTGGCAAATAATTCATCGGTCTTCCTCTTTAGCGGAGCGGTTACGGCTACGGGAGGCGTAGCCCACCGATCTGGAACGCTAACGCGATGAGGCGAAGGCGGAGGCAGTGCAGGCGCGGGAGGAGCGAGGAGGAGCCGTGGAGCAACCTGACCAGCGATCCCGCCTGGCGAAGTAGCGCCAATATCGGTACGGGCAAGCTCAGATCGCCACGGCCGTTGCTTAATCCCTTCTCAAACAGGGCAGTCCTCAGACGCGACCGAGTTTCGCTACTGGGCCTTCCACTATTCGTCTTAATCCCTTCTCAAACAGGGCAGTCCTCAGACTAGGGGAGCGCGAGCGCATGGAAGCTGAAATAAGGTCTTAATCCCTTCTCAAACAGGGCAGTCCTCAGACCTCGAGGCGATCAGCAATGAGGTCGTCGATGCACGTCTTAATCCCTTCTCAAACAGGGCAGTCCTCAGACGCCGCCTCCCCCGCGATGTCGAGGACCGCCTTTGGGTCTTAATCCCTTCTCAAACAGGGCAGTCCTCAGACGCCGCCTCCCCCGCGATGTCGAGGACCGCCTTTGGGTCTTAATCCCTTCTCAAACAGGGCAGTCCTCAGACCACTTGGGATTCTGAAATGGCGCACATTGTGACGGGTCTTAATCCCTTCTCAAACAGGGCAGTCCTCAGACTGACCGGCGAGCCGAAGCCCGACATTCCTTGCTAGTCTTAATCCCTTCTCAAACAGGGCAGTCCTCAGACAACGTGCTGGTTGCGATTCAGATGGGCATGGAGGTCTTAATCCCTTCTCAAACAGGGCAGTCCTCAGACTTGATAAATTAAGGAGGGCTGGCTTGTAATGGGTGGTCTTAATCCCTTCTCAAACAGGGCAGTCCTCAGACCAAACGGCAATTCAAAATCAGCCCGGAGATGTGTCTTAATCCCTTCTCAAACAGGGCAGTCCTCAGACAGCGGGCGCTTAAGCAGTCTGCGGAAGCAGGTTGCGGTCTTAATCCCTTCTCAAACAGGGCAGTCCTCAGACTGCGCACGAATGTAACCATTGGTGCAAATCCCCAGGTCTTAATCCCTTCTCAAACAGGGCAGTCCTCAGACTCGTAATCAAGTATCAAACTGCTGATGGTGTGCAATGTCTTAATCCCTTCTCAAACAGGGCAGTCCTCAGACAGCGCATGGAAGCTGAAATAAGAGAGAAACTGCTCGTCTTAATCCCTTCTCAAACAGGGCAGTCCTCAGACCCTTCGACGCCAGAAACCCTTTGCAATCAGACCCCTGCAAAGGGGGTTGAGGGAATTCCGGGCACCCGAGAAGTTTTGATACAATCTCATTCGTAGTCGATTCTCATTATAAAAGAGCGTGTTACCTACACGAACGCTCATTTTACTCCTAACCATCCGCTTCTACTAGACCTCGGCAAGATTTCGGAGCGCAGCCAGCTGTCGCTAGCACACCTCATCGGAGAACATGGGTCTACGCAGCTATCGTACTTCATCGCTTGATGAGGTCAGTGCCGATCCTGTAGGGCGGGTTGGGCATAAGGCCCGGGGAGAGAACGCAGACCTGTACTGCAAGCCGACCCTTCGGCTCTTAGCAAATCCCCCACCCGTGACGCCTACCTGAGGCACCCTACACCCATCCGCCGCCGTCCATTGCCGCTCATTCGCGCACCTCGGCGGCTCCAGCGCGCGATTCTGGCTGCCGTCGCCTTCCCTCGCGATCCGCCAAGTGCCACGCCGCTTTCGGGGACACTTTCGGGGACACTGCGTCTGGCGATTGTCTCGGCGAGCACGGCGCGGTAGGCTTGCCGCCTGGAGTCTTGACCGGCCAATGGAGTGGCCTGCCCATGCCAGCGCTGTACCCATATCCTCGCCCTCTGTCGTTGTTATCTGCCGTGGTGAGCCGTGCCGGCCGCCAAGGCGTATCTGCCTTTCCCTGCGCAGCCACGACCAACGCCACCGCCGAGCCGACCGATGCCGCTGACCGATAAGCGGATCAGTCAAGCTCAGCCCGCCCCTCGCCGCTATAAGCTCTTCGACGGCCGTGGGCTCTACCTGCTGGTTGCTCCGAGTGGCGGCAAGTGGTGGCGGTGGCGATACCGCTTCGCCGGCCGCGAGCGGCATCTGAGCCTCGGCGTCTATCCGCGGGTCACGCTGAAGCAGGCGCGGATGCAGCGCGATGCAGCCGCGCAGCAGTTGGCCGCGGGTACCGACCCCGGGGCGCGGCCGGAGGGGGAGGCGGTGGTGACGTTCGCGGCCGTGGCGGCGGAGTGGCTGGAAGGACAGCGGCCGACACTGGCAGCGGCGACGTGGGCGCTGGCCGAGCGGCGGTTGGCGGTTTGGGTGCTGCCCACCCTCGGGGCGCGGCCGGTAGCCGAGATCGCCCCCCCGGAACTGCTACGGCTGCTGCGCCGGATCGAGGCGCGCGGCCGCCATCATACGGCACACCGGGTACGGCAGCGGCTCGGCCAGATCTTCCGCTACGCCATCGTCACCGGGCGCCTTGATCGCGATCCGACGGCCGACCTGCGCGGGGCGCTGACTGCGGCGCCGGTTCGCCACCGGGCGGCGGTAACGACCCCGGAGGCAGCATCGGATCTGCTGGCAGCGCTCTCGCGCTACGGAGGTGAACCGGCTACGGTGGCAGCGCTGCACCTCTTGGCGTTGACTTTCGTTCGTCCCGGCGAGCTGCGCTGGGCGACGTGGGAGGAGTTCGACCTAGAGCAGGGGGTGTGGCGGATCCCTGGGGTGCGGATGAAGATGCGCCGCGATCATCTGGTGCCGCTCTCGCGCCAGGCGGTGGCTTGGCTGCGTTGGCTTGAGGCAATGAGCAGCGGCCGCGGCTACGTCTTCGCCACGACTCATCACGACCGCCCCCTGGGCGCCAACACCCTCAACCAAGCGCTGCGTAACCTCGGCTACGGTGAGCGCATGACCGCGCACGGCTTTCGCGCCTTGGCCTCGACGCTGCTCCACGAGCAGGGTTGGCCGCCGGAGGTGATCGAGCTCCAGCTGGCTCACGCCCAGCGCAACGCCGTTGCCGCCGCCTACAATCGCTCGGCGCGACTAACGGAGCGCAATGCCATGATGCAGGCGTGGGGCGACTACCTCACCTCGCTGCAAGTAGGCCGTTCAAGACCCTTACCCCTCCAGGAGATGCCCTATGACCGCGATGCCGTCTGATCCCCGCCACTGCCAGCGCTGTGCGCTCTGCCACCACCGCAGCCAAGTGGTGCTACCCGACGGTCCTCAACGCAGCGTGCTGGCGGTGGGGGAGGCCCCGGGCGCCGAAGAGGATCGCCAGGGGGTCGGCTTTGCCGGGATCGCCGGCACCAACCTCGATCGCGCCTTCGAGCGAGCCGGGGTGGCGCGCAGCGACTACGCCCGCGCGAACGTCGTGCGCTGTCGGCCGCCGAACAACCGCCCGCCGAAGCGGGCCGAGGTCGAGGCGTGCGCCCCCTATCTGGAGGAGGCGATCAAGGCGCTCGATCCGGTGGTGATTCTGGCGGTCGGCCGCAGTGCGGCCAAGCGGCTGATGCCGGAGTGGGTGCGGTGCGGCAGCTACCTAGAGATCTGCGAGGCGCAGCTGGCGCGCCGTCTGGAGGTGGGCCGGGGGCCGATGTCCTACTTCGGCCGGTCGCTGTTGCTGATGCCGCACAGCTCGCCGCTGGCGTGGAACCGCACCTATCGCCGTGCCGACGGCAGCGAAGGGGCGATTCGCGAGCTCGGGGAGCAGGTGGTGGCCGTGGCCGCGGCGTTGGCGCGCGATCGGGCGGATTAACTTTTGGTTTCTAGTGCAAACTTTTGGTTTGCGTATGCTGTAACGCGCTGATGCACTAAGGAATCCGTGCAGCCTTGGCGAAAGGTTCGGCTGGGCGGATCTGCTCGAGGGCCACATCCTTGTCCTCGGTTTTACTCCCCCTCTGCAGTACTCCATGGCCCGCGGCGCCCTCGCTTTGCTTTGCTTTAGCTTGTCTAAAAATCAGCGCTTGGCCCTGTGGACCCTGTGGGCGAGAGGCCTGAGCGTGTGGGCAGGCGGTGGGCAACCCGCAGGGTTGTCCACGGGCTGTCCACACATCCCGAAGGGCTCAGGCCGGCCCGCAGGGCTCGTCCACAAGTCCACCAGGGCAAACCGAGCAACTGCAAGGCGGCAGCCGTGTGGTTGGTGAATCGCGGGAAGAGCGTGCGATGCTGCGCTGCGCCGCGGTTACTCACGAAAGGCCTGGCGCAGAGCGAGCAGCAGCGCAACACAGTCGTCGCGCCGCACCTTGGGCGGGAGTTCGAGATCGAGCAGCCGCTGCCACTCGTGCTCGGTGATCTCAAACTCAGCGGCAAGCGGTCCAGCGGCAAGCTCGCGCAGGCCGGCCGGCGCCTCCGAGTCGTGTAGCAGCTTCTCAACGGTGCGGTTGGTTTTGGCAGGCTGAGGCTCTTGCTCGCCATAGAGATAGGAGAGCGTGGTCCCGAGTTCCTTGGCAAGCACGAGCAGCCCCTCAGTCGATGCACCGCGGCCGGTGCACTCTAGGCGCGAAATGTGACCTTGGCTGAACCCGGTACGCTTCGCTAACTCAGCTTGAGTGAGACCTTGGCGCTGGCGAAGGTGACGAACACGGAGGGGGATAACGCGAATCATCAGCCAGCCTCAAAAAAGGTAGAAATAATTCTGGTTAAACCTTCCACGAATCGTGGAACTATGATATACAAAGCGCATGCATATTATGCACTAGAGGAATATCCAGTGGCTCATGGAGGAGTCCGATGCAGGGAAGCGCTCGGGTAGTAGGTCAGGGCGGCGTAGGGTCGCAAACCCCACAGGGTGGGGGTGCGCGATGAGTTTAGACGCTACGCGCTGGGCATGGTCCCAGACGCTCGAATCCACGGAGAAGCTGGTGCTCTTGGCGCTTGCAGATGCCGTGCATAGCCACGGCGGCAATGCCAGTTGCTGGCCCTCGGTCACCCGGCTGATGGGCCTGACCGGGCTAGCCCGGCGCACTGTCTTCAAGGCGCTCGCCTCGCTCGAGGCACGGGCGCTGCTCCAGCGTGACCCGGGGCACCCTGGCCGCTCGACCGTCTACCGCCTGCAAATCGACTCGCATCCTGCCGCGGGCAACCGCTCCGGCGCTTCACGCAAAGCCAGCCCGCCGCCACGACGCTACGAGCCCCCCGCGCAGAGCCCCGATTTTATCCCTGCTGATCAACATGGAGGTGATCAGACCATGCAGCACCAACCATCCCCCGAACCCGCCGCAGCGTCGGCCGATAACGCACGACCGAAGCGACCCTCTTACGCCCTCAGCGACGAGCAGCAGATGCGCTTTGAGCGCTTCTGGGCGATCTATCCGCGCCGCATCGCCAAGGCCGAGGCGCGCAAGGCGTGGGCGCAGATCGACCCGGATGAGTCGCTAACCGGGCGTATCTGCATCGCGGTCGAGGCAGCGCTGCTGTGCGATCAGTGGCGCCGCGAGCGTGGGCGCTTCATTCCGCATCCAGCGACATGGCTCCGCCGTGAAGGCTGGGAGGACGAGTACGACGTCGCGATTCCCGGGATCGCGAGGTGTGGGGACGACCGGGTACAGGGAACCGTAGATGCGATTCAGTGGCTATTCAGGGAGAGCGGTGATGCAGGAGCAGACATTCGGCAATGCGATGGCGTACTTGGCAGCGGCGTACAACCGGGAGATGACGCGCGAGAGGGCGGCTGTCTATTGGGATCAGCTGCACTTACTCGAGGATGAGCCGTTTCTGCACGCGGTCAAGAGTGCGGTGAGTCTTGAGGAGTATTTCCCGACCGTTGCGCGGCTGCGCAGCCACTATCGCGATGTGATCGTGCGGCGGCGCCAAGCGCAGCCACCACCGGTGTTACCGCCGCCGGTCAACCCGGATGTGGCGCAGCACTACATCGACAAGATGAAGGAGCTCCTACGATGCGACAGGCCCCTTTAGAGGCTGACTTCTTCGTACGCATGCGCCCGGGAGCCTGGGCACCCCGGCGGGCAAGCAGTGGGTCCGGGTGGGATCTCCGGGCGGTCGGCGGGCACCGTTTGGCGCCTCATACGCACGGTTTGGTGCCGACTGGATACAGCCTGAAACTGCCTCCGGGGCATGTGGTGCTGCTCTGTCCGCGCCAAGGAACACCCATCGCCCCCGGGGTGCGCACGCTGAATCTCCCGGCCGTGGTCGGCCCCGAGGACGACGGCGAGCTCGATGTGGTGCTGGAGAACCGCAGCGACCGGCCGGTGACGATCACCGCGGGAACGACGCTTGTCCGTTTGCTGCTGCTGCCCTCGGGGCACTTTTTCGGCCAAGCCAGTGCGCTTGCCGGCCGGCGTCGCGAGGGTGCTGGGATTGCGGGCTATTTGTAGCCAGCGGCGACGAGCCGATCGTTTGGGTCGGAGCGCATAGAGAGGATCCCAAAACGGCGGTCGCGTAGCGGGAGCGCGGCCAGTGCCGGAATCATCCCGCAAGGAGAGTGACCATGACGGAGAGTGTTCGCAGTGTAGTGCAAGGGGCCGATCACGGCTTGGCGTCGGTCGGCCGGGTGCCGAGCCTGGTCGAGCAGGTGCCGGTCGAGCTGAAAAAGCTCACCGTAAGCAGCTCGGGCAAGCTGCAGATCGTGCTGGAGTCGGAGGCCCTGTCGGATGAGGCGATCGACAAGGTTCGGTCGTTGCTGACGCTGCAGCAGGGGATGGTAATGGCGAGCTTCGATGCCACCCTGGATGGCCGTTTCGATGCCTGAATCGACTAGCACTTATGCTCGTCAACCGGCGGGAGCTCCTAGAGCCCTCGCCGGTTTCGGTTTGGGGGGGCGGTGGTGTGTCCGTCTCAGTGCGCTGTTGCTGATCGGAGGTGGTGTCAGTGGCGTGAGCGCACAGCCGCTCGATGAGGCGCTGCGGCTGGTGATGCGGGTTGATGCTCAGGTCACGGCGCGGGCCGATGAGCTGCGGGCCATCGAGGAGCAGCCGCGCTGGAGCTCCGATCTGTCGTTATCGCTGTCGCGCGGTGAGAGCGAGTTCGGGGCCAGTGACAGCAGCCGGGCGATGCTCTCGGTGACCATCCCTCTGGTCGGGGCCGGCCGCGAGCGCGAGCAGGCAGCTGCACGGCACGCACTGGCGGCCGAGGAGGCCGGGGTGCGTGAGGCCTTCCTCAGCGCGGTCCAGGAGCTACGGGTAACGGCGCTGGAGGTCGAGGCAGCGGCAGAGCGGCGGGCGCTCTATCACGATCGGCTGGAATATTACCGCGAGGCGGTCGAGGCGGGCATCGCCACCCCAGAGACGCTGTGGCGAGAGGCAGAGCAGCTGCAGGAGGCCGAGCACCGCTATCGGCAGGCGGTGGCACGGCTCGATGGGCGCCGCGAGGAGGTGGCGCGTCGTTTTGGAGGGAACCAATGGAAGCAGCTACAGGACTGGTTGGTCGCGATCGCGAGCTAAGGCGGGCGCGCGAGACGCTGGCGAAGGGCGCCAATCTACTCATCACCGGAACCGCCGGCATCGGCAAGACCGCACTGTTACGCCACCTCTACCAGGAGCTTGCACCGGAGCGCCCCTGTCTCTGGGTCGCCGAGGGCACGGCCAAGGAGCAGGCCCTTGAACTGGCGCGGCAGACCCACGAGCGCATCGGCCTGGTACTCCCGGAACACGTAGTCCCGAACCGCTACATCGCCCGGGCGCGGCGCGAGGGCGTGCAGTGGGAGTGGGTGAAGCGCTCCCTGGGGCGCTTGCCGGCGCGCGAGTGTACGGCACTGGCTGCCGCTTCACTGGCCGCAGCCGATCGCCCCGGGCTGGTCTTTGTCGAGTCGTTGGAGGTGCCGCCGTCGCAAGCCGAGCAGTTCGCCGCGGTGCTGGAGGTGGCGCAGGTGGCGGCAGCGATGGACGAGCTTAACCGCCGGCAGCGCATCCGCAAGCTGCTGTGGCGCTTTCCCGAGCGTGAGCGCATCGAACTCCAGCCGCTGCAGCAGGAGGCGACCCGGGAGGTGGTCGGACGCTGGCTCGATGCCCACCCGGTGGAGTTTGAGCCGCCGCAGGTGCGGGAGGCCTTCGTGCGGGCTGTGGAGCAGGACAGCAGCGGTGTGCCGGCGGCGATCGAGGGGATGCTGGAGCAGGCGGCATCGGAGCGCACGGTGACCTGGAAGCATGTTCGTGCTTTCTCGCACGAGGCTGGGACACGCTTTCTCGACATGACACCGGTGGTGATTGTCGCGGTCGCTGTCATCATCGCCGCGCGCTACATCGGCCTCGGCGCCAACTCCACCGAGCTCTACGTTCTCGCAGGCATCGGGATGGGCTTGGCCGTCGCGGTGCGCTTCTTCGTGATGCCGATGATGGGACGGAAAAACTGATGCTGGCCCCGACGCATATTCTCGGTGGTCAGGTCGCCTATCTGGCGGTGGCGTGGTGGAGCGGTCACCAGCCGGTGCTGGCCGAAGCGGTGGTGGCGATGGCGATGGCCCTGGTGCCTGATCTCGACTGCCGCCAGTCGATCGTCGGACGGATGGTGCCGTGGCTCTCGGGCTGGCTACATAACTGGGTCGGTCACCGCACGGCCACGCACAGTCTGTTGGCGGTGCTGCTGGTCACGCTGCTCGCCTGGCCGCTGCCGGAGGGCTACACCATGGCCGTGGTGGCTGGCTTTGCCTCGCACGCGCTGCTCGACATGATGAGTGCCAGCGGCGTGGCGTGGTTCTGGCCGTCGCGGGCGCGCTGTGTGCTTCCGGGCAACGCCCAATGGCGCATGGAGGCGATGGGCAAAGGTGAGCTGATCTTCGCCACTCTGCTGGCTGTGGTGAGCCTGCCGGTTGCTGTGGCGGCGGAGCGCGAAGTGGGGTTGCTTGGGACGGTGCGCGATGCGCTCGGCGACATCAGCCAGGCGCGCAGCCACTACGACGCTCACAAGAGCGAGGCCGCTTGGTGGCTGCATGTGCAGGGGCAGGACAACGAAGCCTTCCGCGCGGTCGAGGGGCGCTTTGCGGTGGTCGGTGCCTATCGGGCAGATGGGCTGATCGTCGAGACGCCGGAAGGGGCGCGCTCGGTTTGTCGGGCCGAGGCGTGCGATTGGTACGCGCGGCGGGCGGTGATCGAGCGCGGCCCCGGTGAGCGCACGACGATCCGGCGTGTGAACGCCGAAGGCGTGCCGGCCGCCGCACTGCGCGAGGTTCTTGCGCCGCTAGAGCGGGTCGGCACGGTCTACCTGCTCGGCGAGGTCACCGGGGAGCGGCTGCATGGCCGGGGGCCGACGGTGCAGGGGCGGGCGACCGGAGCCACGCTGCGCTACGCGCGGCCGCGAGACTTAGCGGCGTGGGGCGATGCCGAACTCGAGCGCGTGGAATTGGTCGTGCAGGTCCGTCATGCCCCCGGGCAGCTGGTCCCGGCGATCCAGCCGCTGGCGCCACGAGCCGTCGAAGTGGTGCAGATCGATCAACGGATTCTGCGGTACATGCCGCAGCGGCAAGACCAAGGAGGGGTGAGATGAGTCGGGTGCGTCAGGTACGAACAGGGCTGCAGGCGGTCTACTACGGCGTGCGTAGCGTGCGCCTGCTGCCGGGTCGCGGGGGTGGTAGGCGAGCGTGGCAGAGGCTGCGGGCGAGCCGAATGGTGTGGTTCTGGGGGGTGATGGCAGTCGGGTTGGTGGTGCCGTGGGGGTGGTTGGTGGTGGTGGTGCGGTAGGCATG
>NZ_NRRN01000045.1 GCF_016583625.1 Halorhodospira abdelmalekii | reverse complement strand
CCCCCCCTCAAAGGGCCTTTTCAAGGTGCTCAAGCTCGCGTTCTAGGCCGTCCGGCAGCCGCGTCCCGAAGCGGGCGTAGTGCTCGCGGATGAGCCCGACCTCGCGTTGCCACCCAGCGGCGTCGAACTCCAGGAGCTGTTGCAGGGTCGTGGCATCGAGATCGAGTCCGCTGAGATCGATATCTTCAGGGAGGGGGAGGGCGCCGATGGGCGAAGGACGGGCTTCGACCGCGCCCTGTCCCCGCTGAAAGATCCACTTCAGTACGCGGGCGTTGTCCGAAAAACCCGGCCAGATAAAGCGGCCGTTGCTGTCTTTGCGGAACCAGTTGACGTGATAGATGCGTGGCAGCTTCAGCTTTTCGTCTTCAGCAAAGCGCAGCCAGTGCCCAAAGTAGTCGGCCATGTTGTAGCCGCAGAAGGGCAGCATCGCCATCGGGTCGCGGCGCAGTGCCCCGAGATCGCCAAAGGCAGCGGCCGTCTTTTCGCTCCCCATGATCGAGCCGAGAAAGACGCCGTGGTGCCAATCACGCGCTTCTTGTACGAGCGGGATGGTGTCGCTGCGGCGACCACCGAAGATGATCGCATCGAGGGGGACACCATTCGGATCGTTCCACTCTGGCGCGATGACCGGGCATTGATGCGCCGGTGCGGTGAAGCGGGCGTTCGGGTGGGCCGCCGGCTCTGGGGTTCCAGGGGTCCACGGCCGGCCGCGCCAATCGGTCAGTTGGGCGGGCGGCTCGGGGGTCATCTCTTCCCACCAGACATCACCCTCCGGGGTTCGTGCACAATTGGTAAAGAAGCAGTTGTGCGTCAGACTCGCCATGGCGTTGGCATTCGAGTCGTACGAGGTGCCGGGAGCAACGCCGAAGAAGCCGGCCTCGGGGTTGATCGCGTAGAGCCGGCCATCCTCGCGAACCTTCATCCAGGCGATGTCATCACCGATGGTCTCGACCTTCCAGCCCGGCATCGGTGGGCGCAGCATGGCTAAATTGGTCTTGCCGCAGGCTGAGGGGAAGGCACCAGCGATGTACTGCACCTCGCCCTGTGGGCTGGTCAGCTTGAGAATCAGCATATGCTCGGCCAGCCACCCCTCGTCGCGCGCCATCACCGAGGCGATGCGCAGGGCCAGGCACTTTTTGCCGAGCAGGGCATTGCCGCCGTACCCGGAGCCGTACGACCAGATCTCGTAGGTCTCCGGAAAGTGAACGATGTAGCGGTTGTCTGGATCACAGGGCCAAGCAACATCTTCACGGCCATCGCGCAGTGGGTAGCCGACCGAGTGCAGACAGGGGATAAAGCGCCCCGACTCACCGAGTGCCTCGAGTACCTCGGTGCCGACGCGGGTCATGATGTGCATGTTGGCGACGACGTAGGGCGAGTCGGTGATCTGCACCCCGATGTGAGCAATCGGTGAGCCGACCGGCCCCATCGAGAAGGGAATGACGTAGAGGGTGCGCCCCTCCATGCAGCCGTCGAAGAGCGTATGCAGGCGCTGGCGCATCTCCTCCGGGTCGGCCCAGTTGTTGGTCGGGCCGGCCTCTTCCGGGGTCTGCGAACAGATAAAGGTGCGATCCTCGACACGGGCGACATCGACCGGCTCCGAGCGGACCAGATAGCTGTTCGGGCGCAGCTCTGGGTTGAGGGTTTCAGCCGTGCCGCCCTCGACCATGCGGCGGCACATCTCCTGGTACTCTTCAGCCGACCCGTCACACCAGTGGACCTGTGAGGGTTTGCACAGCGCAGCGTTCTCCTCTACCCAGCGGAGCAGCGCGTGATGTCTGGTCATGCTTCCTCCTGATCAAGAGTTCGGGTGCTTTGGTGGCCCGGTTGTTGCGCCTTCGCGGCGCTGACCACGGTTAAGCTGATGGTATGATCAGACTAACACGAAAGTGCATCGAACTGAGATGTATCGTTACACTGTGCTGAACACCCTACTGAACACTGTGCCGAGCGTGAGCGAAACGGGACCAAGGCAATGAAGCAAGAGCGATCGGCGGGCAACAGTCCGCCCCCCAAAGAGGCCGCAGCGACACCGATCCACCCAGGGGAGATTTTGCGCGAGCAGTTCCTGGAGCCGGCGGGTTTCGACGCTGCCCGCCTAGCGCAGGAGGTTGGAGTGGGCGAGACACAGCTCGAGGCGGTGCTTTCGGGGCAGTCGGCTGTCGGTGCCGACTTGGCTCTGCGGTTGGCGCGATTCTGGGGGACTGCCCCGGAGCTGTGGCTGCATCTGCAGAATCAGCACGATTTGGAGGTTGCCGCGGCAGCCATTGAGGTCGACCTGCAGGCGATTGAGCCGTTCACCACCGCGGCCCCGGCAGCAAAGGCCGCTGCCGGGGCCGCGGAGGAGCGGTCGCCGGCCGCCGGGGCGACGGCCGGCGTGACAGCCTCGGGTCCGCCTTCTAACAGCGGCTCCAGCGGCTCCAGCGGCTCTAGCGGCTCGGCAGGTGTGGGCGCTGCTGCCGCTGCGACCGCAGCTGCTACCACGGCAAAATCTCGCGGTTAGGAGCGTGCCAGAAGCGCCCTGAGTCGTCTGGGCCGACGTGGTCCATACGTTCGATCAGTGCAGCAGCCGACTCGGGCGGGTCGATCAAGCCGTTGTTTGCGGTCATGTCGGTCCGCACCCAGCCTGGGTGGAGCAGTACCGTGGTGATGCCGCGTGGCTTGAGGTCGTGCGCTAAGGAGACGGCTGCCATATTGACTGCTGCCTTCGACATCCGGTAGCCGTAGCTGTTGCCTGAGGTGTTATCGGTCAGTGAGCCCATGCGGCTGGTGACGATGCCGAACTTACCGCCCTCACTGAGCAGCGGGTGGAGGATCTCGGCGGCCATGAGCGGGCCGAGGGCGTTGGTCTCGAACTGTTCACGGATACCGCGCACGCCGTCGGCGTCGATCTCACCGAGGCGCTGCACCCGCATCACGCCTGAGACGACCAGAATCCACTCCAAACGCCGCCCCGCGAGACGCTCGGCGAGCTGGTGTAGGGTCTCGTGCTGGGCGATGTCGACCCCGTCGAAGAGCTCGGCACCGGTTGCGGTCAGCGCCTCATCAGGGGTGCTGCGCACCGTTGCGAGCACCGCATCGCCACGCTGCCGTAGTTGACGGACGACCTCCAGGCCGATTCCGCGGCTGGCACCAATAATCAGTTTACTCATCGTGAAACCTCCCGTAGTCGGTGGTTTGAAACGCTCCCAGGCCGGCCTCCGGTCAGGTCAGCCGCTCAAGCAGATGGAGAACCGGTCCGTGTGGGTTCGGCGTATGGTAGACCGTGTAACGGAGCGCCGGCGGTTGCTCCTGAGTTTGGCCGCCCCGGTCTTGAGTTAGACGATGCTCCTCTGGAGGCTGCTCTTGGGCCTCTCCTCGGGCTTGCTCTTGAGTTCGGCACCACTCGGCGACTGCCTCCGCCTCCGCCTCACCACCGGGGTGGCCGCGGTAGGCGAGGATGCTGAGCATCCCGCCGCCGCGCAGCACCGTGAGGGCGGCCTCTAGTGCCGGCAGTGTACTCTCTGGCGTCGTGATGATGCTCCGGTCGCCACCGGGGTGGTAGCCGAGATTGAACAAGACAGCATCGACGCTAGAGATCTCAAGTGAGTGCGTCAAGCGGGGTAGGGTGCAGTGATCGGCCTGTCGCAAGGTGACGCGCTCGAGCAGGCCGGCCGCCTCAAGGCGGGCGCGGGTGGCCGCAACGGCCGCTGGCTGAATATCGAGCGCCAGCACCCGCCCCTGGGGACCGACAGCGCGAGCGAGAAAGCAAGTATCGTGGCCGTTGCCGGCGGTCGCATCGATCGCTTGACCGCCGCAGCGGATCCGGGCGGCCACGTGTTCGTGGACGAGCTGGGTGAGGCTCACGGGTTGGCTGTGCGGTTGGCCATCTGCTGCCCTCTCAGATGGCCCATGAGATGGCCCATCAAATGGCTGTCGGGAGAGACTGGATTGGCTCTGGGCGTGCCCACGAGCGAGCGACTGCGGTGTGCTCACAGGTTCGCTCCCGACTCGTCGATCTGCGGCAGTTCGGGGTGCTCGCCAGCGGCACAGGCGCGCAGCCAGCGCAGTTCAGCGGCCCAACCAGCCGGTCCGGCCGGGGTCTCGAGCAGGAGCGGTAACGAACAGGTGCGCGGATCGGTGACGGCCCGAATAAAGGCCTCGGGGCCGATCTCACCGCGGCCGAGCAGGGCGTGGCGATCCTTGCGTGAGCCGCAGCCGGGTTTCGAGTCGTTCAGGTGCATGGCGGCGAGACGCGCTAGACCGATTTGCTCATCGAAGGACTCCCACATCGCCTCCCACCCCTCGGCGGTGTGCAGCGGATAGCCGGCGGCGAAGGCGTGGGCGGTATCGATGCAGACCGCGAAGCGGTCAGGCTCATCGAGCTGTGCGATGATGGCGGCGAGTTCGGCAAAATCGGCACCGACGGTCGTCCCTTGTCCGGCGACGTTCTCCAGCACCAAGGTGACGTCCCGCTTGTCCGGGTGCGCTTGGCAGATCGCGTTCAGGGTTTGGGCGATGCGCTCGATCCCGGCCTCCAGCCCCTGCTTAAGATGAGCCCCGGGGTGGAAGTTGAGCAGTTCGATACCGAGTTGATGGCAGCGGGTCAACTCCTGCTCCAAGACTGCTTGCGACTTGGCGTGGTTCTCGGGATCGGGCGAGGCGATATTGATCAGATAAGAGGCGTGGCTCATGACGGCGCCGATGCGGTGCTCGTTGCGGTTGTGCCGAAACGCCTCCGCCTCCTCCTCGGTGACCGGCTTGGCGTGCCAAGTGCGTTGATTGCGGGTAAAGATCTGGATCGCATCACAACCGATTTCGTGGCCGCGGGCGAGCGCCTGAGGCGGGCCGCCAGCGGCAGAGACGTGGGCGCCGAGTTGCAGCATATGCAGTCACTCTCCGTATTAGGCTTGTCGAATGGCTCTCTCGCCCCCAGGATACCGAATAGGGCGGGTGGCGATGAGTCCTCCCCCCGAGTTCGCCCCCGGGTGGTGCCTGAGTACGGCCAGCGAGTGTGGCTAGGGCCGGGTGGCGATGAGGTCGAGTCGGACTGGCCGCGCGCTTCGTTGAGGCCAGCGACGGACGAAACAGGTTGAGGAGGTCTGATTATGGCAACAGTGTGGGTAGTCGCCGCTGACGCAGCTCGGGCACGTCTCTTTAGCAGCGCCCAGCGAACCGGGAAGTCTCTGGAGGAGCTAGCCACCTGGGTCAATCCGGAGCTGCGGGTGCCGAGTCGTGAGTTGACCACAGACCGTCCCGGACGCACCTTTGACTCAACCGGTGAGGGTCGGCATGCGCTCGCCGATCCGACCGACGTCAAGGAGGTCGAGTCGGAGCGGTTCGCCCGGGAACTGGTCAAGCGGCTCGAGCAGGCCTACCACGAGCATAAGTTTGCGCACTTAGTGATCGCTGCCGCACCGCACTTTCTCGGCCTGATTCGGCAACAACTGCCGCGGACGCTGCGCGCAGCGATCAGCGTCGAGATCGATAAGGACATCTGCCACCTGGAGCGACCGGAGCAGATCCGTAGCCACCTGCCCGACTTTCTCTACTAACCGCTAAGCGCTCCTGTTCGAGGCTGGTGAAATCGAGCAGGAGGCTGCGCTGAGAAATGCGCCCACTCGCCGTGCTGCCCCGCCTTGTAGACCGTTTCGCGGCTTAAGAGCGAGGGGGCGCGGCGCGTGGGCGTCACAACAAAACGGCCAGCGGCCTAGCGGCGATAGCGGCCGATCGTTCCGCCAACGCGCTCGTAACTGTTGCTGGCGACGATGAGTTGCAGCGGCGGGTAGGTGACTGCAGCGGCGGCGAGGCCAAAGCCAGCAGCAGCCCCGAAGAGGGTGGCGTAGTCGATCCAGCCGCTCAGGTCGGCGAAACTGGCCCCAGTGGCCGGTACAGCCAGCAGCAGTGTAATCACTCCAACCACGCCGCCGACGCCGAGGGCGTTTTTCAGGGCGCTGCCGGCGTTGCGGAAGCCGCCCGCAACACCAAGAATCGCCAGCAACAGCAGAATGACGTCGATGCTGATAACGACGATCAGGGCCGTTAGTACCGGACGGACATACTCCAGGCCCAGCGCGATCGCCTCTAACGGGGTAAATGGCAACTCCATGGGTGAACTCCCCCTCTACTCTTACTCTTATGTTGGACCCGGTGGGCTTAGGCGAAACGACCGCGCAGCACGGCGTTGTACATCGGCTGGAGCAGTTCGACCTTCATGATCCAGGAGACCCAGTGCTCCTCATAGGGGCTGATCAGCGGTAGCGTCGGCACCATCTCCAGGCTGTAGTCGAACTCGACCAGGATTGCGCGGCCGATCTCGGTGATCAGCGGGCACGAGGTATAGCCGGTGTACTCGGCGCTGCACTCGCGGCCCTCGATGTCGTCGATCAGGTTTTGGACCACAACAGGCACCATGTTTTTCGACGAGGCGGAGGTCTTGCTGATCGGTACACCGCAGATGTCCCCAGCACCGAAGACGTTGGCGTAGCGCTTATGGCGCAGTGTATAGGGGTCGACCTCGAGCCAGCCGTCGGCGGCGTGCTCGCCCTCTTGTGCTGCTAAGGGGCTCTCTCGGACCGGTTCGGGGGCGCTCATCGGCGGCGGCAGGTGGATGAAGTCGAACGTCTCGGTGTGCTCGCCGTGCTCCTCCGAGGTGAAGACGACCTGCCGATTCTCGGCATCGAGCTCTTTAACTCGGTGGTGACGGTGGATGGTGATCCCCCGTTCGGGGAAGTGGTTATCCAAAAAGTCATCAATACGCGGCTGTGAGAAGAGCCCGCTACCGGGGACGTAGTAGTGGAGTTCGCTGCGCTCACGTGCGCCGCGCTGGCGCAGCCGGTGCTCCGTGAGCATGGTCATCTTCAGTGGTGCACCCGCGCACTTGATGGCGCCAGGCGGGCGGATGAAGAGTCCTTTGCCGCCCTGGTGAGTGAAGGGTTCGAGCGCTTCCCAGGTGCGCGCGGCGTTCTGCGGGGTGTCGTAGACGCAGCCGACCCCGTGGCTGCCGATCCGTTCAGGGTCCATCCCCGGGACTTGATCGAAACGCAGCTGCAGACCGGTGGCGACGATTAAATAGTCGTACTCGATCGACTCCCCCGTATCGGTCACGACCCGATCGTGATCGGGGTCGTACTCGGCGACGTGGGCCTTGATCCAGTCGACATCGCGCGGCATGTAGCGGTCGTTGCGATCCTCCGTCTTGCCACGCTCCCAGACTCCAGTGGCGACAAGGGTCAAGCCCGGCTGGTAGTAGTGGGGCTCGCGCCGATCGATGACCGTGATTTGCGCACCGTCGAGGCGACGGCTGAGACGATTGGCAGCAGCCAGCCCGGCGGCACCGGCGCCGACGATCACGACGCGGGCGTTGGTCTGTACGGCACGGCTAGGCGTGCTGTAGAGCAGGCCGCCGCCGAGTGTGCCGGCGGCGAAGACGCCACCGCCGAGTCCGGAGAGTTTAAGAAAATCACGCCGGTTCAACGCCGCGCGCAAAGCATCACGCGCGGCAGCAGGGCTGCGGGGGGATGTACCCCGAGGGGTGCGCTGGGACATCGATTTCTCCTCCTGGGATTGTCATCCCTAATTGTCTGTTGATCGTGAACCCTCGCCACAGTGCGCGAGGGTGGCGCGTGGGACGACGGTCCGATCATATTCTTGGCCATCTATGTAAGGATGGTGGGCGCAACCGATCACCGTTGTCAATCTAGCAAAGAAAACGACGACCATCGAGCAGCCCCGGCAATGGCTACCATAACGCCCCATAATCGTGATGCGTGCCCAGATCGCTAGAATCCAGGTAGGCAGTAGAGCTGCGCGGCAGCTGACGTGTGCAAAGTGAAGGGCGCCCAGGGCAACACGAGCTACGCGCCCCGGGGGCGCTGCCGGGCCGTGATCGCTTTCGAGGGCGGTCGGTTCGTGGTTGTGCCGGTCGGCTTGGTGCGCGTGTGCCGGTACGATTATTGACCGCGGCGGCGCATAAATAGCCGCAGTTGCGCTTCGAGACTGTCGGCAAAGGAGCGCGCTTCGATCTCACGATCAATGGCAGCAAGCAACTCTTGAAGTTCACCCAGGTTGTACTCGTCCAGTGAGATGCCCATTTTGTTCTGCCGACGGTGTAGGTGCTCCCGGTTCATCAACATACCTTGTCGATCCATTTTAGAACTCATGTTTTTGTGATCCAACCCTCTGAGTCGGTCTGCGTTACCGTGTGTAGTGCTCATCGCTATAGGTCTTTTGATTGCTCTTGTGGTCACTGTGTTCCGGCATCGGGTGACGCTTTCCAGGCACTCCGAAAGGCCTCGAAAATATCCAAAAAAAACTTCCAAGTCAATTTATTGGGCGGGCGTCCTTGAGGTTGACTGGCTTACTCGGGAGGCTGCGCGGACTCACGTTCGGCCGCCGCGGCTAGCTCGTGAATCCGGTCGACCATGGCGTAGAAACCATCGCGCCGGTTTGGACTGAGATTCCTTTCCAGGCCAAGGCGTCGAAAAAGTTCCCGCAGATCGGTCGCACGGATCTGTGCGGGGGTGGCCCCGGAATAGGCCATCAGGACAAGCGCGATCAGACCTTTAACGATGAAGGCATCGCTATCGGCTAAAAAGATCAGGCGCTGCGGTTCGTCTTCATCACGCTCGCAAATCAGCCAGACATTGCTGGTGCATCCCTCAACCCGATTCTCTTCGGTGCGTTGCGCAGCGGGAAAAGTTGGGAGCTGGCGTCCAAGGTCGATCAAAATCCGATACCGCTCCTCCCAATCATCGATTAGCTCGAAGGTCTCTTGCAACTCATCTAAGTTCACAGATCCTCCACAGGGAAGCCCGCGACTTGGGTCACGGGAGAAATTGCAAGCGCAGCCCCTTCGAGCCTCCTGCTCCGGCGGGCTGAAGCCGGTTACTCCGGCTTGCTTTCGCAAGCCCTCGCCTTCGGGTAAGGCGGTTGGCTAGGCTTGGCGCCCCTGTTCCAGCTCCTGGTGGCAGGATACGGATTTTTGCCCGATAAGCAACAATCACTGCACTCGTTCGCGTACCTTCGTGGTCGCACAGCCCTCTGTCCGATCGAAGGGCCAAGCGGGCTTGAGTCGTCTATGCTTGGCTTGTCAACGTACACGCGGGCACGCGGGCACGGCACCGGAAGTTGCGTAGCGGGGAGTTGCGTAGCGGGCCGGTTCCAAGGAAGAATGGGCGATATCGGCGTCGTCGCGAGACCGTTGGAGCCCCCGACAGCCAGGCGCCGTTGTGTACCCGGCGCTGGCGCACCCAATAAGAGGAGAGTCGCCATGGAAACCACCCTTGTGATCGTCCTCGCCGTGCTGCTGGCGATCGTCGCCTCGGCAATCCGCATCCTGCGCGAGTACGAGCGCGGTGTTATCTTCCAGCTCGGACGCTTTTGGAGCGTTAAAGGTCCCGGGCTGATCCTCGTCATTCCGGTCATTCAGCAGATGGTTCGTGTCGACTTGCGAACCGTGGTCATGGACGTGCCGAGCCAGGACGTCATCTCGCGCGATAACGTCTCGGTGGGGGTCAATGCGGTACTCTATTTCCGTGTCGTCGATCCGCAGCGCGCCATTATCAACGTCGAGGACTTCTACTCGGCGGTGAGCCAGTTGGCTCAGACCACTCTGCGCTCGGTGCTCGGGCAGCACGAGCTCGACGAAATGCTCGCCGAGCGCGACAAACTCAATGCGCACATCCAAGAGATCCTTGACCAACAGACCGATCATTGGGGCGTTAAGGTCGCCAATGTCGAGATCAAGCACGTCGATATCGATGAGTCGATGGTCCGCGCGATCGCGCAACAGGCCGAAGCCGAGCGGGCGCGGCGTGCCAAGATCATCCACGCCGAGGGCGAAATGCAGGCGGCCGAGAAGCTGCGCGATGCGGCCGATATCCTCGGACAGAGCCCCTCTTCGCTGCAGCTGCGCTATATGCAGACTTTGGTCACAGTGGCCAATGAGAACGAGAGTTCAACGATCGTCTTCCCGCTACCGATGGAGCTGCTGCGGGCCTTTAGTCAGGTGGCCCCACATGCTGCTGCGGCAGGCGGCTCGGGAGAGGGGACTGGCGACGGCAGCGGTGGCCAGCGCTAAGGTCGGCACCACGGTGTGTCGTCTTGATGAGCGTGGCGGTGTGCTGCGTGGGCGGAGCTGATGGCGTCGACCGGCGCCACTGGTGATGCAGCACCCGCCGCTGCGCTTTCCGGTACGGTGAAGCGGCGGCGTGGACGGGCGCGTAGCCGGGCGCTGCCGAGCGCTGCCGATCAGCAGCGGATTGAGGCCTTTCTCGATATGCAGTGGCAAGAGCGTGGGTTGAGCTCGGCGACGCTGGCGGCCTATCGATCCGACTTAGAGGGGTTGGCTGCTTATTTGAATGCCCACGGCCTCCATCTGGAGCAGGCCGAGCGTGTGGCGTTGCTCGACTACCTCGCCGTGCGTGTTGGCGAGGGTGCACGGCCGCGGACCACGGCGCGCTTGGTCAGTAGTATGCGGCGGTTCTATCGCTACCTGCTGCGCTACCGGTTGCGCGAAGACGATCCGAGTGCTCAGATCGAGCCGCCGCGGTTAGGGCAGTTGCTGCCCGGTGGGTTGACTGAGGAGCAGATTGAGGCCCTGCTGTTGGCTCCAAATACCGAGGAGCCGCTCGGGGTGCGCGATCGCTGTTTGCTTGAGCTCTTATACGCCACCGGCCTGCGCGTCAGTGAGCTGGTCCAGCTTACGGTGGCCGGAATCAATACACGGCAAGGGGTGGTGCGGATCGTCGGTAAGGGCTCGCGCGAGCGGCTGGTGCCACTCGGTGATGAAGCACTCGTTTGGGTGGCGCGCTATCTGCGCAAGGCGCGCCCGGTTCTGCTCGGTGAGGCGGCGGGCAGCGAGTGGCTGCTGGTAACCTATCGCGGCGGAGGTATGACCCGGCAGGCGTGTTGGTATCGCATCAAGCACTATGCCGTAATCGCCGGTATCGATCCAACCATCTCACCACATACGCTGCGTCACGCCTTCGCTACTCATCTTCTCAATCACGGTGCAGACCTGCGCGCAGTACAGATGCTGCTCGGCCACTCCGATCTGTCGACGACTCAGATCTATACCCACGTTGCCCGACATCGTCTGCAACTGCTACACGCGGAGCACCACCCCCGGGGCTAGGCCACGGCGCCCGGCCGGGTGAGCTTGCTTAAGGGTCGAGGGGAGAGGGCGGGCGAGGTGGAGTCCCGGGGTCGCCCGGGGTCGCCTTGCTGGGCTCGCCCGGACGGCCGCAGCCGACACCTCGCCTCAGCCCGGTTTAACGCTCTAGATGTTGGAACTTATCCGGCACGCCGTTCCAGTCCTCGGCATCCGGCGGGGGGTCCTTCTTCTCGGTGATCAGCGGCCACTGTTGCGCCAACTCGGCATTAAGCTGAGCGTAGTGTTCCATCTCCGGCGGTAGATCGTCTTCGGAGAAGATCGCTTCGGCGGGGCACTCGGGCTCGCACAGCGTGCAGTCGATGCACTCCTCAGGATCGATGACGAGAAAGTTTGGCCCTTCGTGGAAGCAGTCGACTGGGCAGACCTCGACACAGTCGGTGTATTTGCACTTAATACAGTTCTCAGTGACGACGTAACTCATGGAAAGGCTCCGTTGCCGTTGTTAGCTCCGCTAGTGATTCGGCTGGCTCCGGCGATATGGCCTATAGGCGCCGAACAAACGCCGATTGCGGCCTGCCATTTTACTCATTTTTCGCTGGGTGTGGCCATGCTCTCACGAGCGCTGCAGTGGACGCTCTCTGGCGAGGCGGCGGACTGCGCCTTGAGTTCGTAGAGAAGATCGAGAGCCTGGCGCGGTGTGAGCGCATCGGGGTCGAGTGCGTTCAGGGTCTCACGCAGTGGATCGAGATGTTGAGCAAAATCCTGAGAAGGTTCTTGAGAAGAGTTCTGGTCGGATGCCTGGTCGTATTCCCGGGTGGTGTGCTGGGCGGTTTGCTGGCAGGCGCACCCCGATGCTGGTTCGCTGTGCTGCGCTGGAGGGAGGGTTGGCGGCAACGGTCCGAAGAGCGACAGTTGACGGCTGTCGGTCTCTCCCTGGCTGGCGGCGGCGCTCTGTTCCAGGCGGTGGAGCTTATCACGCGCGGCGCTCAAGACCGCTGCCGGTACCCCGGCGAGTGCGGCGACTTGCAATCCGTAGCTGCGGTTCGCTGGCCCTTCGCGGACGGTGTGCAGGAAGACGATGCGTTGCCCGTGTTCAGTGGCCTCAAGATGGACGTTGGCGACGTTGGCGTGGGTCTGGGCTAGGGCGGTCATCTCAAAGTAGTGGGTAGCAAACAGCGTAAAGGCGCGGATTTTCTCGGCCAGGCGTTCGGCTGTGGCCCACGCCAGGGCTAGGCCGTCGAAGGTGCTGGTGCCGCGGCCAATCTCGTCCATCAACACTAAGCTCTCTGCGGTGGCATTGTGCAGGATGTTGGCCGTTTCAGTCATCTCGACCATGAAGGTGGAGCGTCCCGAGGCTAGATCGTCGGCTGCACCGATGCGGGTGAAGATTCGGTCTATCGGTCCGAGCACGGCGCGCTGGGCTGGGACGAACGAGCCGGCGTAGGCGAGCAGGGTGATCAGCGCGGTCTGGCGCATGTAGGTCGATTTGCCCCCCATGTTCGGTCCGGTGATCAGCAGCATCCGGCGCCGCTCATGGAGCTCGATGTCGTTGGCAGTAAAGCGCTCATCCAGGGCGCGTTCGACGACCGGATGGCGCCCGCGTTCGATCTTGAGTCCGGGGCGCTTACGAAGTTCTGGGCGAACGTATGCAAGGGCTTCGGCGCGTTCGGCGAAGGCGGCGAGGACATCGAACTCAGCGAGTGCGCGGGCGGCTTGCTGCAGCGGCGCAAGCTGCTCGGCGAGCTCGCTGAGCAGCTGCTCGTAGAGGGCCTTTTCGCGTGCCAGCGCTTGCTCGCGGGCCGAGAGGACCTGCTCTTCGAAGCGTTTGAGTTCTGGGGTGATGTAGCGCTCGACGCCCTTTAAGGTCTGACGCCGGCTAAAGTGCTCGGGGACCTGATCGCTCTGCGTGCGACTGACCTCAATGTAGTAGCCGTGGACGCGATTGAAACCGACCTTCAGCGAGCTGAGGCCGCTGGCTGCCCGCTCGCGCGCCTCAAGATCGGTGAGGAATTGATCGGCATTGCGCGATAGAGCGCGTAACTCATCGAGCTGGGCATCGTAGCCCTCGGCGATTACTCCGCCGTCGCGCACGGTCGCCGGTGGGCTGCCGACGATCGCACGCTGTAGTCGGGCGACCGTCTCTGGGTGTTCGCCGGCTTGCGCGGCGAGTGCTTGCAGCCGTCTGCTGTCGAGGTGAGTGACGAGTTGGCGCACCGCGGGCAGGCGCTCTAATGTGGTGCAGAGTCCGGTCAGGTCGCGCGGTCGAGCGCTGCCGAGGGCGATGCGCGCAAGGATCCGTTCGATATCGGCACAGCCCTCAAGCTGCGCGCGCAGCTCGCGGTAACCGGTGGCGCCGGGCGGATGGTGGCCGCCGAGACCGCCGTTCAGCTCACCACCGCCGAGCTGGCCGGTAAGTTCGTCATCGAGCAGTGCGGCGACCGCAGCGTGCCGTTCGGCAACGACGCCGTGTTGGCGCAGCGGGCGCTGCAGCCAGCGCCGCAGTAGCCGTCCGCCCATGGCGGTGACACTGCTGTCGAGTACACTGGCAAGGGTGTGTTCGCTGTCGCCGCTAAGATTGCGTTCAATCTCCAAGTTGCGGCGGCTGGCAGCGTCGATGGCGATCGCCTCATCGCGGCGTTCCACGCTCAAGCTGCGAATATGGGGTAGGGCGGCGCGCTGGGTCTCGCCGACGTACTGGAGTAGGGCGCCAGCGGCGGCGATCGGCGCATCCAGCCCTTCGGCACCAAAACCGGAGAGGTCGTGGGTTGCAAATTGCTGCAGCAGCAGGCGGCGCGCCGGCGTCGTCTCGAAGTGCCAAACCCCTCGCCGCTGCGCAACGGTGGCGCGCGGCAGCGGCGGCACTACGGTGGTATCGTCGTCCGGCACGATCAGCTCGGCTGGACGGAGGCGCTCGAGTTCGGCGGCGAGCTCTTCGTCGCCGGAGACCTCCAGCACCGTAAAATGCCCTGAGGAGAGCTCCAGGGTGGCGATGCCGTAGCACACTGCGCTCTCACTCCTCTCCTCCGTGCTGCGCTTCGACTTGCGCCCGGCCGTTGCCGGGGCGAGCGCGGCGAGCAGATTGGTGCTGCGCTCCTCAAGCAGGGCCTCTTCGGTCAATGTCCCCGGTGTCACCACGCGCACGACTTGGCGCTCGACGGGTCCCTTGGCCGCCTGCGGATCGCCGATCTGCTCGCAGATGGCGACCGACTCGCCGAGGCGCACGAGGCGCGCAAGGTAACTCTCGACCGCATGGACCGGCACACCCGCCATCGGGATCGGGCGACCGGCCGATTCGCCGCGACTCGTCAGGGTGATATCGAGCAGTTTAGCGGCGCGCTCGGCGTCCTCGTAGAAGAGCTCATAGAAGTCCCCCATGCGGTAGAAGAGCAGCGTCTGCGGGTGATCGGCCTTGATGCGTAGAAATTGCCGCATCATCGGGGTGTGCGCGGAATCGTCAACGTTAGCCATATAAAAACAATCGTTTATAATTGATGCGGCGGTCTTGAAGCGACCATTAGGGAGTGTCACGGGGGGATTATGGTACACGACGAGCAAGCCATACAGGCGCAGGTGGTGCACATCGGCGAACGACTGCAGGCGCGACAGGGGCGCTTGGCGGTTGCTGAGTCGTGTACCGGGGGGTGGTTGGCGAAGGTGCTGACCGATACACCGGGCGCTTCGCTGTGGTTTGAGCGTGCGCTGATTGTCTACAGTAACGCGGCGAAAGCGGAACTGCTCGGTGTGCCGCCGGAGCTGATTGAGCGCTGCGGCGCCGTCAGCGAAGCGGTCGCTGAGGCGTTGGCGGTCGGTCTGCTGCAACGCGCGCCGGTCTCGCACACCATCGCCGTCACCGGTATCGCGGGACCGGAGGGCGGTTCGGCCGAGAAACCGGTGGGGACGGTCTGGATCGCCTGGGCCGTTGCCGTCCCCTCGGCCGCTGCGAGTGCGGTGCAGATGCGCTGCTATCGGTTTAAGGGCGATCGGCAGGCGGTTCGCCGGGCGAGCGTGGCCGCAGCGCTGGCGGGGTTAGAGCAGTTGCTGAGCGAAGGGGCGAGCGGGGCGGTGGATGATGGCGGCTAAAAAATCGCCTTAAAATCGCCCTAAGAGGTGTGATCGGCTGCCCACTCTGTGGAATAATCTACCCCCTGAAGGGAGCGGCTCCGGGGCAGGGAAGGCAACCGGGTCCCTTAAGCGCCGCAACCGGACCGATCGTCGGCTGTGCAGACGCGAACCATCAATTAAGGAGTGAGTTTCGGCAATGGATGAAGACCGCAAAAAGGCGCTCGGCGCCGCGCTGGGCCAAATCGAGAAGCAGTTCGGCAAAGGGGCCGTGATGCGTATGGGCGATGCCCGTGCCGTGCGCGGCGACGTACGGACCATCTCGACCGGCTCTCTAGCGCTCGATGTGGCGCTTGGCATCGGCGGACTGCCGCGCGGGCGGGTCGTCGAGATCTACGGGCCGGAGTCCTCCGGTAAGACGACCTTGACGCTGCACGTCATCGCTGAGGCCCAAAAGGCCGGCGGGGCCGCCGCCTTCGTCGACGCCGAGCATGCGCTCGATCCCGACTACGCCGAGGCGGTCGGTGTAAATATCGACGATCTGCTCGTCTCGCAGCCCGATACCGGCGAGCAGGCCTTGGAGATCGCCGATATGCTGGTGCGCTCGGGCGGGCTCGATGTGGTGGTGGTCGACTCGGTCGCCGCCTTGACGCCGAAAGCCGAGATCGAAGGTGAGATGGGTGATTCGCACGTCGGGCTGCAGGCGCGACTGATGTCGCAGGCGCTGCGCAAGCTCACCGCTAGCATCCAGCGCTCCAATACCCTCGTCGTCTTCATCAACCAGATCCGCATGAAGATCGGTGTGATGTTTGGCAGCCCGGAGACGACAACCGGCGGCAATGCGCTTAAGTTCTACTCCTCGGTGCGTATGGATATCCGCCGGATCGGGGCGATCAAAAAGGGCGATGAGATCCTCGGCAACGAGACGCGCGTCAAAGTAGTCAAGAATAAGATGGCGCCCCCCTTTAAGCAGGCCGAGTTTGAGATCCTCTACGGCGAGGGGATCTCGCGCGAGGGTGAGATCGTCGATATGGGCGTTGCGCACGGCTTTATCGAAAAGGCTGGCGCTTGGTACAGCTATCAGGGCGAGCGCATCGGCCAGGGCAAGGACAATGCCCGTCAGCATCTGCGCAGCAACCCGGCGATCGCCGCCGAGATCGAGTCAAAGATCCGTGCCCAGGTGCTCACTCGGCCCGATGGGACCCATGCGGCAGCGACCGATGCGCCAGCTGATGAGCATAAGGCAGCGGTCAGTCCGGGGGCAAAGGCGGCCAAAGAGCCGGCGAGTGCAGGTGCTAAGGGGGGTGCTAAGAGCGAGGCCCAGGAGCGGAGTGCAAAGGGTGCCGCCACAAACAGCCCAGCGGCGAGCGCGCCGTCGTCGCCCCGTAAGGGATGAGCGAGGCGTCGTCGTCACAGCAGGCCGAGCCCCCTCTTGGAGCCGCACACGATGCGGCGCGCTATGAGCAGGCCAAGGGGGTTGCGCTGCGGTTGCTTGCACGTCGCGAGCACGCCCCGTGCGAGCTTGTCCATAAGCTCACCCAGCGCGGTTACGCCGAGTCGCTCTGCGCCGAGCTGATCGATGAGCTCATTGCACAAGGCTGGCTGAGTGCGGCGCGCTTCGCTGAAGTCTTTGTGCGCAGCCGTTGCGAGCGTGGCCAAGGGCCAGTGCGGCTGCGCTACGAATTGCAACAGCGCGGGGTCGAAGCGGCGCTGATCGATCAGACCATTGCCGCGCATCCGGTCGCCTGGGAGCAGCTGGCGCGGCAGGTGCGGGAGCGCCGTTTCGGTGCGTCGTTGCCGCAGCAGCGCCGTGAGCAACAGCGCCAGGGACAGTTTTTGCAACGCCGCGGGTTTACCGCTGAGCAGATACGCGCCGCCTTGAGCGGTACCGATGACGCAGACCAATGAAGGGACCCGTATGGGCGAGGGACGGATGAGATCTGCGCAATTGCGCGCATCGTTCTTGGAGTTTTTTCGCGACCGCGGCCACACCGTGGTGCCGAGCGCCCCACTGGTGCCGGGCAACGATCCGACGCTGCTCTTTACCAACGCCGGGATGGTGCCGTTTAAGGAGGTCTTTCTCGGCGGCGAGGAGCGCGGCTATCAGCGCGCGGTGAGTAGTCAGCGCTGCGTGCGTGCTGGCGGCAAGCACAACGACTTGGAGAACGTCGGCTACACCGCCCGCCACCACACCTTCTTCGAGATGCTCGGTAACTTCTCCTTTGGCGACTACTTTAAGCGCGAGGCGATTGAGCATGCGTGGCGCTATCTGACCGAGGTCATCACTCTCCCGCCCGAGCGCCTTTGGGTGACTGTCTACGAGGAGGACGATGAGGCCGAACGGATTTGGCTTGAAGAGATCGGCGTCGATCCGCAGCGTTTTCGGCGGATCGGGGCGCACGATAACTTCTGGTCGATGGGCGATACCGGTCCTTGTGGTCCCTGCTCGGAGATCTTCTACGATCACGGACCCGGGGTCGCCGGAGGGCCGCCCGGTTCACCCGATCAGGACGGTGACCGTTACATCGAGGTCTGGAACCTGGTCTTCATGCAGTACGACCGGGATGTCGAGGGGCAGCTGACGCCGCTGCCGCGCCCATCGATCGATACCGGCATGGGGCTGGAACGGCTCGCCGCCGTGGTGCAGGGGGTGCACGATAACTACGAGACCGATCTCTTCGTGCCGCTGATCGATGCAGCGGGTGAGATCGCCGGGGTGGCCGATCGGCGCAGCGCCTCGTTGAAAGTGGTGGCCGATCACATCCGCGCTTGCTCGTTCCTGATCGCCGATGGCGTCTTGCCGGCGACCGAGGGGCGTGGCTATGTATTGCGGCGTATCATTCGTCGTGCAGTGCGGCACGGCTACCAGCTCGGCATCGATCAGCCCTTCTTTTACCGTTTAGTGCAGCCCCTTGAGGCGGTGATGGGCGAGGCCTACCCCGAGTTGCCGCGCCGGCGCGAGTTCATCGAAAAGATCCTCCATCAAGAGGAGCGGCGCTTTCGCGAGACTCTGGAGGATGGTCTGGAGCTGCTCGATGACTACCTCTCACGCACCGACCGCGACTGCATCGACGGTGAGGTCGTCTTTAAGCTCTACGATACCCACGGCTTCCCGGTCGACCTGACCGCCGATATCGCCCGCGAACGCCAGCTACAGGTCGACTACGCCGGCTTCGAGGCACGCATGGCTGAGCAGCGTGAGCGAGCCCGCGCCGCGAGCCGCTTCGGCAGCGCCCGCGAGGCGGTAGTCGATGCCGGTGAAAGCCGCTTTACCGGTTACGAGACCTTGGCCGATCAAGGCCAGATCATTAGCCTCTATCGCGACGGGACATCGGTGCAGCGTCTGAGCGCCGGTGAGGAGGGCATGATCGTGCTCGATCAAACGCCCTTTTACGCCGAGTCGGGTGGGCAAGTCGGCGATCGCGGTGAGCTGCTCGCCGCCGGGGTGCGCTTCGTCGTCACCGACACGCTCAAGCAGGGCGAGGCGCACGGCCACCTTGGGCGTCTTGAGCAGGGCGAGTTGAGCGTCGGTGACGTCGTCAGTGCGCAGGTCGATGAGCAGCTGCGCGCGGCAACGGTGCGCAACCACTCAGCAACCCACCTGCTGCACGCCGCACTGCGCGAGTCGCTTGGTGAGCACGTGCAGCAGAAGGGCTCGCTGGTGGCCCCGGAGCGGCTGCGCTTCGACTACTCGCACTACGAGGCGCCGGACGAGGCGACCCTGCAGACGATCGAGCGCCGCGTCAACGAGCAGATCCAGGCCAATCTGCCGGCCGAGGCCGAGCAGATGGGTTTCGATGAGGCGCTGGATGCGGGCGCGGTGGCGCTCTTCGGTGAGAAGTACGGCGATACGGTGCGCGTGATCTCCTTAGGGGGGTACTCATGCGAGCTCTGTGGTGGCACCCACGTGCGCCGCAGCGGCGATATCGGGCTCTTTAAGATCGTGCACGAGACCGGCATCGCCGGTGGGGTGCGGCGTATTGAAGCGGTCACCGGTGCGCGAGCGGTGGCCTGGGCGCAGCAGCTCGATGCCCAGCAGCGGCGCTTGGCGCAGACGCTGCGGATCAGCCCGGAGAACCTGGAGCATAAGGTCGCGCAGTTGAGCGAACGGGCGCGTGAGCAGGAGAAGGAGATCGAGCGCCTTAAACAGAAGCTCGCGACGCAGACCGGGCGATCACTGCTTGATGAGGTGCGTGAGATCGCCGGCGTCCGTGTCCTCGCGACCGCGGTCGAGGGCGGCGGTAAGGGGCTGCGCGATACGGTCGATCAACTTAAAAATCAGATCGGTAGCGGGATTGTTCTACTGCTGGCCACGCAGGGTGAGAAGGTGCAGATCGTCGCTGGCGTCACGAAGGATCTAACCGACCGCTTCTCAGCTGGCACGCTGGTCAACTACGTCGCCGAACAGCTCGGTGGACGGGGAGGTGGGCGTGCAGACTTCGCTCAGGCGGGCGGGCGCAACCCGCAGGCGGTTCCGGATGCGCTCGAATCAGTGGCCGCTTGGGTCGCCGAGCAGGCGACCGACTAGCGCCTCTCCCCGGCTGTTGCTGGCTGCGCCTGCTTAGGTGGCCGTGCGGCAGAGATACGCTGTTTTGATTTTCGTCGATCCCCTTTATCATCGGCCAAGCTCTGATGTTAAATTGGGGACCTGGAGTCAGCCCGAGGGAACTATGGGGTTAATCGTACAGAAATACGGCGGTACTTCCGTCGGTACTACGGAGCGGATTCAAGCCGTCGCCGAGAAGGTCAGCCGTGCGCGCGAGCGTGGCCACGATGTTGTTGTCGTCGTCTCCGCGATGAGCGGCGAGACCAACCGCTTGCTGGCGCTGGCCGAAGCGGTTCACTCCCAGCCGCCGCCGCGTGAGGTCGACGTACTGCTCTCGACCGGAGAGCAGGTAACGATCGCTTTGTTAACGATGGCGCTGGAGCAGGCTGGCTGCGCAGCGCGTTGCTATACCGGGGCACAGGTGCGCATCCTGACCGACAGCGCCTTCAGTCGGGCGCGCATCCAGGATATCGATGCGGAGCCCATTCGCGACGATCTCGCTGAGGGCCGGGTGGTGGTGGTGGCCGGTTTTCAGGGCGTCGACGAGAGTGGCGCGATCACCACCCTCGGCAGAGGGGGGTCGGACACCACTGCGGTTGCCCTTGCGGCGGCGCTGCAGGCCGATGAGTGTCAGATCTTCACCGATGTCGATGGGGTCTATACAACCGATCCGCGCGTGGTCCCCGAGGCGCGCCGCCTCGATCAGATCACGGTCGAGGAGATGCTCGAGCTGTCGAGTCTAGGCTCCAAGGTGCTGCAGATCCGGGCGGTCGAGTTTGCCGGAAAGTACCGCGTGCCGCTGCGCGTCTTGTCGAGCTTCGAGGAAGGCCCTGGCACACTGATTACCTACGAGGAAGAAGGGATGGAAGAGCCGCTGATCTCCGGGATCGCGTTTAACCGCGAGGAGGCGAAAGTGTCGGTCATCGGCGTGCAGGATACGCCGGGCATTGCTGCCAATATCCTCGGCCCGGTCGCCGATGCAAACATCGAAGTCGACATGATCATTCAGAATATCAGTCAGCAGGGACTGACCGATTTTACCTTTACTGTCCATAAGCGCGACTTCCAGAATACGCTTGATTTGGTGCGCGCCAACGCCGAGGCCCTTGGGGCGCGAGACGTCTACGGCGACGATAAGATCGTTAAGATCTCTTTGGTCGGAGTCGGCATGCGCTCCCACGCCGGGGTGGCGAACACGATGTTCAAGGCGCTGTCGAAGGAGGGGATCAACATCCAGATGATCTCGACCTCGGAGATTAAGATCTCCGTGGTGGTCGAGGAGAAATATCTGGAACTTGGGGTGCGGGCTTTGCACAAGGCCTTTCAGCTCGACGAGGAGATTGAGCCGGTCGCCGAGTAGGAAGAGGCGGGCCGTACCCGCCTGCAAGGCCGAACTGCGCAAACTGCTGCCTCTGATGAGGCGCCGTTCTTAGTCGTGGCAGCTTTGTGGTTGGCTTTGGTCAGGGGTGGGTTGGGGGCTGTCGCCACCGCAGTCCGGTTAGGTGGCATCTTAAGCAGGAGGAGCTTTTTTCGATGCTGATACTCACACGGCGAGTGGGCGAGACGCTGATGATCGGGGACGAGATCAGCGTGACTGTGCTCGGAGTTAAAGGGAATCAAGTCCGCATCGGCGTCAACGCGCCTCGGGATGTTTCCGTCCACAGGGAAGAGATCTACGAGCGAATCCGGCACGAACGCGAAGGGGGAGGCGGGGCGGCCACACCGTCGGAAACCTCGGGTCCGGATACGGAGTCGCCCTGAAGGGTTTACGCCCCCGGTCTTTTTCTTTACAATTGAAGGTTCACGTGGAGAGATGGCCGAGTGGCTGAAGGCGCTCCCCTGCTAAGGGAGTGTGGGTTAACACCCACCGAGGGTTCGAATCCCTCTCTCTCCGCCACTCGCTTCTTGATCAGAGCGAATTTTTTGGTATAATTGCATCACGCTGCGCCGGTAGCTCAATTGGATAGAGCATCTGACTACGGATCAGAAGGTTGAGGGTTCGAGTCCTTCCCGGCGCGCCATATAATCAAAAGGTTAGGGCGAGCAGGTTAAGCTTTTTCTGTGAGGTGAGGCCTGTTTCTCCTCTTCCCGATGCGCCGTTGAAGTCAAACAGCCGCAGCTGCCGAGCAGCTGCGGCTGTTTTTTTGATTGGTGAGAGCAGCGCTCGAATCTCCGCAAGAGTTGTAATCGTTCTGTGGGCTGCAACAATGCCAAGCTCTTCTCTCTAGAAAAATCTTTTCCCTCCTGCAAAAGGGCAAGCATGCCCCCTTTATAAGCGCTTAAAAGTAAAATGAAAAAGTGAGTTCGAGGGCGCCTTCCTGTTGTCCGAATATAGACAAAGAGAAAATTGTCAAGCGATGTAGACGGCAGGTTCTTTCCCTGGGGTGACCTCAGTGTTACATTCAGAGCGTGGGGGGGGGCGCTAGTTGCCCCAACTTAGTCGCTTGATTCTAGAGGAAAAGGCTTGGTATGACGCAGCTATGGCTTGCCGTTAAATCGACAGAGTAAGGCGTTGGCTGTGGAGTCCCGGGGGGGGAGGGTAATGAGCACACAAGGCAAAGAAAAAACAGGCAAGGACAAAGAGATAAGGAAAGTCTCTGTATATGAGTTGACGCCTGGAATGTTCTTACACGATCTGGGTGTTGAGTGGCTGCGGCACCCTTTTCTTCATAACAGTTTTTACCTTGATGCGCTCAGTATAAGGAAGATCCAAAAGCTCGGAATCGATCATGTCTTGATCGACACGAGCAAAAAAGTTCAGCAGAATAAAGTCCAGGAAAAAAACCAGGAAGAAGCCTCTCTGCGCAAACAAGTTAAACGCCAAAAATCGAAGAAGGTTGTGCCTTCGGCAGCGCAGGCGCGGGAGACGACGTTGGAGGCGCGTGATACTCTGCGGAATCTCTTTAAACGAGTTTATCAAGGCGGAGAATCCCCAAGTTTCAAGGAGTTGAGAGCAACGGCGGACGGTCTACTGACTTCAGTCGCCAATAACCCCGCTGCGATGCTCTCAGTCGGAAGGCTGCGGACCCGTGATGGTTACACGTATGAGCATAGCGTCAATTGCGGGGTGCTGATGATGGTCTTCGCTAGCTTTTACGGTTTGGGCGAATTGGTGTTGCCCAGCCAACGTGGACACGGTGCTAGCTATTGAGCCGGGCCTCATAGTCCTCCGGGGATAGGTAGCCCAGGGTGCTATGAAGACGCTGGCGGTTGTAGTAGCCCTCGATGTACTCGAAGACGGCCTGTCGCATCGCGGCCCGCGTTGGAAATGACTCGCCGTGCAATGCCTCAACCTTCAGCGAGCGGAAGAAGCTCTCGGCGCAGGCGTTGTCATAGCAGCTTCCTTTCGCGCTCATGCTGGCGATCAGTCGTACGCGTCCGCTAGACCCCGTATTCCATAGTCCCGGCTAGTCCTTCATCGTCGTCGGCACGATCTCATTCACCCAAGGAGATGTGCCGGTATGGCCGATGGTATCCAACAGCGCAAGCGCGCTTTC
>NZ_NRRN01000044.1 GCF_016583625.1 Halorhodospira abdelmalekii | reverse complement strand
GGGACTTCAGCCATGGCGTTGTTAGATTTTGAGCGAAAATACCGAGTAAGAGGGGGCACTCTCCTCGGCGGTGACCTGTTTGATTTCTGGGTCGGGCCGTTTTACGTCGGTTTCTTCGGTGTGACGGCGATCTTCTGTGCCGTGTTTGGCGCGTTGATGATCACGCTGAAGGCGGCGATCTCGGAGACCTGGAGCATCCTGCAGTTGGTTTTGGCGCCGCCGAATTTGGACAACGGTTTTGCGTTAGCGCCGTTGGACGAGGGTGGTCTTTGGCAGATTGTAACGGCGTGTGCGATTGGTGCGTTTGTCAGCTGGGCGCTGCGTGAGGTTGAGATCAGCCGCAAGTTGGGTATTGGCTATCACATTCCTGCGGCGTTTGGTGTGGCGATCAGCTTCTTCGTGCTGGCGCAGTTGGGTCGTCCGTTGTTGATGGGCGGCTGGGGGCATGCGTTCCCGTACGGGATCATTGCTCACCTGGACTGGGTCAACAACGTCGGTTACATGAACCTTCACTATCACTACCACTGGGCGCACATGCTGGGTTGTAGCCTGTTCTTTGCGACGGCTTTTGCTCTGGCGTTGCACGGTGGTTTGATTCTTTCGGCGACGAACCCGAAGAAGGGTGAGTGTGTCAAGACGGCGGAGCACGAGAACACGTTCTTCCGTGACTTTGTCGGTTACTCGATTGGCAGCTTGGGCATTCACCGTCTGGGTCTGGCGTTGGCGTTGAGCACGTCGATCTCGTGTATCTTCGGGATTCTGACGACGGGTCCGTTCTGGACGCGCGGATGGCCAGAGTGGTGGTACACGTGGTGGCCGCAAATCCCAATTTGGAACTGGGGGGTAAGCTGATATGGCCGAGTACCAGAACATATTCACCCGTGTTCAGGTTCGGGGACCGGCTGAGCAGGGTTTAGAGGTTCCTGGTGGGAAGTGGAACCGAGTGGGGCGCCCGTACTTTTCTTACTGGTTGGGTAAGATTGGTGATGCTCAGATTGGTCCGGTTTACCTGGGAGCGACCGGTGTTGCGGCGACGGTAGGCTTTCTAGTTTTCTGCCTGATGGTGGGCTGGAACTGGATGGCGGCGGTCGATTACTCGGTTCGCGAGGTCTTCCGTCAGTTTTGGTGGTTGGCGGTCGAGGTTCCGCCGCCGGAGTATGGTCTTCGCATTCCGCCGTTCAATGAGGGCGGTTGGTTTATGTGGGGGCTAGCGATTTGTTCGCTGTCGCTGCTGCTGTGGTGGGCGCGGACGTACATTCGTGCACGTGCTTTGGGCATGGGTACGCATGTGGCGTGGGCGTTTGCTGCGGCGCTGTGGTTCTACTTCATCATTGTGCTGATTCGTCCGATTGCGATTGGTTCGTGGAACGAGAGTTTGCCGATTGGGATGTTTGCGCACTTAGATTGGCTGGTTGCGATCTCTGAGCGTTACGGCAACTTCTACTACAACCCGTTCCACATGCTGTCGATTGCGTTCTGCTTTGGTTCAGCGTTGCTGTTTGCGGCGCACGGTGCGACGATTTTGGCGACCGGTCGTTACAACAGTGAGCGTGAGATTGAGCAGATCACGGACCGTGGTACGGGCTCGGAGCGTGCGGCGCTCTTTTGGCGCTGGACGATGGGCTTCAATGCGACGATGGAGTCGATCCACCGTTGGGGTTACTGGATGGCGATTCTCTGCCCGCTGGTGGCCTCGATTGGTCTGTTCCTCTCGGGGACGGTGATTGAGAGCTGGTATGAGTGGGGGCTGAAGCATAATTTGGTCCCGATTTATGAAGAGCTCGCCGACCCGGCACGGAATCCGGCTGCACAATAGGGGGTAGTGATGATGGAAGGACGTTACCTGACGCGATCGTTAGCGGTAGGGGCGTTGGCAGCCGGCTTCCTGGTAGTGGCTGGTTGTGAGCGTCCGCCGCACGATGCAGAGCAGACGGGGCCGCGGGGTACGGGGATGTATGTTCTCGACAATCCGCGGATTCTGGAGTCGCGTTTAGACCTGCACACGGCGCCGGAGGCGCGTCCGTTGGCCTCTGAGGATGGCCCGCGGGCGGGAGAGGTGTTTGAGAACGTGCAGGCGCTGGCGGACATCAGCGAGGCGCAGTTTTGGCGGATCAAGGAAGAGATGACCGACTGGGTCGCGCCGGATGAGGGTTGCACGTACTGTCACACGGACGATCTGGCCAGTGACGAGAAGTATCAGTACCGGGTTGCCAAGGACATGATCAAGATGAACCGGTATCTGAACGCGAACTGGTCGGAGACGCACCTGGCGTCGACGAACCAGGCGGGTGTGACGTGCTACACCTGTCACCGTGGTGAGCCGATTCCGCCGGCCTCGTGGCACTCGGAGTCGGAGAGTCATCTGAAGACGGGTTTTGGCGACATGCAGTTGCAGAACCTGATCAGCGAGAAGACGGCGTACACGGCGTTGCCGCGTGATGCGCTGGATGCCTTCTTGGTGGATCATCAGACGATTCCGATCCAGGGCAGCACGGGTCTGCGTACGGCGACGACGCCGCGTGGCAAGTCGCTGCACGAGTCTGAGCGTTCGGTGAGCTTGATGATGCACATCAGCTACGCGCTTGATACGGGCTGCACGCTGTGTCACAACGTCAGCCGTTGGGCGAGCTGGGAAGACAGCCCGATTGGCCGTGAGATCGCCTGGCACGGGATCCGGATGGCGCGTGATATCAACGTCAACTGGATGATCCCGCTGACCGATGAGTATCCGGAGGATGCGCTCGGGCCGGCAGGCGATGTGGGCAAGGTCAGCTGTCAGACCTGCCACAACAAGGAGCGTCGTCCGCTCTACGGTGAGGAGTTCTTGGAGCTCTATCCGGAGCTGGTCGGCGATCCCGATCCGGACTTCGACTACCTGCAGTTTGGTGACCTTGGCACCGACCTGCTCAAGGGTAGCCGTTAACGGATAGACCCGACCGTTCGGGTCGAAAAGAACCGGGGGCTCACTTACGAGCCCCCGGTTTTTTTGTGGCCATCAACGCTGCCCTAGGACTTCCTGCCACTCCGGATGTCCGTACTCCTTGGCCAACTCTAAAACCATCGACCGATCGAATTCATCCATCTCGCGAATGAGCGTGACCAGTATCCCTTCGGCTGGTCGGCTGATCCGCTCATCTTCATTGAGCTCGGCGCGAAAGAGCCACTTCAGCCCCTCTCGACGATCGCGGCTGCGCACGGTATACCAATCCCGCTTAATCTTGATCATGCCTTCGTGCTCGTGATCCCGATTGATCTGCAGGTAGAGCTCGGACAGGATCAGCTGTGCGCGCCCATTGCCAGCCTCCGCGGCCTCGCGCAGCACCTCGTAGGCCTTCTCCATATCTTGTTCGGTTCCCAGCCCGCGCGAGTAGGCGTAGGCCAGATCGAAGAGGCCGTCCGGATCGCCCTGCTCGGCGCGCTCAAGACTATCCTGATACGCCTGCTCCGGCGTCAGTTGCTCCTCTTCCTCGCCATTCCCATTGCCGCAACCGCCGGCAAGCACCACTGCAGACGCGCAGAGTGCGCCAAGGAGCCACTTTGATCGCCCCGAAGTAAACATAGACTGCCTCTCCTCCATTGCTGTCCGTTCCGCGCATCCGCCCAAGCCGCCTCGTCTGTTAGAGGCCGCGAAGAGCACCGGCGCCCGCTTGCGCAACCATTTGCAAGTGCTCATCAGTGCTCGACTTCGATCAATCCCTCAGTCGCAAAACCGAGTGCCTTCGCCCGTGCTGTCAATTGCGCCAGAATAGCTGCATCCAACCGCGGCTCACGCGCTAGGATCCACAAATAGTTACGGCTCGGCCCGGTCACCATGGCCCACTGGTAGCCTTCACGATCCAACTCAATCACGTGATAACCGGCGGTGATCGGCCAAAAAAAGGTCACAGCAAGACTTGCGACCGTTGGCTCGCGCTGAAAGACCGCGTACCCTTCGATCGAGCCCCAGCGCCCGCTGCTCGGGGCAAAGGCGCGGTTAACCACCCGAATCTTACCGTCGTCGCGGAGGCTGTATTCGGCGGTGACCTGTGTCGCACCCCGCTCAAAGCCGTGATCGAACCGGTAGACCTCATACCAGCGACCAAGATAGCGCTCTGCGTCAAAGTCGGTGACCGGTTCAATCCCTGCGGGTGGCTCGATATAGCGCTTCGACCACGCGCGTGGCAAGGTGCGTAAAATCCCGAGCAACCCACGCCGTTCGGGGGTGGCAGTCGGTGAAGATCGTGGCTCGTCGGCAGCGGACATAGGCACCCTCTACTTGTAAAATAAGCGCTAGTGTACGGTATGTAGTAAGAGTGAGTCACCCGGGGCGACCCTGGACCACCCTGGGCCACTCCGGGTCGGCTCTGGGCCGCTCCGAGCCACCCTCTCCCCCCCCTGGCGCACCAGGGGCCATTCCAGGCCATGAGACTTAGGTGACTCTAAGGCTTTAAAACGCCTGAACAAGGATTGCCCACGATGCCGACGAACGATCTCTCGCCGAACTCTACCCCCTCGAAACTCGATCGTATCTACCAGCTGCTGGTGCAAGACGAGGATGCACGCGTCTGCAAGGACATCTCTGTAGAGGCGTGCCGGGTGGTTCCGGGCAACTTCTTCCTGCAGATCCTAGCCCATTTCTTCACCAAACTCGGCGATGCCATTGCCAACCCGAAAACGGTGCTGGCGTGGATCTTGAGTGCGCTCTCAGCACCGGGGCTCTTTACCGCCCTTTTGGTGCCGATTCGCGAGTCCGGCTCGCTGATCCCGCAGTTGGTCATTGCCAGCTATGTGCGCAGTCAGGCGCTGCGTAAGTGGGCCTATGTGCTCGGCTGCATCCTGCAAGGGGTGGCGATCGCGGCGATGGCTCTCGTAGCGCTTACCCTCTCCGGGACCGCTGCCGGGCTCGGGATCATCGCCGCTCTAGTGCTCTTTAGCCTGGCCCGCGGTCTCTGTTCGGTCGCCTCTAAAGATGTCCTCGGTAAGACCATCCCGAAGACGCGGCGCGGCCGGGTCAGCGGCTGGTCGGCCTCGCTGGCCGGATTGGTCACCGTTGGGGTCGGCGCCCTGTTGCTCTTCGGCTTGGGTGGTGGCAACGAGAACCTAGGCCTCTACGCCGGCTTGTTACTGCTTGCCGCCCTGCTCTGGGGGCTAGCCGCCATCACCTACGCAACGATCCGCGAGGAGCCGGGAGCGACCAGCGGCGGCGCCAACGCCCTGACGGAGGCGTTCGCGCGCTTGCGTCTATTGATCGACGATGCCCCCTTTCGCCGTTTTGTCATCGCCCGCTCGCTGCTGCTCTGCTCAGCGCTCACAGCGCCCTTTATGGTGATGCTCGCCCATCAGCAGACCGCCGCCGTCGCCGCCCTACTCGGTGCCTTTGTCATCGCCGATGGGCTGGCGAACCTGCTCGCCGCCCCCTTCTGGGGTCGCTTTGCCGATGTCTCGAGCCGGCGTGTGATGGTCTACGCTGGGGCCGCGGCCGCCGCGGCAGGCGCCCTACTCGTCGCCCTAGTCACCTTGATCCCGCCGCTGGCCGGGGTGGCCTGGCTCTATCCGCTCTTTTTCTTCGTCCTCGCCGTAGCGCACGCCGGGGTTCGCCTCGGCCGCCAGACCTACGTCGTCGACCTGGCCGGGGGCAACAAGCGCACCGACTACGTCGCCGTCAGCAACACGGTCATCGGTATCGTCCTGCTGCTAACCGGTATGGTCGGGCTGCTCACGACCGTGCTGCCGGTCAGCGGCATCATCCTGCTGCTCTCGGCGATGGGCTTTGCCGGGGCGTGGCTCTCGGCGAAGTTGCCGGAAGTCACCACAGAGCCGACCGCTTAAGCTGCGGAGTCCGACCACTGCCGATGCGTGTCCTACTCTACAACGAACTGCAGCCCGAAAAGATCCGTGGCTTTGACAAGGTCCGAGAGGCCCTGGAGCTCGGCGATTTCCGGCGTGCCGACGTGCGCAAGATCGACGCTCACCTCTATCGCGCCCGTCTTAACCGCAGTGATCGCCTGCTCTTCACCCTGCGTCGCGTACACGGTGAGGTCTGCTGCCTAATCCTGGAGTACATCCCTAACCACGCCTACGATAAATCGCGTTTTCTCAGCGGCGGCGCCGTTATCGATGACGAGAAGATCCCCGCGATCGAAGACCCAGACGCTCTCGAGGCCTCACCGAGCACTCACCTGAACCCCGCTAAGCCGTACTTCAATCTGCTCGATAAGGCGCTGACCTTCGACGATGAGCAAGAGACGGTCTACGCCACCAACCTGCCCCTGGTGATCATCGGCTCGGCCGGCAGCGGCAAGACCGCCCTCGCCCTTGAGAAGATGAAGCAGTTCCCAGGCGAGGGGCTTTATATCACGCTCTCAGCCCACCTCGTGCAGCACGCCCGGGCGCTCTACTTCGCCAACGCCTACAGCAACGATGCTCAGCAGATCGAATTCCTCTCTTTCAACGAACTCTTGGAGAGCATTCAGATCCCCGAAGGGCGCGAGGTCACTCTCAGTGACTTTCGCGACTGGTTCGAACGCCAACCGCTCGCCCGCACGCTCGGTGCCCCCGATCCGGTCTTCGAGGAGATTCGCGGGGTACTGACCGGCAGCGTCGCCGAACAGCGGCCGTGGCTAACCCGCGCCGAATACCGCGAGCTGGGTATCCGCCAGTCGATCTTCGGCGAGGAGCAACGTGAACAGGTCTACGATCTCTTCGAGCGCTACTTACGCTGGCTGGGCACCGTTTCGCTCTACGATACCAATATCTTGAGCCACCGCTATCGGGAGCGTCTTACTCCGCGCTACGACTTTATCATTGTCGATGAGGTGCAGGATCTGACCTATATCCAGCTCCACCTGATCCTGCGCGCACTGCGCGCCCCCGGGGCGTTTCTACTCTGCGGCGATGCCAATCAGATCGTCCACCCCAACTTTTTCTCCTGGGCACAGATTAAGCAGCTGCTCTTCCACGACGCTCCGCTGCACAGCGGTCAGCAGGTGCTGCATGTGCTCCATAGCAACTACCGCAACGCCCACCTGATCAATGAATTGGCCAATCGCCTGCTAAAAGTCAAACGCGCCCGCTTCGGCGCCATCGACCGGGAGAGCAGCCGCCTCGTCCACAGCACCGGCCTCGACCCAGGGCAGCTGCAGCTGCTGCCCGATACCGCGGCACTCAAACGCGAACTCAACGAGCGCACCGGCCGCTCGGCGCGCGTCGCCGTGCTCGTCATGCATCCGGAGCAAAAGGCAGCCGCCCGTGCCTATTTCGAAACCCCGCTGATCTTCTCCATCCAGGAGGCGAAGGGGATTGAGTACGATAGCGTCATCCTGCTTAACTTCATCAGCGATGAGGCCGAGACGTTCCGCACCATCGCCGCCGGCGTCGCCCCAGCCGACCTTGAGGAGGACGATCTCGCCTACGCCCGTCCACGGGATAAGCGCGATACCTCGCTAACGATCTATAAGTTTTACATCAACGCACTCTACGTCGCGGTCACCCGTGCCGTACGCAAGGTCTACTGGCTTGAGGCGCACACCGATCACCCTCTGCTCGAATTGCTCGGCCTAACTCGCTTCGCCGAAGAGGCCGTCCACGCCGAGACCGAAGATTCGAGCCTAGAACGCTGGCAGCGCGAGGCGCAGCGGCTTGAGTTGCAAGGGAAGAGGGAGCAGGCGAGCGAGATCCGTGAGCGGCTGTTGCAGCAACCACCGCCACCGTGGTCGGTGCTCGATCGCGACGGCTTTACGACGCTGCGCACACGCGCCTTCGAGGCGGGAATCAAAAAGGAGCGTCTGGAGCTGTTCGAGTACGCCCTGCTCCACTGCCACTTGCCGACCACCAGCCGACTCGCCCGCGAGCACTTCGGCCCGGCCCTCCAACCGGAGCAGAAGGCGCTGCAACAAGTCCACCGCAACCATCTACTGAGCTACAGCCATAAGAATATCGACGCCGTACTCAAACAGGTCGAGCGACACGGCACTGAACATCGCACGCGCTACCACCTCACCCCGTTGATGGCTGCCGCCCACATCGGCAATACCGCCTTGATCGGGGCTCTGATGGCGCGCGGCGCCGACCCCGAACAGACCGCCGATCACGGCTTCACGCCGCTGCACTTCGCCCTTGAGCAGGCCTATCTCGATCCGGGGTTCGCCGCCCAGCGCCTCGCCCCGATCTACCGCCATCTGGTGCCGTTGAACCTCTCTATTCAAGTCAACGGACAGCTGCTCAAGCTCGATCGCCTGCAGATGGAGTTTTTCCTCCTGCAATGGCTCAGCGCCCTCTTCTACCGAGGACTCGGCCCACTGCTCGGACACGGCGCCGGCGGCTTCAGCCCGGAGTGGATCAAGCGCTCACTCGCGGTACTGCCCGCGGAGATCTTGCCGGAGTCGTGCAAAGATGCCGATTTCATCGGCGCTGTGCTCGCGAATAATGAGTTTCGCCGTCGGCGTGGCAACAACTACCGCCTCTTTCGCCGCACCACGCAAGACTACTACGTCATCAACCCCGGCGTGCGGCTGCGCACCCGTGATGGCCTAATTGCCTACTACGACCTCTTCCGCCCCGAAGACCTCGACCCCGGTGTAACCCCGCAACGCTTGCAGGATGAAGGCTACGGCAAAGTGCCCGAAACCGACGAGGATCTTGCCGCGCTGCATCGGCAACGCGATCAATACGTCGCCATCTTCCGGACCTGGCTGCGCGAACAGACCCGCACCTGGGCGACCCGCTGAGCCCCCACCACCAAGATGTCCCCTCACTGCTCCTTGACTCCTTCGGTCACTGGTTATTAGACAATCGGCGCGCTGCGGTCCAATATAGGGAGCCATGAAGACGCAGATGAGTCCGCACGTCTCTGGCGATGCCGAAGGGGCCGCGAGCGAAGCCGCGCCCGCCGCCGCAACCGGGGCTGCAACCGGGACCGGAGAGGCCGAAGCAGCGCTTGAGCGCCTGACCCAACGCCTGGATGTCGCGTGTCAACGCCTCGCTCAGACCAGCTCCTTCGCTAAATTCGCCCACAGTAGCCACGTGCTCGATGCAAGCCGCCGCCTGCTCGCTAAACCGGGCGGTGCCGAGCGCCTCTATAAGCGCATCGGCGAACTGACTGCGGCCGGCATCTTCTCCGGCAGCGACTGGGAGGAACCGGAGCACCTCGTACCGACGCTAGCCGCCAACACCCTCAAGCTGAGTCGTGATCATACGCAGATCCTGGAGTGTCTCAGCGAGCTGCGCATGGTGGCGCTTGCTACCGGCGAGTTGACCGACCCCCGCATGGAGCCGGAGGCGGCCCGACAGTTCTTAGCGCGGGTACTCGCCCTCAATCTCCGTCTGATCTTCGGCGCCGCCAGCGAGGCCGAGCGCGTACAACTCGGGCGCAACCTCGAGCTGCTGCAGCACCATCAGCGCTTTATCGCCGAGCGCATCGGCTACGGTGAGGTCATCGAGGAGCTCATCGCCGAGATCTGGCGCATCCTCGCCCAGCGCCCGATCGAGGTCGGCCACGTCAAAGAGATGATCACCAACGTCGCGGCCTACTTAGAGAGCGACGAGCCCGGCGTGACGGCCGCTCGCACCCGCGGTGCTGAGCGCCTGATCAGCGCACTCTACGGCCCAACCCGCGGCTGTCAGGAAGATCCAGGCCTGAGCGTCTACGCCGAGCGGCTGCCGACCATGGACGAACAGGCCCTGCGCAACGAAGCGCTCGGCTTTGGCCGGGCGATGCACGATACCGGCTTGGTCTCGCCCTACCACCCGGTCTTTTTGCGCTACGTTCTCGATAACGGCAACAGCGAACTGCTGCCTGCCGCCTTAGGCTTGAGCAGCACCGGCATCGACGCCCTCGGCTGCTACGCCGAGTTGGTGCATACGCTGATTCGTGAGGCGGTCTGGCCCGAGACCGCGCAAGCGATCTACGGCCTCGCCGGAGTGCTTGAGCGCGGCGTTCTCTACGGCGCCCCGGTCGCTCCGGCGCTGTGGCGGCAGATCAACCTGCCGCTGAGTACCGCAGCGACCGCCCGCCTGCGCCAGCTCCCGCCGGTCGGCGAGACCCTTGAGCCCCGCACGGCCCTACTCGCCGGCGTCCTCTCTCTGCTCGGCCATCCGCGCGGCATGGGTCAAGGCAATAACCCGACCTGTCAGTCGGCACGCGCCCTGGCGCTCTGGTCGAGCAACGACCCCGACTACCTGCTGCAGGTGGTGGCGTGGGCCGCCCGCGACGACGATGTCGTCGCCCACTTCGAGGGGCTGCCGCTCTCCTCAAGCGTCTTGCTCGGACAGTACCCCGAACGCGCCCTCGCCGATGTCGATGCGGTCTCAGCGGTTACCGTCCCTCACCTCGATGCCATCTACCACGAGATGGGGCGACTCTGTGCCAGCCGTGGCGAAGACCCGCACCGCTGGGTCAACCCCGAGCTACACGGCTGGTGGGTCGGCCGCGGCTTCGCTATCGCCGTGAAGGTCAGCAGCGGTGCCATCGTCGAGTTCACCACCTTCGTGCGCCGTTTCTACGGCTGCTACCACCCGCTCTATAACGGCAACACACCGGTTATCCACCCGCAGCCGGCCGGCGTCGCCGTAACCGACTCGACAGGCAGCTTCATCGGTTGGCACGCGATCACCATTGAGCGGGTCGCCGTTGACCCCGAGGGCGTGGTGCGCGTCTACTTTTTTAACCCCAATAACGACAGCACTCAGGATTGGGGAAATGGTGTCTTAGTCTCGACCGAAGGGGCCGGTGAGCGCCACGGCGAATCCTCTCTCCCCTTCCCGCAGTTTGTCTCGCGGCTCTATATCTTCCACTTCGACCCGCGTGAAGCCGTCAGCGACCCCGCCGTGCCCGCAGACGAACTCGACGAGGTCGTGGAGATGGCACGCCATAGCTGGGCCGCCGGGCGCGAGATGAGCCTCTAGCGCGGCGTTGAGTGCAAGCACAGATTGGTCTGATTGCGACTCGAGTCGCAGCTTATCGAGCGTGCTTAATCTCGCCCCTCCCCCCGACCACATCAACCCCATCGATGCGGCACCGGCGCCATCCAGACTGCCCCCTGGCGCGATTTCCTTCACTCCCTGGACTGCTTGACTGCCTTTTCTACGTACGGCATCCTGACCATGACCATTATAGTGTACAGGATCAGCCCTATGGATGCCATTAGCTACACAGCCGCCAGAGCCAATCTAGCAAAAACCATGGAACAGGTCTGTGAAGACCATTCACCTGTGATCATCACCCGGAGCAAGTCGCAGTCTGTAGTAATGATCTCCTTGGAGGACTACGAGGCGCTGCAAGAAACTGCATACCTTCTACGTGCACCAAAGAACGCCCGGCGTTTGCTGGAATCCGTTGTCGAGCTGGAGCAGGGCGGCGGTCAAGAAAAGGAATTTATTGATGAAGATCATCTTCTCTGAGAACGCCTGGGAGGACTACCTGTACTGGCAGAAAACCGACAGAAAGACTCTTACCCGAATCAACGGACTGATCAAAGAGACCAAGCGAAAACCGTTTGAAGGTTTTGGCAAACCAGAGCCCCTCAAACACAGCCTCGCCGGGTACTGGTCTCGCCGGATCAACGAAGAACACCGAATAGTTTACAAAGTCACGGATGACGCTTTGCTTATCGCACAGCTTCGGTATCACTACTGATTTAACGCTCGCATCAGCCCCTTGGCTATGCGGCACCCAGCGCACACCCGGCATTAGCGTCATGTGGTGTGCAGAAACCCAAGGGGCATTACAATCTGTAAGCGGGGGCATGATGACTGAAGTCGCATGCGACCCGAGCGATGTTTGCTAGCGCCCCCCCTGTCTGCAAGCAGCAAGGATCCGCAGCCATGGAGCTGACCTACCATACCGATTACGCTTTGCGCGTACTCATCTACGCCGGGGCTCAGAGCGAGCGCCGCGTGACCATGCGCGAAATCGCTCAGGCTTACAACATCTCACAAGAACACCTGCGCAAGGTGGTCCATCGGCTGGCCCGTCACGGCTACTTGCAGACGACCCAGGGGCGATCCGGCGGCTTGCAGCTGGCGCGTGAACCGACAACGATCCGTGTCGGCGAGGTGGTGCGTCTCATGGAGGAGAGCTTGGAGCTGATCCACTGTGAACGTGGTCCTTGCCCGTTGTGTGGGCGCTGTTCTCTCAAACGAGCGCTAAACAGCGCCCGCGATCAATTCCTCAATCACCTTGATGGCATCACCCTGGAGGAGCTGCTTGCCGATCCGGCGACAGCCGAGCAATTGCGGCGCCTGCCTTTGACCCAAGGCGTAACAGGTCCCGCCGTTGAGGACGGGGCGCAGCGTGGATCATGACTCGCGGTGCGAGACGGCAAAGAAGCACTAGCGACACCGTGACCGCCAAGACCTGAGTAATCACAACTGGATACACCTTGTCAGAGACGTCTGCTGCCCCACCCTGAGGCATAGCACACGCCCATTCGCTTGACCCACTGGCGGTGGCCAGGCACTATTGATGTACAAGATATACATCATATAGAGGAGTGGTGCCCTATGCATTGCGACCAGTGCGAGCAAGTCCGACAGCAGGTGGCCTGCACCCAATCACCCGGGGTCTGTGGTAAGGACGAGGATTGCCACTCGGCACAGCAGCTGTTGCTCTATGGGCTGAAGGGAATGGCGGCGTATGCCCACCACGCCCGTCGCCTCGGTAAGCACGATCCGGAGGTGGCGGCCTTCATGGAGGAGGCGCTGTTCGCCACCATGACGAACGTCAATTTCGATCTCGACTCGCTGCTTGAGCTCTGTCTGCGCTGCGGGCAGATGAACCTACGGGTCATGGAGATGCTCGACGCCGCCCACGTGGAGACCTTTGGTCAGCCACAGCCTGCCACTGTAGCGGAGGGCACCCGGGCGGGTCCGGGCATCCTGGTCAGCGGCCACGACCTGCTCGATCTCTACCACTTACTGCAGCAGGTCGAAGGGACCGATATTCAGGTCTACACCCACGGTGAGATGCTGCCGGCACACATGTACCCGACGCTGCACCAGCACCCTAACCTGGCCGGTCACTACGGCGGGGCGTGGCAGGATCAGAAGCGCGAGTTTAAGGCATTCCCGGGGGCCATCCTGGTCACTACGAACTGCGTTATGCCGCCCGCCGAGCGGTATGCAGAGCGCTTGTTCACCACACGCAGCACCGCGGTCAGCGGCGGCCAGTGCATCACCGACGGTGACTTCACGCCGGTGATCGAGGCGGCGCGTCGCGGCGAGCCGTGTGCCGAGGCGATCACGGGCGAATCGACCGTCGGCTTCCACCACACTGTGCTGCTGCAGAACGCCGGGACACTGCTTGAGGCTTACCAGAACGGCCAGATCAGCCAGTTCTACCTGATCGGCGGCTGTGACGGCGCCCACCGCAGCCGAAACTACTTCGACGACTACGCGGCGGCGACCCCAGCGGACAGCTTTGTGCTGACCCTCGGTTGCGGCAAGTTCCGCATCCGCGACCAGTCGTTCGGCACCCACTTGGGTTTCCCGCGGCTGCTCGATATGGGCCAGTGCAACGACGCCTACGGCGCCATCCAGGTGGCTCTGGGCCTGGCCAAGGCGCTCGACTGCAGTGTCAACGACCTACCGCTGACCCTAGTCATCAGCTGGTTTGAGCAGAAGGCGGTTGCCGTGTTGCTGACGCTGCTTAGCCTCGATGTGCGGGGGATCACCCTCGGCCCCAATCCGCCAGCCTTCATCAGCGACAACCTGTTCCAGGCTCTGGCTGAGCGCTACGACCTGCGACTGACCGGCGACACCCCGCAGTTGGACGCACAGCGGGCGGCCGCCACAGCCTGAACCGCAACCAGTACCACCACGCAACCCGTCCACCTCGAAAAACAGGTGAAGTGATGCTCGAGATCAGCAGTTACATGGATGAGTGCCCAACTAATTGACGCGACATACAAGGACAGCCATTGCACCCGCCAAGGCCCGAGAACCGGCCCATTCTTGAGTGGGCCGCACTAGGGTCGATGTACGCCGTCATCGCGCTCCAACTGGCGCTCCTGGCAGGGGTCGAGGCAGCGCAACCGCTGCTGACCGGGGCCATGCTGTTCGCCGGCGTTGCCAACGCCTTGCGGCTGGCACGCTGGGACGGCGTCCACACGTGGCGCGAGCCGCTGCTGTGGAGCCTGCACCTGAGCTACGCCTTCATGGCACTCGGCCTCATCCTATGGGCCGTGGCCCTGACTGGGGCGTTCGCCGTCGAGCTCGGGCTGCATGTCCTCGCCATTGCCCCTGTCTGCAAGCAGCAAGGACCCGCAGCCATGGAGCTGACCTACCAAAACGCGCCGCAGTGCGTTTTGGTAGAAACACTGGTTACGCCTTCCTTAATTGAGTTCACTGAAGACCTCGGGATGCTGCTCAGCTATACGCAGCAAGGCCAGGGCTGGGCCTTGCGGTTCCCTTCGCCCCTGCTCCCAATCTTGCAAAGTACGCACACTTACCCCCATCAAGGCAGCGAACGCCGACTGTGATAGATTGAGCTTCAACCTGATTTCCTGTGGAGATGAGGGCTCGGAAAGCTGACGCGTCGTAAGCTCGACGTTGCCCTTCTTAAACTCTTTGATCTCATTCAGGCCTTCGAGGATCTCGGCCCCAATATCACGATCACTCATCTTTAATCGCCTCCGCTATCTGCCTCAGAGCATGGCCCAGAATCGTTGAGCGCTCTGACTTTTGGTAAAGCGTCAGCATCCATACTTCGTCGTCCGATTTCTTCCAGTAATAGATCACTCGAACACCACCGCTTTTGCCTGACCCCGAGGGAGCCCAGCGAACTTTCCGAACACCGCCAGATCCCTTGATGACCGCCCCGGCCTCTGGTCTTTGCATCAGCAGCGACTGCAAGGCCCGATACTCATCGTCCGTGAGATACTTTGGCAAAAGCTTGCTAAAAGTACTGGTTTCTATGAAAAGCATCCCCCAATGATACGGCATTGCCGTATGCAGGCGCAATCTTACTCGGCGGTGGAGAGACATAATCAAAGCGGGTCGTGCGCTGGATCTCGCTGATGCGGCCATTGAATCACTCCACCAGCGACGACCGTCCGGCTGATTTCACATCGTGCCATCCAAACGCCCTGATCCAAACGCCCTCGCCGTTACATCACACTGGCGCCGGTGCGACGTTTGACGGTTTCACCAGCGGCTCGACGCCATCCGGATTCTGTATTGCGCAGCACTCGCAACGACGGCTTGCCAGGCGGAGGGCATGCGCAGGGAAGACGACAATATAGCGTCGACAAACTGCTTAAACGACGTTATAGTATCGTAATGAAGGCGAGAAACGTCACCCTCGGCCCCAAGGCATCTCACGCCCTGCGTCTCTTCGCCGGACTGATCGAAGAGGGAAGGCTACGCAAGGGATGGACACGAGACGAGTTCGCCGAGCGGGTTGGCGTCGGCATCGTCACAATCCGTCAGGTCGCCAAGGGCTCCTCCCGAGTGGCGATCGGAACTTACTTCGAAGCCGCGGCGCTGGTTGGTGTATCGCTCTTTACCGATGACCTGGACACACTGAAACGCGAACAGACAACCCAGCAGGAACGATTGACGTTGCTCCCTAAGCGGGCGCACCGTCAGCCTCAAGAACCCCTAGATGATGACTTCTGATCGGCGTGCCTACGTCTGGATCTGGCTTCCCGGGCTGACATCCCCCGTCGCCGCCGGTCTCATCGAGCGCAATGACCAGGACCGCTATCGCTTTACCTATGGCCGTCGCTACCTAGCACGCCCTGATGCGATCACTCTCTTCCCCCAGCTTATGGGGCAGGCAATTTCTGAATCCGCTTGCGCTGGAGGGGGTTACTAAACTTTGCGTAAGTAAAGCCAGTCGCATGAGCTAGCTTGTGCGCTGATGGTGGTGCATAGGGGCTGGCTTCACTTTTGGGAACCTTAGTATATCAGGGCATGAGGTTGGACCGAGGTCGGGCCTAGCGGGCGCTGCAGTGCAGCCCACACTCTTTTTGCTCCGGTGCCTCCCACCACCAGCGTCCGGCGCGCAGATCTTCGCCGACGGTGACTGCGCGCGTGCAGGGGGCGCAGCCGATGCTGCGATAGCCGTACTCGTAGAGCGTGTTATAGGGCAGATCGTGGCTGTGAATGTAGCGCCAAATATCGCCTTCGCGCCAGGCCGCCAGCGGGTTGAATTTGGTGAGCTGATGGGCTTCGTCGAACGCCTTCAGCGGCAACTGTTCGCGGGTGACTGCCTGCTCCCGCCGCATGCCGGTCAACCACGCGCGCTGCCCGTGCAGCGCCCGCTGCAGCGGGAGGACCTTACGCGCATGGCAGCACGCCTGACGCGCCTCGACACTCGAATAGAAGCCGTTGATGCCGTAGCCTTCAACATAGCGCTCCACCGCATCTGCTGGTGGGTAGAACGTGCAGATCACCGGCCCGTAGCGCGCCCTGATGCGCTGATGAAGCTCGTACGTCTCAGCGTGCAGACGCCCGGTATCGATCGAGAAGATCGTAATCCGCGGGGTGTAGCGCTGAATCAGATCGAGCAGCACCATGTCCTCGGCACTCAGGCTGGTGGCGAAGGTTGCAGGCAGATAGTCGGCCTCGATCTGGCGCAGCGTCGCGGTGGTCTCCCCGATCAACTGCGCGAAATGCTGCTCATCGCTCACACGCTCCCCCTGTGTCCAGAGTGACCCCCCACGTTGCGGATGGTGCAAATGTTGCGAATGGTGCAAATGCGTTTGATGGTGCCGGTCATGGTGCTGGTGCCGACGAATCGCTGCATGGCTCATCTCTACCTCCGTTAATAAATCGATCACTCAACCGTTTGCCCCGAAAGCGGGGAATGCATCGACTCCAGCGCCTTTTCCAACGCGGTGCATACTTCCCGGCGCGCCTCGTTGGTGCGCGCTCGACTCATCTGGGCAATGACCTCTGGGGTAATGTGTGGGGCAAAGAGGCGAATAAACTCATACATGAAGCTGCGCAGGTGGGTGCCACGCCGTATGCCCAAATTTGTGGTGCTCGGAGAGAAGAGGTGTCCAGCATCCAAGGCGATCAAACCGTGATCCTGGTCCGGATCGAAGGACATCTTGGCGATAATCCCCACCCCAAGCCCGAGCCGCACGTAGGTCTTGATGACCTCGGCGTCGGTCGCTGTAAAGACCACATTGGGTCTCAGCCCCGCCGCCTGAAACGCCTCGTCGAGGCGCGAGCGCCCCGTAAAGCCGAAGAGATACGTCACCAGCGGGTACGCGCTAAGCGCCTCCAAGGTCAGCGGCTGACTCTCAGCCAAGGGGTGGTTGTGAGGCACCACCACGCACCGATTCCAGCGGTAGCAAGGAATCATGACCAGATCCTCGAAGTGCTCGATCCCCTCGGTCGCAATCGCCAAATCGACCTGGCCCCGAGCCGCGAGCTCAGCGATTTGCAGCGGGGTCCCCTGATGCATCTGCAGCGTCACCCCCGGATAGCGCTCGCGAAATTTACGGATCACCGCCGGCAGGGCGTGCTTCGCTTGCGTCTGCGTGGTGGCAATGGCCAGCTGACCCTGCTCCTGAGAGGCGTGATCGGCGGCGATCGCCCGGATATTGCGCTCCTCTTCGAGCAGGCGGGCAATCGCCTCAAGGATCATCTCACCCGCCGGCGTCAACTGCGCGAGCGACTTCCCGCTGCGGATAAAGATCTCGACCCCAAGCTCGTCCTCAAGCATCCGAATCTGCTTGCTGATACCGGATTGCGAGGTATAGAGCGCATCAGCCGCCGCTGAGATATTCAGACCGTGGCGGACGATTTCGTGGATGTAGCGGAGCTGCTTGAGACGCATCGACGCTCTCCTAGTGACTGGGGCAGATCGAGTGGGTCTGGTCGTCGCCCCGGTGGATCAGATTGACCCGTTGGGTCCGATTGAGCCGGTTGGCCCGGTTGGCCCTGCTGTGCACTCTCACCGGCCTGCAGTGCGCAGCGAAAGGGGCCCGTGCCCAGCCTCGCTACGGCTGCCGAAAACGACTCCTGCGGCGAGTGGCGCAATTCCAGATAGCGGTCGACCAAGGCCTCGACGACAGCCGGCACGCGAGCTTCCGAAACCGCCGGTCCGAGCACTTCACCCAAGCGCAAGTCACCGTTCGATTTGCCTCCGATCAATATCTGGAACCACGCCTCACCCTGCTTATCGACCCCGCGCAACCCAATCTCGCTGATGGAGTGGAGAGCACAGCCGTTCATGCAGCCGGAGATACTGAGCCGCGCGCTGCCCAGCGCCTCCGCCTTTGCCGGGCACGCCTGCAGGCGCTGCTGAAGGGCGTGGGCCACCGCAGCCGTCGGCGCATTCGCCAGCTCACACCGCGCCTTGCCCGGGCAAGCGAGCGGATCTGCCACGGTACCGACGATCGGCTCGGCCAACCCCATGCCGTGCAGCACTCGCCAGACCCCATAGAGGCGATCAAGCGGCACATGGGGTAGCACCCAGTGCTGCTGCTGGGTGCAGCGCAGCTCACCCCCATTGATCGACTCGGCGAGCCACGCCAGCCGCTCCATCTCCACACTGCTGACGTTACCGGGGGTCTGATGGCCTCGCCCACGTAGGCAGATCGTCACCGCGCGCAGCGCCGGCTGCCGCTGCGGCTCGCTGTTCCAGTTGAGCCAGCGCGCAAACTCGGGATTGTCGGCCACTTGCGCCGCCAACAGCGCCTCGGGACTGTCGTCCTCTGCCGCGGCCTCGGCGGCAGCGGCAAAGGCAGTAACAGAGCCATTAACAGAGGCAGCACCAACCGCAACCTCGGCATCTGCAGCAGGGTGCAGGAGCGGTTGAGGGCGACGACCCGATCGAGAATTGCGACCATCGCGACCATCATCGAGGGGCGGCACCAGCTCGGAGAGCGCCCCAGCGTAACGCCGCGCATCGACGATCAGCGCCTCGGTCTCTCGCCCTGTCATGTCGCCCAGTTCCTTCTCAATCGCCGTGCGAATCGACTCGACACCATGCTCGTTGACGAAGAACTTCAGCCGCGCCTTTCGTTTGTCATGGCGCGGCGCATCGCGGTTATAGAGGCGTAGCAGCGCCTCCAGATAGAGCAGCAATTGCGCACCAGGCAATTCATCGTAGAGCAGCTGCGCCAACTGCGGTTTGCGCCCCAGTCCGCCGCCAACCCAGAGGGCAAAGCGCGCTTGCTCGGCTCGCCCGACAGTCAGGCGCAAGCCGATGTCGTGGGCACGCACAGCGATGCGCTCGTGCCGACTCGCACTGATGGCGACCTTCAGTTTGCGCGGCAGATTGGAGAGCCCCGGGTGGAGCGTCGACCAGCGCTGCAACAGCAGACTCCACGGGCGTGGATCGTCGACCTCGTCGGTGGCGAGGCCGGCGAGCGGCTCAATCGTAATCGCGCGAATGCACGGGCCACTGGTCTGCACGGTGTAGAGACCACTTACGGTAAGCGCCCCAAGCAGATCCGAAACCTCATCGAGCTGCAGATCATAGATTTGGATGTTTTGTCGCGTTGTCAGGTGGGCGTATCCGTCGGCGTAACGTTGCTGCAGCGCAGCGAGCCGCCGCAGCTGCGCCGAACGCAACACACCGTCGGGGATAGCAATCCGCAGCATCCAATGGCCGTTTTGGCAAAACAAGCCATTGCGCAGGCGCAGCGCAGTAAAGGTCGCCTCGTCCAACTTCCCCGCCAAGTAGTCTCCGATCGCCTGGCGGAAGTCCTCGACACTGCGTTGAACTCGGTCGTGCTGGTGCTGAAGGAGTGGCTTTTGCTTCGTAAGCGCCTGTTGCTGCAGGAGCGGCCGTTGCTGCGGGAGCGACTGTGACATAACCCAGACCACGTTTGCGATTGACGTAAGTCAAGGGTACAGCCCTGCCCTTATGGCGGGAAGTGCTATTTTTTCATTTCGTTATTCCTGAGAGGAATAACTAGGGCACGGGGGACAACTTGGACATAGGGGACAGATTTGAAATCTGTCCCCGCACCGTCCCCACACCGTCCCTGGGGGCAGATTTCAAATCTGTCCCCACCCCCCCCGTCCCCGCAACAACCGGACTCCGTCAGCGACCCACATCATCGGACGGTCATCTTAGCGAAACATTTCCTCCATCTGGCGTTGCCACAATAGGCCACCGAGACATTCGCCGCAGAACCGCCAAATACTTTCTTGCTCAGGCGCTTAATGCGGCCACCCACCCTCCCCCCACAAGCGCTCGCCGATTCGGCAAGCAAGATGAAGCGGAGCAAAATAATGAAACGATTTGCAAGCAGCGCTGCTGCAGTTGCTATGACCTGCCTAGCCGCGCCCGCGCTCGCGCTCGCTGGTCCCTGCCCGGATAGACTGCGTTTCGCCGACACCGGCATCGAAGGAATGGAAGAGATGGTGCGCGCCTTTGGCCCCTTCGGTAGTGCCTTAGGCGAAGCCGTCGGCTCGCAGATTCAGTTCTTCCCGGTCAGTGATCGGACGGCAGCGGTCAACGCCTTACAATTCGGGCAGGTCGATATCATCTTAGCGGGTCCCTCCGAGTACGCCGTAATGCGTGCGCGGCAAGATGTGCGCAAAATGGTTGGCATTGAGCGTGCCGAGTACGGCTCTGCCTTCGTTGTGCACGCCGACAGCGACATTCACAGCATTGAAGATCTGCGCGGCAAGCGCATCGCCCTGAAGGACGCTGGCTCCACCACCGGCCATATCATTCCGTCGTGGATGTTGGTGCAGGCCGGTTTCGATCTGGATCGCGACGTCAGAACCCTGCTGCTCGATGGCGCCCGCTTCGAGGCGCTCATCAACCGCGACGTTGATGCCATGGGCAGCGGTGTGCGCGACGTCGCCCGCCTGAAGCAGCGTGATCCGAACGGGTCGTACCGGGTCATCGCCGTAAGCGACACCATGCCCCGCGATATTTTTGTCGCCCGTGGCAGCTTGGATCAAGCCTGCATCGATCACGTGAGCGCCCAGATCATGGCCAACGCCGAGAGTCTGATGGACGCCATCCTCGGGCCGGGCGAGCGTGACAAATACCTGGAGGCGCGTTTTGTCGACGATCTCACCGAAGAGGAGTTCGACATCATCACCGATGCCTACCGTCTCGTAGGCCTACCACTGAACTGACACAGCAACTAGGCAGCCAGTCGCTACCCCCCCGCAGAGTTCTCGCCATGTTCTACGCGCCGCCGCGTATTACAAGGTGGTTCAGATGCGGGGGCTTTAGTGATGGCGGAAAGTTCGTAGTGGCAGTCGTCGAGGGTCCGGTTCGATCCGCCGGTACCCACCCACGCAAAGAGAACCAAAGAGAACCAGAGCCCCAGAGACTACCCCGAGACCACATTGAGGTCGCGGGTTTTCTCTGCGTGGGAGACTGCGTGGAAGACATAGAGTGCCGCGTAGCACACACGCGCTGCGAAGGAGTGAGGAATAATGAAAGCACCCATTAGCGTCGCCGGTGTCCACAAACACTTTGGCAACATCCACGTCCTCAGGGGGCTCGACTTCACCACCCGGGAGGGCGAAGGGACCGTGCTGTTGGGCGCCAACGGCTGCGGTAAGTCGACCTTAATGCGTTGCCTAATCGGCTTGGAGCGAGTCGATGCCGGCACGCTCAAAGTTGCCGGCACCCCGATCGACAAGGCCCGCGGTCGCCTCTTGCGCAAGACCAGGAGCCGTGTCGGCATGGTCTTTCAGCGTTTTAATTTGGTCAACAACGTCAGTGTCTTTCAAAACGTCCTGTATGGTGCCCTGGGCCGCCACCCGCTCGGCCTGTTGCGCGTCGCCAAACCCCTCGCCCCGCGTAGCGAGCGGGACCGCGCCATGCACTGCTTGGCCCGGGTGGGACTGGCGGATAAGGCCAACCAGCGCGCCGACACACTCTCTGGGGGACAGCAGCAGCGTGTGGCGATCGCTCGTTTGCTGATGCAAGACCCGGAGATCGTCCTTGCCGATGAGCCAATTGCCAGCCTTGACCCGCGCGCCGGTCGCGAAGTCATGGAGCTACTCTGGGAGGTGGTCCGCGAACGCGGCATGACCGTACTCTGCACCCTGCATCAGCTGGATATCGCACTGGAGTACGGCGATCACATTCTGGGCATGAAGGCCGGCACGATCCAGGTCGATGCCCCCGCCCGGGAATTGACTGCTGATCAACTCCAATCGCTCTACCAAGGTGCAGTGAGGGTCGACGGTCAGCAGCCTGTCACACGCAGCGAGCACGAAACCGCTGCCCCCCTGTCAGCGGCCACCTACTCGTCCAATCGCGAGGGCGCCCCAGCATGACCCGCGATGAATGGAAGATTGAGCCAAAAGTGGCCGTCTACACCCCTCCGCGCCTCTCCTCGCCCTCGGTCTTTACTTGGGTGATTCTAGTCGGATTCGCGGCCTTCTTTATTCAGGGCTTTTTGTCTGCCGATATCAGCATGGCGCGCCTGACCCAGGGCGTTGGTAATCTAGGCTCCTTCTTTGCTCAAGCCTGGCCGCCCGATACCAGTCGATTGATGCCCATCGCACGCGCCATGCTGGAGACGGTCAACATGGCTCTAGTGGGGGTCACCTTCGGGGTCATACTGAGCATCCCCTTTGCCCTGCTCTGCTCCGTCAATACCGCCCCAAACCTGATCGTGCGGTGGATCGCGCGCATGATCGTGGCGACACTGCGGACAATCCCCGACTTGATTTGGGCGCTGATCTTCGTAGTCGCGGTCGGCCTCGGCCCGTTGGCCGGAATCTTAGCCATCATCATGGACACCATCGGCTTCTGCGCCCGCTTCTTTTCTGAGCGCTTTGAGGAGATCGCCAAGGGGCCGTCGGAGGCACTCAGCGCAACCGGGGCCGGGAAACTCTCAGTCATCTTCGGTGCCATCATCCCCGAGGCTCTGGCCTCGCTGACTGCTACCAGTCTCTTTGGTGTGGAGAAGGCCATCCGCTCCGCCGTAGTGCTCGGGCTGGTCGGGGCTGGCGGCATCGGCGTGGAGCTCTCGACCTCCATGCGCATGTTCCGCTACGACCAAGCACTGACCATTATTCTGGTCATCCTCGTGGTGGTCATTGCCTTCGAGCAGGTCTCATCAGCAATCCGCAAACGCGTCATCTGAAACGACGGAGAGGGGGTAAAAGGTGCAGAACGCCGCAGAAGCCACCGAGCAGATTGAGACGATTCTTCGCACCGAGTCGTTGACCCCGCTCTTTCAACCGATCGTCGATACCCGTCGGCGCAAAATCTACGGCTACGAGGCACTCATCCGCGGGCCTTCGGCCTCCTCCCTCTACGCCCCTTTTAACCTCTTCCGGGCGGCGACGCTGAGTGGCCACTTGGTTGAAATCGACCACTTGGCCCGCCGCTTGGCCATTCGTCGATTCACGCGGCTGGGCCTAGAGGGACAGCTCTTTCTGAACGTCATGCCCCAGACCCTCTTGCAGGAGGATTTTCAGGGCGGGGTCACGCTCGCAGCGCTCCGCGAGGAGGGGCTTGATCCGCGGCGGGTCGTCATTGAGGTCACAGAACACTGTCCGATCGACGACTACGACCTAATCCGCAACGCCCTGCAGCACTATCGCGAGATGGGCTTTCTGGTGGCCCTCGACGATCTCGGCGACGGCTCCGCCGGACTCCGCCACTGGGCTGAGCTGAGCCCCGACTTCGTCAAGATCTCCCGCCACTTCTGCGAACAGATCGAGCGCGATCCGACCAAACGGAAGTTTGTCGGATTTCTGCTGGAAGTCTCGCGCAGTCTCGGCTGCGAAGTCATTGTCGAGGGCGTTGAGCGCGTCGAGGAGTACCGCTGCTTATGGAGCCTGAACAGCCACATTTTGCAGGGGTACTACTTCGCTCACCCCATGGAGAACCCGCCTCGCTCTATCGAGCATCTGCTATTGCCCGAGAGCGCGCCGCGCCCCTCCTCCGATCCTGCAAGGACCGCGATGGCCATCTACCGGCCTCAGGAGCCCATCGCTGCTGACGCCTCCCTCTCGGAGCTATCACAGCGACTCAGTCAACTCAACGGCCTGCGTTCGATTGCGGTGACCCAGGACGACAACACCCCCATTGGCATCGTGCACCGCGACGATCTGCTGGCGATCTTCTCCAACCCATACGCCCACTCACTCTACGGGCGCCGTAAAGTTGAGGCCTTTGTGCGCAAAGACGCACTCATTGTCAGCGAGGAGACCCCGCTGGAGACCCTGAGCCGTCAACTCACCGACTGCTCGTCATGCAGCCGGCAGGACTTTCTGGTCGTCGACGCGGCAGGACACTACCGAGGCATGGCCAGCATCGTCGACCTGCTCCGCGAGATGACAGCAATGCAGGTCAAGAACGCCCGTCAGGCCAACCCACTCAGCGGCCTGCCGGGGAACTTGCTAATCAACGAAACGCTCGCCAAGTCGCTAGCGCAAGAACGACCCTTTGTGGCCGTTTACTGCGACCTAGACAATTTTAAGCCGTACAACGACCACTACGGCCACGCCCGCGGCGACGAAGTCATCGTCGCATTGGCCGATATTCTTCGCCGAGAGATCGAAGGGCCCGAAGACTTTATCGGGCACGTCGGCGGCGACGACTTCATGCTGGCACTATTCGACCTCGACCGCTGGCGCGGTATGTGCGAACGCACGCTAACGACCTTCGAGCAGCTGGCACCGACCTTCTACGATGAGGCGGATCGCCAAGCGGGTGGCATCAGCGGAGTCGATCGTCAAGGCAACCACTCCTTCTTCCCCCTGGTCTCCATAACGATGGCCGCCCTGCCGATCTCTCCGGGCTGCCACCGGAGTCCTCACGAGCTCTCGTCGATCCTCTCGGAGATCAAGCACAAGGCCAAATTGCAGCCGGGTAATACCCTCTTCGTCGACCGCCGCAGCTACACAGTACCAGGGACAGATTTGCAATCTGTCCCCAATGCCGGCCCCCACAACTACAGCGGCGGTTCAAAAGGCCACGCCGAAGACGTCAGCGGGGTCAAAGAGAGCGGTGCTGCTTGCCTTTTGCCAGAACGCGGGAGATGATGATTGGGCGGCGCCCAAGGGGAGGGGGGCCAGGTCTAAATCTGCCACCCCCTGTCACCCCCGTCACCCCTGGCACGCATGCCGCTTCGCGGCCTTACGGCCTCGACAAGGGAACAGACTTTACTGCCCTGCCCCCCTTCAACTGAGGAGGCACTATGGAACTCCTACCCGTTGCCTTGATCATCGGCCTGCTGCTGATCATGGTCATCTACTCGGTCTCCATTTACAACAAGCTGGTCTCCTACCGAACGCAGTACGAAAATGCCTTCGCTCAGATCGATGTACAGCTGAAACGGCGTCTCGACTTGATCCCCAATCTCGTCGAAGTCGCACGCAAGTACATGGAGCACGAGAAAGAGACCCTGCTGGCGGTCACCCGGGCGCGCTCGGAGATGGCCACCGCTCTTGAGGAGGCTCAACGGGCTCCGGGCAACGCTGACGTGATGAAAAAGCTCGCGGCGGCCGAGGGCACTCTGCAAAGCGCGATGGCCGGCTTTAACCTCCGGGTCGAGGCCTACCCCGATCTCAAAGCCTCAGAAAACATGAAGCAGCTCAGCGAAGAGCTCGTCTCCACCGAGAACCGGGTTGCCTACGCGCGCCAGGGCTATAACGACCTGGTGCAAAAGTACAACGAGTACCGCCGCAGCTTCCCGCCGGTGCTCTTTGCCTCAATGTTCGGCCATCCCGAGGACGCCACTTTGCTGGAGTTCGCCGAGAGCCGCGAGACCTTGAACGAGGCCCCGCAAGTGAATTTCTAGGCTCTCGCTAGAGATCGATCCATTTCAGGGGCAACCCGGGGAGGAGCAAGACGTGGACTTCCGTGAGCATCAAGATTTGGCCCGCCGAATCAGTCGGCGAATCTGGGTTGCCTACTTCCTCTTGCTGCTGCTGACCGCCGCGGCGATCTCTCTGGTGATCAGCGTGCTGCTCTTCTTCGGCACAAGCGGCAGCGGTGTCAGCGCAACAGCGCCTCCTCCCGGCTTGTGGCAGACGACGGTAGAGACGTTCCGGTACATCTTCACCAGCCCTGAGGGGCTGATGGTCTTGATCGGCGTCGGACTCATCGCTGTGCTGATCATGGGCGTCTCGACTGTCGTCGGCTTTTTCCGCAACAGCAACGGCCACGACGTTGCCCGCCACTTCGGCGGTCGTCTCATCAGCGCCGGCGATCCGAGCTTGAGCCTCAAGGAGCAACAAGCGCTCAATATTGTTGACGAGTTGTCGCTGGCCGCCAACCACCCGCCGCCTGCCCTTTACGTCCTCCCCGAACCGGCAATCAACGCCTTCGCGGCCGGAAGGGATCGCGAGCACGCCGTAGTCGCCGTCACCGAGGGGGCACTGTCCCACTTCGACCGCGATCAGCTTGCCGGCGTCATTGCCCATGAGCTCGCGCACGTCGCCAACGAAGACATCAAGATCAATATCCGCCTCGCTGCCTTCGTGATGGGCTTCACGGTACTCTTCTTTGCCGCCCGGATGCTCTTCAGAAGTGCCCTCTACGGACGAGGCAACCCGCGCGCCAAGCTCGTTATACTCGTCTTTGCCATCGCTCTGGCCCTCATCGGCTCCATCTCGGTGCTCTCCGGGCGCATTCTGCAAGCGATGATGTCGCGCCAGCGCGAATATCTAGCCGACGCCTCTGCCGTTCAATTCACTCGCCATCCTAAAGGGATCGCCAGCGCCCTGCGGGTCATCCGTGACGGCGGTCGGCCAACCGACATCCAGCACCCCGAAGCGGCCGAACACAGCCACGCCTTTTTGTTCAAGGTCAACAACAGCATCTTCGACACCCATCCACCGCTTGAGGAGCGCATCCAACGATTAGAAAACCGCCGCGACTACGCAGCCCAGGCGGCCTGAGCTTTTTCAGGGAGTCACGGAGGAAAATAGCCAATGCGCGGGCGGAGAAAGAACCGGTTTGTCTCGGTTCCAGATTGCCGCCGAATCGCCGCCGGATCACCGCCGAATCGCCGCTAGTTCACCACCGGATAACCACCGAATAACCGATTCGAACTCGCTATGGACCGCCCCGACGATCGCCGCATCGCCCACCTCGATATGGACGCCTTTTTCGCCTCCGTGGAGCTGCTGCACCACCCCGAACTGCGCGGGCAAGCGCTAGTCATCGGCGGGCGGAGAGCAGCGACCTCGTCGGCAGGCGATTATCGGCGGCTGCGCGACTACTCTGGTCGAGGGGTGGTCACCACGGCGACCTACGAGGCGCGGACGCTGGGGGTCAGTTCGGGCATGGGGCTTATGAAAGCAGCGCAGCGGGCGCCCAACGCCATCCTGCTGCCACCCAATTTCGATGCCTACCGCGACTACTCACGTCGCTTCAAGGCAGCGGTCGCGACCATCTCTGCACACATTGAAGACCTAGGGAAACGCTGAAGTAATCGGGCTTTCGGCGTGGAAAGCCGAAGATTACAGCATCGATTGATTTTTGTTCAGGTGCTGGACGTCAATTTTCCGATTTTGGGCCAAAACGGGCTTATTTTCGTGTGGTG
>NZ_NRRN01000043.1 GCF_016583625.1 Halorhodospira abdelmalekii | reverse complement strand
GTCCCTCGCGCCTAGCTTCATTGAGTTGCGAGACCTCATCCCGCAGCGCCCGCTCGCGCACAAAGGCAAGGCGGCGCGCCTCCTCGTCGGCACTAAGCTCGCGGATACGACTCATGGCTCGCTTGACGGGCTCGTGGGCGATCTTGGCCATGGTGAACTCCTCCTTCCAGTGCGTAAAAAAGGTGACCCAGGCTCGTAGCGGACCGTCGGGCACCCCCAGCCGATCCGCTTTATTCAGTTCGATCAGGTTCATCTGCAGGATGTTCCCCAGCGTGATCTCAGGCTGGCGCTCATCACGCATCTCAAAGCGCCAGATCGCCTGCTCACGCTCAGACGCCGTCGCCGTGAACAAGTCAAAGTCGAGCAGGTGCAGCCCTACCGCAGCACGCAGCTCCTGATAATCTTCGCCGGCATTGAGCTGCACCCCCAGGGTACGAGCCAGATAGAAAAGGCCACGCTTGTGCCACGCACCGTAGCGCCGTACCTGAACCTCTACGTTGTAACAGTCGCCCTCCCGATCTCGGGCCAGCACATCAAGGATAATGTACTTGCCAGTCAGCTCACTCGGCTCAATACTGGGGTTCAACACCTCCACAGTGGCAATATCCGGCAGGTCCGGACGCAGGTCGTTGATCAAATCAACAAGCAAATCAGGCGCTTCAGCAAAAAGCCGCTTAAAGACGTAATCATTCGTCGGCGCGAGTAGTTGGCTCATGACGACATGTCCTGTCCCATCGTGCCGCTTCCACCCGGCGGCGGTACCGCTTCCACTCAGTATTGCTCCTACCCCTGCACCTCGGCACGCAGCTTCACAACATCCTCAGCGCTCAATCCCGTCGCTTCGGCAATCTGTTCATCGGTAAGCACGTTCAGGGAGATAAGGTTGCACGCAGTTTTTTCAGCGCGCAGCCGCTCACCCTCCTGCCGTCCCTCCTGCCGTCCCTCCTGCCGTCCCTCCTGCCGTCCCTCCTGCCGTCCCTCGCGCCTAGCTTCATTGAGTTGCGAGACCTCATCCCGCAGCGCCCGCTCGCGCACAAAGGCAAGGCGGCGCGCCTCCTCGTCGGCACTAAGCTCGCGGATACGACTCATGGCTCGCTTGACAGGCTCGTGGGCGATCTTGGCCATGGTGAACTCCTCCTTCCAGTGCGTAAAAAAGGTGACCCAGGCTCGTAGCGGACCGTCGGGCACCCCCAGCCGATCCGCTCCTGATCTCGAGCCAGCACATCAAGGATAATGTACTTGCCGGTCAGCTCACTCGGCTCAATACTGGGGTTCAACACCTCCACAGTGGCAATATCCGGCAGGTCCGGACGCAGGTCGTTGATCAAATCAACAAGCAAATCAGGCGCTTCAGCAAAAAGCCGCTTAAAGACGTAATCATTCGTCGGCGCGAGTAGTTGGCTCATGGCGTGTCGGCACAGCAAGTGATTGATGGAATTACCGGCTCCCGTCGGCAGCTTAGCACAGCAGCGATGGGGCAGATGCGCAGAACTTAGGCTCGCAATCAAAAGAGCGGGCCCCACCACGGAAAATCCGTGTGCCTTGCCGTTGAGCCTCGCCGAGGCCTGAATTAGACTGTTTACCGCTGTCGCAAGGTCGGACAGGGCGCAACTCAACGAACGCCTATCGCCCCACCAGCACGACACCAACGCAATGTGCCCCAAGGATTCGGCCACCGACACGATCGACACAGCGACTGCCGCCGGCTTTATTAGGCCACCGCCTGTCGATCACCCGGCCGGCTATACAGGCCACAGGCATCGGCTAGGGAGAGCCCAACATGCCCCGCCCTCGCTGTGAACAAATCTCCCTTGAGATCCCTTACTACCACATCGTCACGCGCTGTGTGCGCCGGAGCTTCCTCTGCGGTGAGGATCACGTCTCCGGCAAAAGCTACGAGCATCGGCGCCAGTGGGTCGAGGATCAGATCCGCCTGCTAAGCTCGATTTTCGCCATCGACGTCGCCACCTATGCGGTCATGTCGAATCACTGCCACATCGTCGTCAAGCTCAACCCGAGCCAGACTGAAGAGTGGTCCGATGATGAGGTGGTCGAGCGTTGGCGTGCCGTGTATAAAGGCGCTCCCGTGCTGCAGAAGCATCTGGCTGGCCAACAACTCGACGCCATTGAGGAGATCGAACTCGCCGAGTGGATTGAGACCTACCGGGAGAGAAAGGGGGAGTGCATGTCCCCCTTCCTACCTATTTGCCCTCTCTTGACTATGGGATTTTTTTGGGCGTAGCCTTGGAGGCTGGAGGGAGAGTGCCCCTTCAGCGCTCGGCACGCAGCTTCACGACATCCTCAGCGCTCAATCCCGTCGCTTCGGCAATCTGTTCATCAGTAAGCACGTTCAGGGAGATGAGGTTAAGCGCGGTTTTTTCAGCACGCAGCCGCTCACCCTTCTCGATACCGAGCCGCTCACCCTTCTCAATACCGAGCCGCTCACCCTCCTGCCGTCCCTCACGCCTAGCTTCATTGAGTTGCGAGACCTCATCCCGCAGCGCCCGCTCGCGCACAAAGGCAAGGCGGCGCGCCTCCTCGTCGGCACTGAGCTCGCGGATACGACTCATGGCTCGCTTGACAGGCTCGTGGGCAATCTTCGCCATGGTGAACTCCTCCTCCCAGTGCGTAAAAAAGGTGATCCAGGCCCGTAGCGGTCCGTCAGGCACCCCCAGCCGATCCGCTTTATTCAGTTCGATCAGGTTCATCTGCAGGATGTTCCCCAGCGTGATCTCAGGCTGGCGCTCATCACGCATCTCAAAGCGCCAGATCGCCTGCTCACGCTCGGACGCCGTCGCCGTGAACAAGTCAAAGTCGAGCAGGTGCAGCCCTACCGCAGCACGCAGCTCCTGATAATCTTCGCCGGCATTGAGCTGCACCCCCAGGGTACGAGCCAGATAGAAAAGGCCACGCTTGTGCCACGCACCGTAGCGCCGAACCTGAACCTCTACGTTGTAACAGTCGCCCTCCTGATCTCGAGCCAGCACATCAAGGATAATGTACTTGCCGGTCAGCTCACTCGGCTCAATACTGGGATTCAACACCTCCACAGTGGCAATATCCGGCAGGTCCGGACGCAGGTCGTTGATCAGATCAACAAGCAAATCAGGCGCTTCAGCAAAAAGCCGCTTAAAGACGTAATCATTCGTCGGCGCGAGTAGTTGGCTCATGGCGTGTCGGCACAGCAAGTGATTGATGGAACTACTGGCTCCCGTTGGCAGCTTAGCACAGCAGCGATGGGGCAAATGCGCAGAACTTAGGCTCGCGATCAAAAAGAGCGGGCCCCACCACGGAAAATCCGTACGCCTTGCCGTTGAGCCTCGCCGAGGCCTGAATTAGACTGTTTACCGCTGCCGCAAGGTCGGACAGGGCGCAACTCAACGAACGCCTATCGCCCCACCAGCACGACACCAACATAATGTGGCCCAAGGATTCGGCCACCGACACGATCGACTCAGCAACTGCCGCTGGCTTTATTAGGCCACCGCCTGTCGATCACCCAGCCGGCTGTACCGGCCACAGGCAACGGCTAAGGAGAGCCCAACATGCCCCGCCCTCGCTGTGAACAAATCTCCCTTGAGATCCCTTACTACCACATCGTCACGCGCTGTGTGCGCCGGAGCTTCCTCTGCGGTGAGGATCACGTCTCCGGCAAAAGCTACGAGCATCGGCGCCAGTGGGTCGAGGATCAGCTTCGTCTACTAAGCTCGATTTTCGCCATCGACATCGCCACCTATGCCGTCATGTCGAATCACTGCCACATCGTCGTCAAGCTCAACCCGAGCCAGACCGAGGCATGGTCCGATGAGGAGGTCATCGAGCGTTGGCGTGCCTTGTATAAAGGCGCTCCCGTGCTGCAGAAGCATCTGGCTGGCCAACAACTCGACGCCATTGAGGAGATCGAACTCGCCGAGTGGATCGAGACCTACCGGGAGCGGCTGGGCGACTTGAGCTGGTTTATGCGCCGCCTTAACGAGCCCATCGCCCGGCAGGCCAACAAGGAGGATGGCTGCACCGGCCACTTCTGGGAAGCACGATTCAAGTCGCAAGCCCTCTGCAGCGATGCCGCACTGCTCGCATGTATGGCGTACGTCGATCTTAATCCCGTGCGCGCCGCCATTGCCCCAACACCCGAGGAATCCGAGCACACCGGCCTGCGTGAACGCATCGAACCGCGCTTCGATCTGGATAAAGCGCTGCGAGAGCGATTCGATGCCGGCGTCGAGATCGCCGGATTGCTCTCCTGCTTACAGCTGCCTGCGCCCGTTAAACCGCTGCTGCCTTTTCGCGGTGCGGCAGCGACAGCGACAGCGACAGCGACAGCCGCCACCCTAGCCGACCTGCCCTGCTCCTTCGAGGAGTATTTGGCGCTCGTCGATCACACCGGCCGCGCCATCAACCCCAAAAAACGCGGCGCCATCGCCCAAAGCGCCCCACCAATCTTACAACGACTTGGACTCGCTAACGAGCAGTGGCTCGAACGGGCTACGCGCTTTGAAACGCTCTATCGTCGAAAGGGCCGGGACCATCTGAGCGCAACGTACAACCGTACTCTTACCGACAGGAGCAACAACGGCGGCGACGGCACTACTGCCAGGGGGCAGACGTCGCGCGGACCTGGTTGAAGCTGCTCGGCGGCGCGGCTAGCACACATTGCCTTGCCGCCACCGACTCGAACCAGCGCCGCTTTAACGCATCATCCGCTTCGGGACTTCCTTCAGCAGTCTCCTGAAACGGGCCGCTGTGCCCAAGAGCCCAGCCTCTCCTCTATTGCCGACCGCAGAAAGACCAACACCAAGCCAAAATCTCGCTGAAACCGACAGGAAGGCGGGAAAACTGCTTGCTCAAGACCGGGGTTATTGAGATAACGCAAACCCAACGCGCCGTTTTACATAACATCCATTATGCGAAGTAGAAGGAGGAGGAAGGGGAGAAAGGGGAGTGCATGTCCCCCTTCCTTCCTTGTCCCCCTTCCTTCCTTGCATGTCCCCCTTCCTCTTCCTCCCTCGTGCTGCTTTCACCCCCCCCATTTTCCCTCTCTTGACTATGGGATTGTTTTGGGCGTAGCCTTGGAGGTCGGAAGGAGAGTGCATGTCCCCATCCTCTCCCCTTCTCGTTGGAGGCTGGAGGGAGAGTGCATGCCCCCATCCTTCCCATTCTTTTCCTTTCCACCCCCCGGAACTGGAGACAAATCAAGATGAACAGAATCCCACGCCAGCAGAGCGGTTTCACCCTCATCGAGCTGGTCATCGTCCTGCTGATCCTCGGCGTCCTCGCCGCTGTGGCCCTGCCGCAGTTCATGGACCTGACCGAGGACGCCGAGCGTGCAGCGGTGAACTCGCAGGCCAATGCGTTGAGCTCGGCGAACACGATTAACTACGCGACTTCGCGGTTGAGGGATAGCGGCTACGTTGACATAAGTACAAACAATACTTGCGCGGGTGTTGAAATCTCGCACCTTGTCGATGGCTGGGAGGATGATGGTCGCTTCGAGGTAGTTAACTACACTGGTAGTGCCGTTTCTCAGTTCGGGAGTCATACTACTGAACCCGGCCATACCGGTTACTGCGTGGTTAGATTGTCAGCCAACGAGAACATCTCAGCCCGCTTTGCGCTGACTGTGACAACTAATTGAGAACTAGCGGCACCCCATGACCCCCACCTCCCCGGCCAATCCTCTCCCAAAACAACCCCGGCCGGGGAGGTGGGGTAGCGCCCGCCTGGTACCGGCACCACCGACACCACTGCCGCCGCTGCTCTTTACCCTCCTGCTGCTTCTGCTCCTCCTACTCATCGGCGCATCAGCACTCATCGACCAAGCCAACGTCGAGCGGCAGTTTACCCTGGCAGCGGCGATGGCCGGCGCAGTCGTCGCCGCAGCGCTGCTGGCGGCGGCGTGGCCAGCCGACGGCGCGCGGGTGCCGCTCGGCCCGCTCGCCCTGCTGCTGCTCCTCTTCTGGGGATGGAGTGCTACAGCCCTGGGCTGGGCCGTTGTCCCCTACCTCGCCCACTACGAACTGCTGGCAGTCACCACAGCCCTTTTCGCCTTTGCAGTCTGGCGAAGTGTTGCCGGTAGCCCAAACGACCCGCAGCAGCACGCCCTCTACCCCCTGGGTGGCTTTCTGATCGCTGCTGGACTGGTAATGGCTGGTGCGATGCTCTACCAGTACTTCAGCGGCGTTTTACCCCGCGGCCTCTTCTACAACCCGAACTCCGCAGCCGGCGTAGTCAACATGCTGTGGCCCGCTGCCGCCGCTGCCTGGCTCTACTACGCCGCCCAAGCAGACCACGACCGCACCCGGCGCAGCTACCACCACCTGCTACTACTCGCCCTCTTCGTAATGCTCGTGGCAGCGACCATATTTGGCAGCCGCGCCGCCCTGATTGCCAGCGTTACCGCGATGCTCACCCTTTGCGCTGCCGCCGCCTACGCGCTGCGCCCGCCGCGATCAGCACTGCTGACCGTAGCGGGAGTGATGGTTGCTGCCCTGCTGTGCGTTCAGACAGCCAACCACTTCGACCTCGGCCCTGGGCGCGACATGGCCGATCGGGTGACCGGTCTTGCGATGAGTCCAGCGAGCAATCAATCGGTCCGCTTGGCTTTGTGGAGCAGTTCGCTTGAACTGATTGATGAGGCACCGTTGCTCGGCAGCGGTCCCGGCTCCTTCTGGCTCACCTACCCGGCCATCCGCAGCGATGCAGATCGATCAGCCGGTTTTTTCGTTCACAACGACTACCTACAGATCTGGGTCGAACGCGGCTTTTGGGGGTTTGCCGTTGTGCTCGCCCTGCTGGCCGCCACCGCGCTACTCTTTTGGCGCACCCTGCGCGCGGCCCGCTGCGGCGCCCTCCCGCCCGGCGCTGCGACCGCTGCAATCGCCGCCTTTGCCGGAGTGCTGACCGTAGCCGTTCACGCCCTTTTCAGCTATCCGCTCCACCTTGCCGCCTTCATGATTCCAGTCGCCCTGCTACTCGCCGAACTGGAACGGCTGGCACCCCAGCGGCCACTGTTGACCCTCCGCCTGCCATCGCTGCGCCGCCCGCTGCCGGCGATTGGTGCCGTCGCCCTCGCGGCACTGCTGATGATGCCGGCGCTCTTGATGGCGCTGGGCGAGCGCACTACCGAGCGCGGCCGCGAGGCGATGGCGGCTGGCGACTACGAAAGCGCTGATATCGCCTTTAATACAGCGCGCCAGCGCTGGCCGTGGTTCGATGCCCCGTGGCTCTATCAGGCCGATCTCTACCGTTTACTGCTGCACGGCCTGACGGAGGATGAGGCCATAGATGCAGGGGCAAGCGGAAGTGCAAGCATCGGGAATAGTGAAAACAACGGCAGCGTAGTGGCGATCAACGACGGCTCGCTGGCGATGGCGACCGGTGAAGCAGACGCCGCCCGCCGTGAACTGTTGACCGCCGCCTTTACCCTGCTGGATGGGGCCGAGGCGCGTAACCCACTTCGCCCCCAACTCGACCTCCTGCGCGGTCGCCTGCTGCGCGATCACAGCGATCTTGTCGACGGCGATCCACAAGCCGCCTTCGCCCGCGCTCTCGCCCTTGACCCGCGTGATGTACCGACGCGCCTCGCTTACGCTGCTTATCTAGCGCGGAGTATCGACGATCACGCGGCAGCGATTGCGCTGGTTGAGGAGGGTCTGAAACGGCACTACGTCGATCGCAACGACCCGATCCGGCTACTAGCTGCCAAGGTCAGCCTCTACGAGGAAAAAGGCGATGTGGCAGCGGCTGCGACAGCACGGGCGGAGATGGAGGCCCGGTTAGAGGCACTGCTGCCGCAAGAGGCGGTGCCGCAGCGGAGATAGAAGAAGCGGCGACAATCGAGCCAAACGAGCAGTACCGCCTTTTACCTCTTGGATTGCTTTTGAACACCTGAGGAAATAGAGCGCCCTCGCGGCCAACCGCGTGCCGGGCTACCCAGAGTGGCGTCCCGGGAGAATCCGTGGTAGCTTTATCCCTAACGGGGACAGGGGAAGGGAATCGTGAAAAAAAACAGCTTCTTACGCAAACAGCAGCACGGCTTTACGCTTATCGAACTTGTAATCGTACTGCTTATTCTCGGTGTGCTGACGGCCGTTGCGGCACCAAAGTTGCTTGACATGGTTCGTGGCGCGGAGGAGGTTTCGCTCGACTACCAAGCCAAACAGTTGATAAACAACAACTTTATAAACATCGCGCGCTGCGCATCGGGACACAGCAATTGCGTGGATATCGAAGGAACCGGCCCTGAAGCGTGTGAAACGGCGTTGGACGAATTTTTACCTGGAGTAGAACGCAGCCGTTATGGAGTTGCCAATATCTCAAGCGCAGTGCCTCGCGAAGATTGGCGCACTCCAGAAAACTGGGGGAGTGCCCGTGGTGATAGCGATGCATGGGACGCCATCAACCAGGATGACGGAAGCGTACCGTGGGCCCTCTACTGGGTCGATCGTTTTTTGGGAGAGAGCGAACCTTCGGCGAGTTGGGAGGAAAACTGGGACCGACGCCAACCGTGTGTTATCTATTTGAGACAATAATCTCAGACAGTCGGCATCAATGCGCAAAGAGCTAGGATTGACCTTACTGGAACTCATCTTGGTCCTAGTGATTTCAGGGACTCTAGCCGCTATAGCCGTACCGAAAACAGTCGGTTTCTTCAGCGCGCTCGATGAACAAAAAATCGCTGACCAGCTGATCAGCGACCTGCGCCAAGCCCGCTCAATGGCGCAGGCTTGTGCTGGTGTGAAGGTGCGGGTGGAAATCACTGCCGACAGTTGGAGCGCGCGCACCGTACCTCTTGCTTCTGGTGCCCCTGACGACGACCCGGAATGTGGGCACACAATAACCAGTGCCGATAGAGATCGGCAGAAAAGGGAACTCTCCATTGACGGCTCTTCCACCACCTTCCATTTTCTATATCCAAAGGGAAGCGTGGAAGAGGAAAACACCATTATCATCAAGATCAGCGGCGCTCCACGGATTCGCGTCACAGAATCCGGACGGATAGAGCGGCTATAAAATGCATTTAAAAACAGCCCAAACCGGTGCCACTTTCATAGAACTCATTGTCGCCATTGTAGTCATCGGAGTTGTGACGGTAGGCTTCTCGGCAGCTTTGATCAACAGTTTTCAACTCATGGCCCAGCATTCCTACGACCCTGAAGAGTGGCTGCATGAAGCCAGATCCTGCGCGGAGCGGATAATAAAGGAGTATGGAGCCGGTATAGATGGAGAGGTTTTCGATTGCAATACCGATGCCGGTGAAAATTCCGAAACCATAGCTTCATCTGTATCTGCTCATTGCAAACCAGAAAGCCTTAAACTCGCCGTCACTATTAGCAACGACAACGACTACTGTAAAATTGCCATCAGCGACAACAGTGAGAGCATTGTCCCTATAATTTTGCATATACCTATATCGTCGCCAAATTAAAATGACTAACCGAACCACCAAGACCGGGACCGGCCCCACACGAAAAAACGCTCGCGGCTTTACGCTGATAGAGCTAGTCGTCGTCCTTATCATACTCGGAATCATCGCTGCGCTCGCCGCCCGCCCTGCTGCCAACCTCCTGGAAGCGTGGCTTATGATGAGCGAAACGGACACTGAGCGGGCCGACGTGCATCACGTTCTGGAGATGGTGGCTCGTAAAGTCCGCTCTGGTCAAGAGATTTCGGGTCAGGAAATTTGCAACGCAGGCAGCACGGGCAGCGCAAAAATAGAGAACATAACGATAACTTTCAAACGAGAAGATGAGTTGTGCACCATAACCGCAAGCAGCGAATCTCCATCTTATAAAAAAAGCACAAGCATCCTGATCCGCCGATAATTCAAACCACCAGCCACTTCCGGCTTCGCCTCGCTCGCGCACACGGAAACACTACCATGGCGACTAAATCACAACCAAACAAGCAGAAGCAGCAAGGCTCAATACTGATTCTTGCCATCTTCCTGATCGTATTGGCCGCTGCTGCCTCCGCAGCCATCACCCATATTGCGGCCTCATCGGTGCAGGCCACCTCTATCCGCGTCGACTCGGAGCGCGCATTTTACGCGGCAGAGAGTGCGCGTTTGATGTCTGCTAAATTTAACGCAAGCTCAACCTCAGCATACTTTGAGCTTGCCCCCGATCTTCATGCCTGCATGATCGCGCCCAATACCGACCCAAACGAGCCCGATACCGATCCTCCTTGCGGAGTAGCCAATGCTTGTGGGGAAAACGAAAATATGTACATCGGTTGGGTTGGCACCAATGCCACTTCCTGGAACCCAGCCCGCGCCAGGCATGCGCTTTGTGCGGATAGGGGGGCTCCAGGGGCTCCAGGGGGCAGCGGCAATAGTTGGGAGGATATTGAAGATTGGGAGCAAGATTTTTCGGAAAGTGCGCCGCCTGGGTGGGAGTATATTACTGGAGCCTGGGGAACTCATTCCAATCTCCAAAAAATCATCGTCCCAGGAGGAAATCACCCAAACTCGGCAACACACTTTCACGGCGATTACGTTAATGAACGTTTTTTAGTCATTGACGGGAATTTTGACTACGGCGGCAACTTGAACCAAGTGCATGCACAGGTCTGCGTCAGAGGTAATATTCAAAACATACACAAGCACAGTCAGTTTTCGAACGCATGCTACATGGGAAGCAATAATTCAGGAGAAAATTTGCATGATCCCGACGGAATAAATATGCAGCCTTGCGGGCTTGATGGATGTGCAGGTTTTTTTGGCAGCGGCAGCAACGGCGTCAACGGTGCTACCGCAACTTGGAGCTACGCCGATTTTTAATTACATCCACTCACCGCCTCACCAAACCGGTGGTGATCATCGTTCGGTCTACTTGCCGCTACAGCACTTCGCCCCACCTCCAACCGACTGATATGTAATGCTGCACCGAATTTTAGCCGGATTTTTCTCATAGTTTTGGACGAAGGGATGATCAAAGCCCAGAATTGTGACCGTATCAAACAGTTCACACACGGGGAGGTGCACCATGACCAAAGAGCAGGCCGCTGCATCACCCGCCCCCCCCTCGCTCGCAGCTGCACAGCGCTGCCCGGTTGCCAGTTGCCACCCAGTTGCCGCAAACTCAACCGTATAGAATGTATAAAATCTGCCACCACCCCGTTTTACCACGCACCACAGCACTACGCCATCGTCCCGGAGTGAACCGCGGAGTGAACCGCCTCACGGCCGTCCCCGCATGGTACAATTTTTTTTCCGGCTGAACGAAACGCACCGTCGCCGACCCTTGGAGCCCGTCGCCATGACCTCGGCAGTCGCCTTCTACGAAGCGTTAACCTCTGCCCCCGATGACCGCGCCCGGGCACGGGTAATCGCAGAGGCGTTTGAACGCCTTGAGGATCGCTACCCGCACCTGCCCGACCTCGCCACTCAGGCCCACCTGCGCGAGAGCGAACTGCGGCTGCAGAAGGAGATCGAACAGATCCGCGCCGATTTGCGCGGGACCGAGCTGCGGCTGCAGAAGGAGATCGAACAGATCCGCGCCGAGCTCAAATCCGATACCGAGCAGCTTCGCGCCGAACTCAAGTCCGATACCGAGCAGCTTCGCGCCGAGCTCAAATCCGATACCGAGCAGCTTCGCGCCGAGTTGAAGCTCGACATTGAGCAGTTGCGTACCGAGGTGGTGCGGATCAAAGCCGATCTGCTCAAGTGGCTGGTGCCGCTGTTGCTCGGTCAAGCCGCGCTGATTGTAACACTCGTTAAATTGCTCTAAGGATTCAGCCCGCCCACTCACTCCCGCCACCGATACGGCACCACCGGCTCGGCACTGACACCGCCCCGCCCCGTCGGCTCTAACTGCCACTCAATTCGCTCTGGCCCACCACCACGCACTCCACCTACGAGCTGGCGCGGATAGAGCGGGCGATAGAGAATGGCCCGCCGCTCCTCGACGTACAGCCAACCGCCCGGCGGAAGTTCGACCGCCGCCGCCGGATAGTTCGCCACCGCACCATAGTACTCCTCCAGCGGCTCATCCAACCACTCGAAGGGATTGCTAGAGGCAACCAGTTCCACTACCGCCGGTCCAGCATCGACGCGCCGGGTAGCAATCTGCATATTCGCCGCCATCTCCAACGCAGAGAGATTGGCTGCAACGGTGTACCGCTCAACGGTGGCCGACAGCGAGTGGTAGACTGTCGTATAGCCGATAGCAAGCGCTGCAAAGATGAGTGCCGCTACGCCGTATTCGAATCGTTTCCGCACCGATTAGACGCTCCTGCTGCCGTCCCGCCACACCGCACCGTAACCGACTCGCCGAACACCGACACCACACTTGCAACCCCGCGCTGCGAACACTCAACACCCTCGCCCCCCCTTCCCATCAAGAGCCTACAACGCCGCCTGCCCCATTTGCCACATCGGCATAAAGATACCGAGCGCCAATAACAAGACCAACACCCCGATAAAACCAACGACGACCGGTTCAATATAGGAAGAGATGCTATCGAGATCGGCGGCCACCTCCCGTTCGTAGAACTCCGCGACCTCGTCCATCATATCGGAGATCTGCCCCGTCTCCTCGCCCACCGCCAGCATCTGTAGCACCAAAGCGGTGAAGAGCCCGGTCTCGCGCGCTACTTGGTGCAGCCCCTCGCCGCTGCCGATTCCCTCACGCATCTGCTCAATGCCGCGACTCACGTGGGCGTTGTCGGTCGTCGCAGCAACGGAACTGAGCGCCTGCAGGACCGGTACGCCGGAGCGCAGCGCCATCGAGAGCGTCCGTGCAAATCGGGCCAGCAGCGCCCGAAGCAGAATACCGCCGATGACCGGAATGCGCAGCTTGCCCCGATCCCAGCGTATGCGGCCATCGGGGGTGGCGATATAGGTTCGCACCGCCACCCCCACTGCACCGATACTTAGCAGCATCACAAACCAGTACTCGGCGGTGAAGTTAGAGGTGGCAATCAAACCACGGGTAATCAGCGGCAAATCGGCATCAAAGCGCTCGAAGACACTCGTAAAGGCGGGAATAACATAAATATTGATCACTACAATCGCCAACACGATGACCGCCAATACGATCTTCGGATAGCGCAGCGCCTGCTTAACCTGCATGCGCGTTTTGTGTTCCTGCTCCAAGTTCGCCGCCATGCGCAGCAGCGACTCTTCCAAGCGGCCCGAGTCTTCGCCGACGCGGACCATGGCGACGAGCAGCCCGGGGAAGACATCGGGACTGGCCGCCATCGCATCCCCTAGCGAGTAGCCGCCCTCCAGACGCTCCACGACTTCATAAATGGCGCGCTGCAGTTTGACGTTGCGGGTATTCTCCGCCAACCCATTGAGCGCCCGAATGATTGGCACTCCGGCCTTGATCAAGGCATAGAGCTGACGGATGAAGAGCAGCAGATCGTCGATCTTAACCGCCCGCTCCAGAAAGCGGCGGCGCAACGCCTCCATCCCCTGCGCACCACCCCCACGTGCACCGCCCCCACCACCGGCCGCCGCTGGGCGTAGCGTGGTTGGTGTCACCCCGCGGCCGAACAGCTCATCGATGGCCGCGGCCTCCGAGGCCGCATCCAGCACGCCGCTGGTCTCGGCACCACTGCGGTCACGCCCGCGATACTCAAAGCGCGGCATCGCTAATCACGACTCTCTAAGCGCAGACCGGTCGATGGCGGTGCCGTTCCGGTCGTCGGCGCAATAGCGTGACCAGCGGGGCGCTCGCCCGCCTCCGCCGCGCCGCTGCTGCTACTCACACCAGCACCGCTGCCCGCGCCACTTGGAGCAGCACCGTCCGGACCGGTACCACTCGCATCGGTACCACCTGAGCCACCTGAACCACCTGAACCACCTGGCCCCCCTGAGCCACCCGGATCAAACGGCACGGCTTCAACCTCACCAATCACCCGGAAGACCTCATCGAGGGTCGTCATCCCCTCGCGCGCGTAGTCGAGCGCCGAGTAGAGCATCGGTCGGTAGTGGGGATCGCGCTCACACGCTTGCGCAAAGGCCGACTGATCGGCACGCCGCAGCGCATCGACCGCCGCCGGCGTCGGTAGCAGCATCTCAAAGAGACCGATACGACCGCTGTAGCCGGTGTGGTTGCAGTTTTGGCAGCCGCTGCCGCGGTAGAGTTGGAGATCGTTCACTGCCGCCTCACCCAACACCCCTTGCAACCACGCCCGCTGCTGCGGCTCGGGGGCGTGCGGTTTGCGGCAGACGGTACAGATCCGCCGTAGCAGGCGCTGGGCGATGATGGCGCGCAGTGCGGCGGCGAGCATGTACGACTCGACCTGCATATCGAGGAGGCGGTTGACGGTGGCAATCGAGTCGTTGGTGTGCAGCGTCGAGAAGACCAGGTGGCCGGTCACCGCCGCCCGCAAGCCGATCTGTGCCGTCTCTTCATCGCGCATCTCACCGATCATGATGATGTCGGGATCTTGCCGCAGAATGGTGCGCAGCACGCGGGCAAAGGTCAGCCCGATCTCTTCGCGCGCCTGCACCTGGTTGATGCGCGAGACACGATACTCGACCGGGTCTTCGACGGTGATGATCTTGACCCCGGCAGTATTGATTTCGCTCAGCGCCGCATAGAGCGTCGTCGATTTACCGGAGCCGGTCGGACCGGTGACAAGGATCAGCCCATTAGGGCTTGTTAGCAGCTTGCGGAAGCGCTCGATAAAGGGCTTGGGCATGCCAACCTGATCGAGGGAGTTAACCGCGTTAGAGTGGTCAAGCAGGCGCATCACCACCGCCTCGCCTTGCTGCACCGGCATGGTGGCCAGACGCACGTCGATGCTGCGCCCCTTCACGCGCACCTGAAAACGGCCATCTTGCGGTAGACGACGTTCGGAGATATTCAGCCCACACATCAATTTAAGACGGGAGACGAGGGCCGAGAGGATATTCTTCTGCGGCACTACTTGCTCTTGCAGCACCCCGTCGACCCGCAGGCGGATGCGCAGTGCCCGCTCGTCGGGTTCGATGTGGATATCGGAGGCACCGACCTGGACGGCGTCCTCGAAGATCGACTGCAGCAGACGGACGACCGGCGCCCCCGACTGATCCTCGCCGACCGGTAGCGTCGAGAGGTCGATATCGTCCTCACGACCGAGTTCCTCACCGAGTTCTTCGGCGAGGCTGCTGATCTCGGCGGTGCGCCGGTAGACCGTATCGAGCGTCCGCATCAAGCTGTCTTCGCGACAGATGGCGATATCGATCGGTTTATCAAGGACCCGGGCGATCTCGTCGTGGGCGAAGAGGTCGCTCGGGTCGGCCAGCGCAACGAGGTAGCCGCGCTCGTTCTCGTCCAACAGCACAGCGCGGAAGCGACGCGCCAATGTCTCAGGGAGCTTCGCGGCAATCTGTGGGTCGACGCGGTAGGTGTAAGGGTCGACCTTGGCGACGTTGAGCTGCCCGGAGAGCAGATCGATCATCTGATCTTCGGAGATCATCCCGAGCTCAATCAGCTGTCGACCGAGCTTACGGCCGCTCTTCTTCTGTGCGGCAAGGGCTTGGTCAAGCTGCTCTTGGGTGATTAACTTCTGCTCAATCAGCAAATCGCCGATGCGGATCTTTTTTCGCAGCATTGATGCAGTGAGTCTCCGGTTCTTTCGGTTCTGGGCCTTATGTCCTGGATTCTGGGTAGGCGTCGATGCAGCTCAGGCTTATGCGTTGCGCATGTGAGCGTTGCGATGAGGCGTGTCGCTCACCTAAGGCACGATGGTAAAGGAGCGCTGACGCACCCGGCTATCGGGGGCGGTGATGACCAGTTCAGCCATCGTCTCGTCACCGGTGCCACCCAACGTGAACGTATGCTCGAAGGGCTCTGTGCTCCCGCCCCCGACCTCCACGGAACTGGCGCCGATGAGTCTAAAGGGTGTATGGCCAGAGTGGCGCGGAGATTCTAGGTTCAGTGCCACCGACGTGCCGACGGGGGGAGCGTTGCCGTTTATATCTTGGACCGTGACAGTAATGGCACGGCCTCTGGTGCTGACATCCCATTCGGTCCAATTAAATTCTCCGGCAGTAACTTCGAGTTCCGATGAGGACATCACGATCACTGTATTGTAGCCGATCGGCGCAAAGCGCTCCCCGCAACGCGCGCTACCCTCACAGAGAAGCCCGTCGAAAAATCCCGATGGTGGCGTATAACGACCGTTTTCGTTAAAGTCAAAAAAGAAGCCGTCGATGCCCGGATCGTACGCTCTGTTCTCGTTATCGTCGCGGAACGGCTCACCAGTATCGAGCCAACCGCAACTCCCGGAGTCGCCAGCCCCGCCACGGTAGTCTTCCCACTCCTCGCGGGAACACCCCCCGAAACCGGCCTCTACGGTGCCAAAGCGGCCATCGCCGGTGCGGTCGATGAAGCTCTCCTCGCCGATGGCGTAGACCAAAATTGAGACACGCCCTCGGCGCTCCTCGCTGCCAAAGACCGGGCGTGGATTTTGACTCGTCCACGTCACTGAACAGGTGCCGTGGACCGTTTGGCAACTCGGCTCAATGCGCCCGCCCTCGGCAGAGAAGGAGATCGTCGTACCGTCAATTACTGGGTGAGAGAATCGATCACGGGCACGAGCCGTTACCGTCACCTCGGTGCCATCGACCTCCCAGGCGTGTGGGTTTCGCACATCGACGGAGATCGATAGGCCCTGTTCCTCGGGAATACCGGTACTGATCCACAACTGCTCCGATTGTCCGTAGAGATCGCTCTCCGTTTGGCCATGGCGCTCAAGACTGGCAACGCGGGCCTGAACTCGCACCGGTGTCGCTACGGAACCCGACTGCACAGTTGTGCTTGCCAATCCGTTGGCATCGGTGCGGTCGCTGGCAATAAGTAGCCGTGTTCCGCCAACCGTGGTACTCAGCGTAAACTCTACCTCTCGCCCCTCAATCGGCTCTCGATCACGATCGGTCAATCGGAAGGTGACCCGCGCGGTCTGAGGCTGCAAGCCAGCCATCCCCTTCAGCGAGAGGTGGTGAGGGTCAGCCTCGACAAAACTCAAAGAACCAGCCACCCTTGGCAAAACCGTCAATTCGGCCTCAGCACTAATTTCACCGTGGTCCGGATGCTCAAGGGTGAATTCGAGCCGATCGCTGCCGACGCAGCCGTCTGCCTGATAGGTAGCTCCCACATCGCCGCTGACAAAGGTAACTGGCGAAACCACCTCGGCCCTTTCATCCTCCAGGCATGGCGAGGTAAGACGCCCCTGCCACTGCCCCTCTTCGGTGATCGGCTCGCCTTCTGCATCAATCAATCGCGCACTGACGCCGACCCGCGCCCCGTAGGCAATCGTATCGAGATCAAGCTGAAGCTGACCGTCGTGGAAGTGACCCTCGTCATCGACACTACCTAACCGTGGTAACACCCCCTCGCCATCGGCCTCTCCTGCTCCCTGCGCGCTCGTGCTCAAGCCGTCCGTATCGTCGAAGCAGCCCGCCAACAGAAGAGCCGCACCAAACCCCGCAACCACCACGAGCACCAGCAGCGACCTCGCAGCACCTGCCATGCCGGTGCTCATACCGGCGTTGCCGGCCATCACTTGCGGCGGAGAAAGTCCCTTTTTGCAGCTAGCGTGTGCAATGACAGACATTGTTGGGGGGAGACCTATTCAGCGACCGACTAGAAAACCCCGATCACGCCGAAACCAATTGCGTGGAGGCGGTGGTCACGCTCAGCGTCGTGTTCGTCGAAGTACTCGATATACTCAGCATTCAAGCCGATGCGGCGGGTGATATAGAGATCGACTCCGACCCCCCGCGAGAAGCCTTTCTCGCTCACCGTCTCCGGCAAATGGTCCAGCTCTTCAGCGAAGCGGAGTGTCAGTTCGCTGCGCGTATAGCCGACGACGATATAGAGAGAGGCCCAGTCGCCGATGACTGGCAGGTGACCACGGCCGTAGAGGCCGTAAAAAGTGCCGAGTTCAACGTCAACCTCATCGCCCTCGCCCTCACTGAGACCGGTCCCGAGACGCGCCTCAATAGAGAGAAAGCGGTTGGCGTGAGCGCCAGCGCGGAGTAGAACGGCATTCGGATCGGCGTCACCGACCCACTCGCCGCCCGGGCGGATGCGATACTCGTTGGTACTGGCTTGCAGACCGATGTAGCCGTGGTGGTCGAGGTCTAAATGGCCCCACCCTCCAGCAGTAACTTCCCCCGATCCCATAGCAGCGGCCGCTGCGAACGCAGCAACGAGGACGCTCTGCTGACGATTTACTCTGCCCACATCTGCACATCCGTCTCGGTACGCCGGCCACACGCGCTGCGCGCGCAGCAGTCAGCGCTGCCCCACCACTGCCCCGCTGCGGAGTATAGCAGCTATTGCGGTACGTCGCGCTGGCCCGCCCGGGTAAGATCACAAAAGGAGTGCAAAAGGAGTGGGGACGGATTGGAAATCCGCCCCCATACGCGCCGCGGTCCCGTCAGGTTCCTCAGACGCTGTAGTACATATCGAACTCGACCGGGTGGGTGGTCATGCGCAGCTGCGTGACCTCCTCCATCTTCAGTTCGATGTAGGCGTCGATCAGATCATCCGACATGACGTTGCCCTGCTTGAGGAACTCGCGGTCTTGGTCGAGCGCCTCAAGCGCCTGATCGAGCTGGAAGGCGACCTTCGGGATGTCCTTCTCCTCTTCCGGCGGCAGGTCGTAGAGGTCTTTGTCCATCGCCTCGCCGGGGTGGATCTTGTTGCGGATGCCGTCGAGGCCGGCCATCAGCATAGCGACGAAGGAGAAGTAGGGGTTGCCGGTCGAGTCGGGGAAACGCACCTCGATCCGCCGCCCCTTCGGGTTGGAGACGTAGGGAACCCGAATCGAGGCGGAACGGTTGCGCGCTGAGTAGGCGAGCAGGACGGGGGCCTCGAAGCCGGGGACCAGACGCTTGTAGCTGTTGGTCGAGGCGTTGGCGAAGGCGTTGATCGCCTGGGCGTGCTTGAGAATACCGCCGATGTAGTAGAGCGCTTCATCGGAGAGCCCGGCGTAGCCATCGCCGCTGAAGATGTTTTTGCCGCCTTTGGCGATCGACTGGTGGACGTGCATGCCGTTGCCGTTGTCGCCGACGAGCGGCTTGGGCATGAAGGTGGCCGTCTTGCCGTAGGCGTGGGCGACGTTCTTGACGCAGTATTTGAGGATCTGCAGTTCATCGGCACGGCGCACGAGGGTGTTGGCGGCGGTGCCGATCTCGCACTGACCGCCGGTGGCGACCTCGTGGTGGTGGACCTCGGTGCGCAGGCCCATCTCTTCCATGGCCAGACACATGGCGCCGCGGATGTTGTGCAGCGAGTCGACCGGCGGCACCGGGAAGTAGCCGCCCTTCACGCCGGGGCGGTGGCCGATGTTGCCGTCTTTGTAGACGCGCTCGGAGTTCCAGCCGGCCTCTTGCGAGTCGATCTCGTAGAAGGCCCCGCCCATGCTCGCGCCCCAGCGCACATCGTCAAGGACGAAGAACTCGGGCTCCGGCCCGAAGAGGGCGGTGTCACCGATGCCGGTCGAGGCGAGGTAGGCCTCGGCGCGCTTCGCCGCCGAACGCGGATCGCGCTCATAGCCTTGCAGCGTGCTCGGCTCAAGGATATCGCAGACGAGGTTCAGGGTCGGCTCGTCGGTGAAGGGATCGAGGACCGCCGTCGAAGCCTCCGGCAGCATGATCATGTCGGACTCTTGAATCCCCTTCCAGCCCTCGATCGAGGAGCCGTCGAACATCTTGCCGTCCTCGAACAACCCCTCATCGACCTGATTGACCGGGAGGGTAACGTGCATCTCCTTGCCGCGGGTGTCGGTGAAGCGCAGGTCGACGAACTTAACGCCCTGCTCTTGGATCATCTTGACGACGTCTTGGGCCGTTGTTGCCATGGGGCGGCACCTCCGAATTGGCGAATAGTAGGCGAATGGTCGATTTAGCATCCCCGCACAGTGCCGGGGCTCAAGTCACCTTTTGCAATAGCTATGCCATTTCGTCGAGGCGGCCCCACTGCGCCCCATTCCCGCGCCGCTGTGCCTCACTTGCGCCCCATTTTGGGGAGCTCGCGGCGTCGGTGCGCCAACCCGAGCAGGGCTCGAGCAGGGCTCGGCTATCGCCCGGCCCCCGCATTTTCGCACCATAGTGGTGCATGCTCTCGAGGCGCGCACTCTTTCGGTGCGGCACACGCCGACAGACGACTGCCAGCCACGCCACAGCCAGCCACACCGTACGACACCGCACTCAATGATCGACCGCGCGCTTTAACCCCGCCCCCACCCGGAAGCGGACGTTCAGACCGGCCGGGATATCGATAAGTGCGCCGCTCTGCGGATTGCGCACTTGGCGCACCGGTCGTGCGACCAACGCAAACCGTCCGAAGCCGAGGATCGAGACATCTTCACCGCTGGCCAGGGTCTCCTCGATGCCGCTGAAGACGGCATTGACCGCCGCTGCCGCATCGCGCTGGGCCAGCCCGGTCTCTTTCGCCACCTTCTTCGCAAGCTCCGTCTTATTCACATCCTACCTCTCTCTTCTCTTGTTCAGTGTGGCCCAGCCGCCGTATCGAGTTCGTCGACGCCGCGATTGGCCAGGGCGTCGGCCCGCTCGTTATCCGTATCGCCGGAGTGGCCGCGCACCCAGCGCCACTCGACCTGATGGTGCCGGGTCAGTTCGTCGAGCTGCTGCCAGAGATCTTGGTTTTTGACCGGCTTACGGGCTGCGGTGCGCCAGCCGCGGCGCTTCCAGGCGGCCATCCATTCGGTAATCCCGCGACGCAGATACTCCGAGTCGGTCGTCACCACCACTCGGCAGGGACGCCTGAGCGCCTCCAAGGCACGAATCGCGGCAGTCAACTCCATGCGGTTGTTGGTCGTCTGCCGCTCGCCGCCCCAAAACTCACGCTCGCGCACACGCCGCTCAGGCCGTTCGCCGCCCGACTCGTCGCGCTGCGCTGTGGCCTCATAGCGCAGCAACACCCCCCAGCCTCCTGGGCCGGGATTGCCCCGGCAGGCGCCGTCGGTGAAGGCGAAGACCTCCGGCCAGGCGGTGCTGGGTCCAGTCGCGTGTTCGTTCGCGTGTTCGTTCGCGTGTTCAGTCGCCGTGGCCATACCCACCGCTCCTCTCTGGTTAGCTGAGTGCTCAGCGCGGCGACGCTACACCGGCGGCGCGGCGCCCCCAGAGCTCGCGCGCACTGCCCACAGCGCCTAACCGCGCCGGCTCGCGCCGATCGGCGACTGTCAACTGGACCGCCGCCGTGACCCGCCCGAGGCGGCCACTGACGGTCTCCCAGCGCTCCAGGCGGGCGCGCAACCGCTGCTGCTCGACCGGCAACCGGTAACAGGAGAAGCGCACCTCGATCTCGCCAAACCCCAAGCGCCGCAGCCGCACAGCGATCCCCGAGGCCGACCACTGCCGCCCGCACCACGGCGGCTCGCCTCCGGACCAGTCGCCGTAGAGACGCACTGCCCCCCACAGACTCAAGGGGTTAAAGCTGAGCACCAGCAGCCGTCCCTCCGGGCGCAAAAGCCGCTGGACCTGCTGCAACAAGAGCTGCGGCTCGTCGCAGAGCTCTAGCAGGTGGACCAGGACCACCCCGGAGAGTGAGGCACTGCGAAAGGGCAACTGCTCTAGATCGACGATAAGATCGGCCTCAGCGCAGCCCGGTATCGTCAGCGCCCGCCACGGCCGGACCGTAGACGGTAACGCGAGCGCACCAGGGAGGGGACCGAGGATAAGCAGATCGCCCCCGAGCAGGGCGCCACACGCTTCACTCAATGCCCGCCGCTCGGCTTCGGCAACGCTCTGACCCAGCGGGGTGCGATACCACGCCTGCAACTGTTGCAGCGACCGCCCGCCCGCCCCTCTCCCACTCTGTGCCATTTGACAACAGCCCTCAAAGCGGTAGATTAAATGGGAATCTACTTTAAGTGTTTGCGTCAACCCTTTGAGCAGTGTAGGATCCTGCGCCATGAACAGCGCATTTCCACAGCCCGTGCTGAGCGACAATTATGCCTGGATTGCGCCGGCGAGTAAGCAGGCGCGCGTCTTTGTTGTAGACCCCGGCGAGGCCGGACCGGTCGTCGCCCGACTGGAGCAAACGGACTGCACGGTGGCGGCGATTGTACTCACTCACCACCACCCTGACCACACCGGGGGTGCCGCTGAGCTCGCAGAGCGCTATCGAGCGCCGGTCTACGGTCCCGCCAATGAGACCATTGCCGCGGTCGATCATCCGGTCGGCGACGGCGACCGGATCGAACTCGACGGGCTCGGCACCGTGGAGGTGCTTGGCGTCCCGGGGCACACCGCCGGTCACCTCGCCTACCTATGGCGCGGGCTGCTCTTTAGCGGGGATAGCCTCTTTGCCGGCTGCTGCGGGCGTCTCTTCGAGGGGAGCGCGGCGCAGATGCACGCCTCGCTGCAGCGCCTCGCGGCGTTGCCGGAGGCTACACAGCTCTGTTGCGGGCACGAGTACACCGTCAAGAATCTGGAGTTCGCCTGTCGCATCGAGCCGGACAATGCCCGTTTGCAGGCGCGTCTAGCGCACGCCCGCGAGCTGCGCTCACAGGGACAGCCGACGCTGCCGGCGACACTCGGCGAGGAGCTCGCGACCAATCCCTTTCTGCGCACCGAACGGGCCGAGGTGGTAGCCGCCGCGCGGCAGTGGGCCGGCGACCCGAACATCAGCGCCGGGGTCGAGACCTTCGCGGCGTTGCGCCGCTGGAAAGACCAAGCCTGAGCTGAGCGGCTGAACACGAACAGCGGCTGAACACGAACATAAGCCACGACCATAAGCAAAGACAAAGACCAGAACAGCAAAACCGGAACAGCGAGACCGGAACAGCGCGATTAACCGAGGGGGAGCGCATACCGTGGGGATCAATTGGAGAGTTCTCGGTTTCACGCTGCTGGGCGCCACCGCGACAGCGAGCCTTGGCGGCTGTGCCACTTTGGGCGCGCACGGCAGCAGCTCGACGGCGGCGGAGCAAAAGGGTACCGAGGAGCGCGCGCATGCCGAGTGGATCGAGGCGCTCGATCGCGATGCGCTCGCCGCCGCACTGGGCGATGCGGGAGACCCCGGAGCTCGTGTCGGGGTAACGGCGCGGCAAGCACAGAACGACATTGATCAACCCATAGACTTCACCGCCGCCCTCCCTGGCGATCCCGACGCTCGCCCCGACGATCTCTGGGAGCGGATTCGCCACGGCTTCGCCTTGCCAGAGCTCGATAACCGGCGCATCCGTGAGCAACGGCAGATCTTCACCGGCCGCGAGGCCTTTTTTAACGCACTGGCACAACGCGCCGAGCCGTATCTCTACCACATCGTTGAGGAGATCGAGCAGCGCGACATGCCAACGGAGCTGGTCGCCCTAGCCATCGTCGAGAGCGCCTTTCGTCCCTTCGCCTATTCGCACGGCCAAGCTGCAGGGATCTGGCAGTTCATCCCGAGCACTGGCCAGGCCTTTGGCCTGGAGATGACCTACTGGTACGACGGCCGCCGCGATTGGGTAGCCGCCACCACCGCCGCGCTCGACTACCTGGAGTCGCTGGCCGAGATGTTCGACGGCGACTGGCTGCTGGCCATGGCCGCTTACAACGCCGGACAAGGCACTGTGCGGGCGGCACAGCGGCGGGCTGCGAACGCTGGCCAGGAGACCGATTACTGGAGCCTGCGCTTGCCAGCCGAGACGATGGCCTATGTGCCGCGAATCTTGGCCCTCCGCGACATCTTAGAGCGCCCGCAGACCTATCGTGTCAGCCTGCCGACGATCCCGAACGAGCCGCATATCCGCATCGTCGATGTCGGCCGGCAGATCGACCTCGGCTTAGCCGCGGAGCTGGCTGACCTGTCGATGGAAACGCTCTATACCCTCAACCCCGGCTACAACCGCTGGGCGACCGCACCCGACGGCCCGCACCGACTCGTGCTGCCCAAGGAGAACGCCGAGCGCTTCGAGGAGGCGCTGGCCGAGAAGGATCCGGACGACTTCGTCGAGTGGCGCCGCCATGAGGTGAGCTCCGGTGAGACCCTGAGCCACATCGCCCGCCAGTACAACGTCAGTGTCGATCTGGTGCGCCAGATCAACGATCTTAACGGCGATATGCTGCGCGCTGGTGATCACCTCTATGTGCCGACCTCCAGCCGCCCCGAGGGGGAGTACGCGCTCAGTGCCGCCAACCGCCTGCAACGCCTGCAGCAGCGCAACCGCACCGGACAGCGCCGCGAGCACGTCGTACAGAGCGGTGAGACGTTTTGGGGGATCGCCCGGCGGTACAACGTCGGCGTCCGCGAGCTCGCCGCATGGAACGGCATGGCCCCAGGCGACACTCTGCGCCCCCAGCAGACGTTGGTGGTTTGGGTCAGCGGGGCCAGCGGCAGCGGCGGGCTCGTTCAAGCCAGCAGTGGCGCCGGCGGCAACCAGCCGAACGAGCGGCTGCAAGCGGTCACCTACACCGTGCGCAGCGGCGACTCGCTCGCCCGCATCGCGCAGCGCTTCAATGTCAGCGTGCGCGACATCAAGCGCTGGAACAACGTCTCCGCCGAGCGCTACCTGCAGCCGGGGGAGCGGTTGCAGTTGAAGGTCGATGTCACGCGTCAGAGCAGCAACATTTAAGCGGGGAAAGCGGGGAAAGCGGGGAAAGCGGGGAAAAAAGAATGCCGACGGGGACGCCGGCGTTCCCAGGGGCGGGCGCTACCAAGGAGTGCCGGC
>NZ_NRRN01000042.1 GCF_016583625.1 Halorhodospira abdelmalekii | reverse complement strand
CCCCTGGGCCACCCCCTAGGCTCTCCGGCCCGCACTCCTGGCGAGGGTGTTGCTCGGTGATTGGCGGCCGTCTTTTAGCCATCGCCGATCTCCTCCTGGCCCGCCGCCCGCTCCTGCTTAATCAGGACATCGAGCAACTTACGAACCGCGATACTGCCGCGTGACCACGGCAACTGGACGGTCAAGGGTAGACCATCGCGGCTGGCTTCGCGAAACTGGGTATCGACGGGGATCGCCCCGCCCCAAATGTGCCGCCCGTAGCGCTGACGCAACTCCTCAAGGGCACGCTGGGCCGCCCGGGTTCGCCGATCGTAGAGGGTTGGGACGATCGTATAGGGCAGCGGACGGGTGCGTGAGCGCTGCATCATCTCCAAGGTGTGGACCATCCGTTCAAGCCCCTTGAGCGCCAAAAACTCGGTCTGCACCGGGATGACCAAGCGGTTACAAGCAGCCAAGGCGTTGATCATAAGCACCCCGAGCATAGGCGGGCAATCGAGCAAGGTATACTCAAAACGGTCGGCGGCCAGCGTCTGCAGGCCGCGCCGCAGCACCAGCCCCATCCCCTTGCGGGTGCCAAGCTGACGGTCCAATGTGGCCAAGGCGGTCGAGGCGGGCAACAGATAGAGACCATCGACCGCAGTCGGGTGAACCACTTCGCGCGGCGGGGGGCGCTCGGGGTGGCGAAAGAGGTCGTAGAGGTTCGGCTCAACCCCATCGGGGTCGTAACCGAAATAACTGGTCAAGGAGCCGTGCGGATCGAGATCGGCCATCAAGACAGAATGGCCACGCTGCGCCAGCAACCCGCTAAGCGCGGTGACCAGGGTGGTCTTCCCGACCCCCCCTTTCTGGTTGGCCACCGTCCATATCCGCATCACGATACCGCTCCCGCCTCAGCGTAAGCGCGCAAGCTCACGCCCGACCTGATCGAGCGCCAGCACCTGATCGCTGAGTCCTGCCTTGGCCACCGCCGCCGGCATACCGTAGATCACACTGCTCGCCTCATCTTGACTCCACACCCACGACCCCCCCTCCTTGAGCACCCGCGCTCCCTTAGCGCCATCGGCCCCCATGCCGGTCAGCACGACCCCGAGCACCCGCCCCGGAGCCGCCCGCGCCACTTCGCTGAAGGCGATATCGACGCTCGGCTTGTAGTGGTGCTCGGAAGGCCCCTCATAGCTGTAGACGCTAAGCGCCCCACCGCGCCCGCGGACCCCGATATGACGGCCACCGGGGGCGATTAAGACCTCCCCTGGCACCAGTAAATCGCCATCCTGCGCCTCGCGCACACGCACTTGACACAGCTCATTGAGCCGCTCGGCGAAGGCCGGAGTAAAGGAGGCCGGCATGTGTTGCACGACCAGAATCGGCAACGGGAAACTCGCCGGTAGCACCGTTAAGACCCGCTGTAGGGCGACCGGCCCGCCGGTCGAACAGCCGATCACGACCACTTCCAAATCGGCGACCCGCGGAGCCGCTCGCGCCCCCGTCCGGGTGCTGACGTGCGCCGCCCGCCGTCCCGCCTCGGGAAGCACCGCGCCACTGCGCTGCGCCGCTGCGCCCCGATCCACGCTCGGATCCGTGACCGACGAACCGGCAGCGCGTGCGCCCCCCCTACCCGCTGCACCGCCGCCGGGTGCAGCGGCTGCTCCGTGCGGCGAACGCTGCGCACCTCGCTCCCCGCCGCGAGCCCGCTCACTGCTCGGCGGCACGGCTCTCCGCGGGGAAGAGTGCTCGTCTTCGTGTGAGCTTTCGTGCGGACTGCTACCGGCGGCGGCCGCCGCCGCTGCCTCTCCTTGGCGCCGCCCGCCGCCGCGTGCGCCACCACCGAGCTCGACCAGCCGCTCGCAGAACTGGCGCTGAACTTGGGCCATATCGCCGGAGATATCGGCAAAACGCTTGGGGATGAAGTCGGAGGCGCCGGCCTCGAGCGCCTCAAGGGTAGCCTTGGCGCCATCGTAGGTCAGCGATGAGAACATCAAAACCGGGGTGGGACGCCGGCGCATGATTTGACGCACAGCCGAGATGCCGTCGAGTTCAGGCATCTCAATGTCCATGGTGATCACATCGGGACAGAGGCGCTCCGTTAAGGTGATCGCCTCCCGCCCGTTCGCCGCCTCCCCACAGACGTGAAGCTGCGGGTGCGACTCGACCATGGCGCGAATACGCCGCCGAAAAAAGCCGGAGTCATCGACAACCAGCACACGAATGCTCAATCCCCATCTCCTCTGCCCCCGGAGGTCGCCGCAGTAGCCATGCTCACGCGCCGACGCACCGCGCTAAACGGTGCAGCTCACCGCGCGCACCGCACATGCATGCACCGACAAAGCGCGCCGCTAGAGACGGCTCCCGTGCGCCTTGATCAAACTTGGGATGTCAACGATCAGGGCAATCTGCCCATCGCCGGTGATCGTCGAGCCTGCAAGCCCAGGCAAACCGTGGAGTAGAGCACCGAGTGGTTTGATCACCACCTCCTCAAGGCCGATGACCTCATCGACGACGAAACCGACGGCTTGATTGCCGACAATCACCGTAATGACCTGCCGCTCATCCTCAGCCTCGTCGCCGCTGCCGTTGCCATCGCCATTGCTAGCGACCGGCGCCATTTCGTGCTTGGTGCGCAGCACCGGTTCGCCGGTTTGGTGGAGCCAGCGCTCCAGGAAGAAGAGCGGCATCGCCTTGTTACGGACCAACGCCACCAGCCGATTGTTAACGACGCTGGTGCGCACATCGTTGATCTCGAAGATCTCGCGGACCACTGACATCGGTAGGGCAAATTTACGCCCTGAGATCTTGACCATCAGCGTCGGCAAGATCGCCAGGGTCAGCGGCAACTGGATCCGCATCACGGTGCCCCGCCCGAGCTCGGAGTCGATATCAACGGTGCCGTTGAGCTTCGCCAGGCTATTCTTAACCACATCCATGCCGACCCCACGCCCCGAGACGTCGCTGATCTCCTCCTTGCTCGAAAACCCTGCATGGAAGATCAGGTTAAACGCCTCTTTATCGTCGAGCCGGGAAGCGCTCTCTTGATCCATCAGCCCCTTGCGTACCGCCAACTCGCGCAGCTTACCGGCATCCATACCGCGGCCATCATCGGCGATGATCAGGAGGATGTGATCGCCCTCCTGCTCAGCGGCCAGCGTGACCGTACCCTCGCGCGGCTTACCGGCCGCCTCGCGCTCGTGCGGATACTCGACGCCGTGATCGACGGCGTTGCGCACCAAGTGGACCATCGGATCGGCCAGCGCCTCGACCATGTTCTTATCGAGGTCGGTCTCCTCGCCTTGGGTCTCCAGGCGCACCTCTTTCTGCAGCTGTCGGGCCAAGTCACGGATTACTCGCGGGAAGCGGCCAAAGACCTTTTTGATCGGCTGCATGCGCGTCTTCATGACCGCGCTTTGCAGATCCGAAGTGACCAGCTCAAGATCGCTCACCGCCTGCCCCATGCGATCGTCCTCAAAGACATCGCGCAAGTTCGACAGACGATTCCGCACCAAAACGAGCTCGCCAACGAGATTCATGATCTCATCGAGTTTCGCCGTATCGACTCGAACTGAGGATTCGGTCTTTGCAGCGCTGCCTCCGCCGGCATCGCCGCTTGCCTTACCGTTTGTCTTGCCGCTGCCGCCACCGCCCCGGCCGCCGCCACCCCCCCCAGCACCGGCGGCACCGTTGTTAGCATTACCCCCAGCAGCATCGCCCGCGGTGCGACTCTCTGCCGCCTGTGCCGATGGGGTCACAGGGGCCGCAGCAGGTCGTTCAGCGGGCTGCGCAGCAGGGTCCGCCCCCGACGCATCCTCCACCTCTTCCGCTGCAGCAGCCAGTGATGGCCCGGTGGTCGCCGTCTCTGAGGTACCAACTGGCGCTCCATTCCGGCCGGGCGCAGCCCCTGGCCCATAGAGGGTATCGAGCAGCTGCTCGAACTCCTCTTCGGTGATCTCATCGCTGCTCGCCGCAGCGTGCTCGATCTCCGCCGCCCGCCCCTCGGCGGCCTCGACTGCCGGCGGCCGGCCAGCGTGCCGCCCCTTCCCATGCAGCTCATCGAGCAGCTGTTCAAACTCCTCATCGGTGATCTCATCGCCGCCACCGTGTGGCGCACCCGAGCCGTCTTCAGCCGCCCCGCCCGCTCCCGAGGCAGTCCGCTGCTCCTCTTCACTCAGCAGTTGATCGAGATCGGGATCAGAGAGGGGGGAGCTCTTAGCGCCACTATTGCTGGCGACACTCTGCGCACCACTGGCGGCGCCATCGGGCTGTTTGAGTTGATCGAGCACACTCAAGAGATCAGCGGGGGCTGGCTGCGGCTCCTGGCCATTCTCGATTTGACCGAACTGCTCGACGACCACATCAAGCGCCCGCAACACCGTGTCCATCAAGTCAGCTGAGACCTGCTTTTCCCCATTGCGCAGCAGGTTAAAGATGTCTTCCGTCCGGTGGCAAACCTCGACCAACGCGTTCAGCCCCAAGAACCCGGCACCACCCTTGATGGTGTGAAAACCGCGGAAGATCGAGTTAAGGAGATCTTTATCGTCGCCGCGCTGCTCCAGATCCACGAGCTGACTACCCAGGCGCTCGAGAATCTCCCTGGATTCAACCAGAAAGTCCTGGACAATATCGTCGTCGAGATCGATGGCCATGCGTGGGCCTCCCGCAAAGTTGTGCTGTCGTGATTCGCGGATGCACACCGCCGTGAGGCATCAGCGCCGCCGGTCACACCACCGGGCGCCGAGACAACCGGAGGTTAGCGGGGGCTACCCCGGTGACTCCGCGCCGGGAATCTAGAAGCCAAGACTAGAAAGCAGATCGTCGACCTCGTCTTGGCCGCTGACCACCCCCTCTTGACCACTGCCGGGCACCGCTGGCCCCTCACCCTGCTGCATCCGGGCATCCGCTTGGGCTTGGCGCCGCTCATCGCGCTGTGGATCATCGACCATGCGCTGTCCGGAGATGCGCACCAACTGCACCAGGTTCCCCTCAACCTCCTCGACCAAGGCGATCACCCGCCGGATAATTTGCCCGGTAAGATCCTGATAATCCTGAGCCATCAACGCCTCGTTGAGCTGCGAAGTGACCCGCTGCCCGTTCTCTTGCACATGCTCAAGAAACTCATCAAGCTCGCGGCAGAGTTCGCGGAACTGCTCGACTTCGAGCTCGCGCCGGCGAAACGCCCGCCACTGCTCGGCGAGCCGCGCCCCCTCATCGGCGACCCACTGTACGAGCGGCGTGCTCTCCTCGATCACCGTTAAGGTGCGGTGCGCCGCCTGTTCAGTCATGGTAATCACGTAATTGAGACGCTCGCGCGCATCCGGGATCTCGGACTCGGTGATATCGGCCAAGCGCTCATCGTAGTGAAACGCCTTAATGGCTTCGTGCAGATCGCGCGTCAGCGTGCCGAGCTCACGGAACAGCTCTGTCTCGCGCAGATGGGTCAGATCGTCGATAACGCTCTGTGCACCCTCGGCATCTCCAGCATCGACGTACTCAAGAAGTTGCCGGGCAGCCGTCCGATACGCCTCCATGGCGGCGTTCTCGGGGACTCTGCTCTCTAAGGCCATGCTCACCCTCCGCCCCCGGCGTTTACTCGCTCGAAGATCTTGTCGATCTTCTCGCGCAGGGTTGCGGCGGTGAACGGCTTGACGACGTAACCGTTTACACCGGCCTGGGCCGCCTCCATGATCTGTTCACGCTTCGCCTCGGCCGTGACCATCAAAACTGGCATATCCTTGAGGTTGGCATCTGCGCGAACCCGCTTCAGCAGCTCTAAGCCGGTCATGCCTGGCATGTTCCAATCTGTGATCAGAAAGTCGATCCCGCCCTTCTGCAGTACCGGCAGCGCGGTGTTGCCATCATCGGCCTCAACCGTGTTGTTGTAGCCCAGTTCCCGTAATAGGTTCTTAATGATCCGCCTCATCGTAGAGAAATCATCCACGACGAGGATTTTCATATTCTTATCCGCTGCCACATCGCCCCCCTAATTCCGAGGCCTGGTTACGCCGTTCGCTCTTGAATCTCGCGGGTCCAGTCAGCCAACCGGTTGCGCAGCTTGATCATGATGCGTCCGTGAATCTGGCTCACTCGCGACTCCGAAACCCCAAGAACTTCTCCAATCTCGCGCAAATTCAGCTCTTCATCGTAATACAAAGCCATGACCAGGCGCTCCCGTTCCGGCAACTCGCGGATGGCCTCAGCCAACTCGGCCTGGAACGCCTCACCCTGCAAGATCGCCAAAGGCCCCGGCTCATGACCCTGCGGCTCGTGGACCTCACCCGTGGTCGGATCCTCCTGATCGATACTGAAGACCCGGGCTGTCGATACGTCCTGCAGAATACTATGATACTCAGCAACCGTGATACCCATCGCCGTAGCCACTTCGTGATCACGCGCATCACGCCCAGTCTCGTGCTCGATCTGCCGCACGGCCTCAGCCACCTCACGCCCCTTACGGTGAACTGAGCGGGGCGTCCAGTCGAGCCGCCGCATCTCATCGAGCATCGCGCCACGGATGCGAATGCCTGCATAGGTTTGAAAGCTCGCACCTTGCCCTGCATCGTACTGCCGCGCTGCCTCTAACAGGCCGATCATACCGGCCTGGATCAAGTCTTCAAGCTGGACACTGGCCGGCAACCGGCTGGCCAAATGGTGGGCGATGCGTTTGACCAAAGAGGCGTAGCGCGTCACCAAATCGTCATCGCCCTGTGCGGCCACCGCCGTGTACATGGCGTGGCCATTCATCCGGCCAACTCCCTGTGCCGGGCGCTATACTCGATCAAGCGCTCGACGAAAAACTGCAGATTGCCCGTCGTACCATTCGGGAACGGCCAGCCGTCGACACGCCGCGCCAAGTCGTGGAAAGCGCGTGCCGACGGGCTGTTCGGGTAGACGGTGACCACCGGCTGCTGCTTCTGCACCGCTCGCCTGAGCCGGTCATCCTCTGGGATCGCCCCGAGAAAGTCGAGGCGCAAGTCGAGGAAACGCTCGGTAGCGATGGCCAGCTTGTGGTACAGCATCTGTCCCTCACGTTGGCTGCGGACCCGATTGGCGACCATATGAAAGCCCTCGACCCCTTGCCGATTGAGCACTTTGATCAGGGCATAGGCGTCGGTAATCGAGGAGGGCTCATCGCAGGCGACGATGATCAAGTCACGACAGGCGCGGACGAAACTCACCACGCTGTTCGAGATCCCCGCTGCGGTATCGACAATCAACACGTCGACATCGTGCTCAAGCTCGCTGAAACAGCGGATCAGCCCTGCATGCTCCGCTGCACTCAACTCGGCCATGTGCTGCGTGCCCGAGGAGGCCGGCACAATGGTAAAGCCCCCCGGCGCCTCAAGCAAAACCTCCTTGAGCTTGCTCTGCCCGGAGAGGACGTGAGAGAGGTTGCGCTGTGGCGAGAGCCCGAGCAACACATCGACATTCGCCAGCCCCAGATCGGCATCGAAGAGAATCACCCGGGAGCCGAGGCGAGTCAGCGCGGCGGCCAGATTGACGGAGACGTTCGTCTTGCCAACCCCGCCCTTACCACCGGTCACCGCGATCACCTTGACCGGCCTAGCGGCGCTCATTCGGCGCAGTCCCGCCGCCTGATCCAGGCTCGCCTCACTCAGATACATGAGCCCCTCCACCCAGAGAGAGCGCCAAGGTCTCTTCGTCCGGCTCCTGCTTATGCTCATCCAAGAGCGCACACGCCCGGTGGACGAGTATATCACCTCGAGCCGCTTGCAGGTCTTCAGGGACCCGTTGCCCGGTTGTTAGATAGGCCAACGGCAGCCGGGTTCGCAGTGCACACGTCAAGGCCCCGCCCAGGGTCGTAGCCTCATCGACCTTAGTCAGGATGCAGCCGACCGGAGCGGCACCGGAGAAGGCACTGACCGACTCGGTCAACGTCGAGAGTTGAGTCGCGGCGGAGAGCACTAAGAAGGTCCGGACCAGCCCCTCGCCGCTGCCCAGGGTCTTGAATTGCTCGGCCAAACGCACATCGCGCTGACTCATGCCGACCGTATCGATGAGTACCAAGCCGCGCCCGGAGAGATCGTCGACTACATTGCGCAGTTCGTGGCGATTCGTTGCTGTGTAGACCGGTACGTCGAGAATCCGCGCATACGTCAGCAGCTGATCTTGCGCCCCGACCCGATAGTTATCGGTGCTGACCAGGGCCACCTTTTCACGGCCGTGGCGCAGCGCATAACGCGCCGCCAACTTAGCCACCGTCGTCGTCTTACCAACCCCAGTCGGGCCGACGAGCGCCACCACCCCACCGCGCTCGACGATCTCATCGCCGGCCACCGGCAAATTCCGAGCGATCAGGGCCAGCGCTTTACGAAAGGCTGAGTCGGGCGGGTCGTCGCTACCGATATGATCGGCCAGTCGACGACTGACATCGGCCCCCAGGCCGAGCTCGGCGAGCCGCTTAATCACCGCCGCGCGCGCCGGGTGGCGGTGCCCCATGCGCCCCCACTCCAGCATTGAGAGCTGATTCTCAAAGAGGGTCCGTAGCGTGCGCAACTCATCGCGCATCTGCTGTAGAGCGGGGTCCTCATTCGCCCGGCCGCGCCGCGGCACCGCCCCCCCCCTAGCGCGCGTCTCCTCGCGCGCCCAGCCAGCACTCGCTGTGGCCACACGCTCACCCGCCCGCTCCGCGTTAGCATGCTGCGCCCAAGGCGCCGCCTCAGCCTGCGCCTCCCCGGTCTCGGTCCACAGCCCGCTTTTTTTTCGGTCAGGCGCAACGCTCGCATCCGCCCGCGGCGCCGCAGCGCCCTGCTGTCCGAACAGCAGCGGCGCTACCGCTCTTCGCTCGGTCGCCTGCTCCCCTCCCCCCTGTCCGCCTGGGCGACGCCGCTCGCCGCCTCGCGGGCGCGGCCGTTCCGCACGTTCGCGCTCGCGTTCGCCGTGTTCGCGACTCAACGCGGCGAACAGCTCCGCCTCTTCCTCTTCATCGCCGCCTACCCGCACATTGATGCGTCCTGGATCGGTCGCATCGGCGGGGCCGGGCAGGCCCGGTCGCTCCATCAGAGCAGCGCCCCCCCCTCCGGCACCGGACCTCGGCAGAGCATCATCGGCGACTCCGTCGGCACGCAGCCGACGCAAGCGCGCCAGAGCAGCACGGCGCGCACGCGCCCCCTCATCATCCTCTCCTGTCTCCGCCACATCCATGGCCGTCGCTGCACCATAAGCACCTCCGTGGCCTCGTTTGAGGGGCTCTAGCGCCGGGGAATCACGGCTGGTGGGCGGCGGATTGGCCAACCACTCACGGTCCGGGCTGGGCTTGGATGCGGCTACAGCCTGTTGCCCCCCTGGGCGATCCCGGCGCCCGCCTCCTGCCGTCTGCGCTCCCTCAGTGCCGGGGGCACCCGAGCTGGCCTGACGATGGTCAGCGCGGTGCGGATCAGGTGAAGCGCCAAGGGGTGCATCGGGGGCGCCAGGGCGCGGCCCCGGCGCCCCCTCCAGCGGCGGAATCTCGGCAGCACGCGGGTCCTGAGCCTGGGCCGCGGCCCGGACCGCCTGCTCATCGTAGTCGATCGCCGAGATCACCTCGACCCCACCGTCGATGCTCCGCGACGATAAGACGACGGCGTCCGGGCCGTGCAATTCCTTAACTTTACGCAGGGCCTCACGGGTATTGGCGGCAAAAATACGCTTGATTCGCATGGAGTTACCCCTGCTTGCCTAACTCTTGCTGACCCTGGCCAACGGTGGCCACAATGCGCACCTGACGTTCATCGGGCACCTCGTTGTAGGAGAGCACGTAGAGCCCCGGCGCCGTATTGCGAGTCAGCCGGCGCAACCACCCGCGCAGCGGTGGCGAAGTCAGCAACACCGCCGGCTGTCCGGCTGCCTCTTGACGCTGCACCGCATCACCCAGAGAGTGCTGAATGCGCTCCGCCAGCCCTGGTTCAAAGCCACCACCGCTATCGCCTGCCCCCTGCACGCTATTCAGCAGCAGTTGCTCCAACTGCGGCTCGAGGGTAATAACCGGCAGCTCCTGCTCCATACCGGCAATGCTCTGCACAATCATGCGACTCAAACCCTCGCGCACCGCTTGCGTTAACACCCCCGGATCCTTGCTCTTCTGGCCGTGCTCGGCGAGCGTTTCGATGATCGTCCGCATATCACGAATCGGCACCGACTCCTCAAGCAGATTCTGCAGCACCTTGACCAGAACCGATAGGGGGACCGTGTTCGGCACCACCTCATCAACCAGCTTCGGCTGACTTTGCGCCAGGATATCAAGCAGCTTTTGCGCCTCCTCGTGCCCGAACAGTTGGTGGGCATTGCGCTGGACCACCTGCGATAAGTGCGTGGCGATGACGGTACTGGCATCGACCACGGTATAGCCCAGCGTCTGCGCATAGTCGTGTTGCGCCGCTTCGATCCACACGGCCTCCAGGCCGAAGGCCGGGTCCTTCGTCGGATTGCCCGGCAACTCACCGTGTACCGTCCCAGGATTGATCGCCATCTCGCGCCCCGGATGCACATCGGCCTCGCTGATGGGTACGCCGTGGATGCTGATTCGATAGACATTCGGTGCCAAGTCAAGGTTATCTCGAATATGCACCGGTTGCACTAAAAACCCAAGATCTTGCGACAGCTTCTTGCGGACCCCCTTGATCCGAGTTAACAGTTGCCCGCCCTGATTGCGGTCGACGAGCGGGATCAAACCGTAGCCGACCTCCAGCCCAATGGGGTCAATCGGCGGCACATCGTCCCACGTCAGCTCGCGTTTTTCCGGATCTCGCCCCTCGCCCTCGCTGCGTCCTGCCTCCGGCTGCTTTTCTGCCGCCTCGATCTCCGCTTTCCGGTAGCCGGCAAACCACGCCCCGGCCGCACACAGCGCGGAGAAAAGCAGGAAGGGCAATGCCGGCAGCCCCGGCGCCAAGCCGAGCAGGCCGATCACCGCCGCCACCACCCACAGCACGCGCGGATTACTAAAGAGCTGGTCCAGCACCTCGTCGGTCATCTGCCGACTGTCGGAGTTGCGGGTCACCAGGATGGCGGTCGCGCTTGAGAGCACCAGCGAGGGGATCTGCGCCACCAGGCCATCGCCGATCGTCAACAGGGTGTAGTTGCGCGCTGCCTCATCGGCCGGCATCCCGTGCTGCGCCATGCCGATAATCAGGCCACCGACGATATTGATCAGCAAGATGACGATACCGGCGATGGCATCACCGCGGACAAACTTCGCCGCACCATCCATGGAGCCGTAAAAATCGGCTTCGCGAGCCACCTCCGAGCGGCGCGTACGCGCCTCCTCTTGGGTAATCAGCCCGGCGTTAAGATCGGCATCGATCGCCATCTGCTTACCGGGCAGCGCATCGAGGGTAAAGCGTGCGGTCACCTCGGAGATCCGCCCAGCACCCTTGGTGACGACGACGAAGTTGATGATCACCAGGATGGCAAAGACGACGAAACCGACGACGTAGTTCGCCCCTACAACAAAATCACCAAATGATTCAATGACTTTTCCTGCGGCATCGGTACCAGTGTGACCATCCAGAAGGATGACCCGGGTCGAAGCGATGTTTAAGGCCAGGCGCAGCAGGGTAGCAATCAGCAAGATGGTCGGGAAGACGGCAAAATCGAGCGGACGCAGAATGTAGATCGTAACCAGCAGGATCGAGAGCGACAGCACGATATTGAAGGTAAAGAGCAGATCGAGCGCTATCGGCGGCAGCGGGATGATCATCATCGCCAGCAAAGCGACGACGATCAGCGGCGTGCCGAGTCCTCGCGAGCCGATGCTGCGGATTTGATCAGCGATGACGTTACTCATCGACGCCCGCTCTCCCCTCGATTGTCACGCTGGCTGCCATCGCGGCGATCGCCTCCCGCGGCTGCACCCGAATCACGCCCGCCAGATGCGCCCCGCTCACCCTCCGGCTCGAACCCCTTCGGCACCTCCGGCTTCGGGCGTTCAGGCGGCTCCCAGCCGCGCTGTTTAGCCGCCTGGAACTGATAGACGTAGGCCAGCACCTGCGCCACGGCGAAGTAGAGCTCAGCCGGGATCTCTTGCTCAAGCTCAGCGGAATAGTACAACGCGCGCGCCAGCGGCGGCGCCTGGAAGATCAAGATGCCGTGCTCCTCGGCAACGGCGCGAATGCGCGAGGCGACCAAGTCCGTCCCCTTAGCGATGACTTTCGGCGCCCGCATCCGCGCCTGATCATACTGCAAAGCGACGGCAAAGTGCGCCGGGTTGGTGATCACCACATCGGCATTCGGCACCTGCTCCATCATTCGCCGATTGGAAATCTCGCGCTGCTGCTCGCGTATCCGCTGTTTGACCTCTGGCTTGCCCTCCGTCTGCTTATACTCCTCCTTAACCTCCTGGCGGGTCATGCGGATCTTCTGGGTGTGATCGTAGATCTGATACGGAATATCGATCGCAACCACAGCAATCATCGACAACGCCAGCAGGAAGAAGAAGATATAGAACAGACGCACGCCCTCGGCCATCGCTGGCCCGAGCGGTTGCTGGCTCATCAGGAAAAAGTGATCGAAGAAGAGCACAAAGAGGCCGACTGCCGTCCCGCCGATGACCAACACCTTGCCGAGCGCCTTCCCCAACTCCACCGCCGCCTTGGTGCCGAACATGCGCTGGAAGCCCTTCAGCGGGCTTAGCTTCTCTGGCTTCGGCGCCATCGGATGGAACGAGAAGCTCCAGCCGCCGAGCGCCGTCGGGGCCAACAGGGCAGCCAGCATCATCACCGCGATAAAGGGAGTTACCGTCAGCAGACCGTGGCCGATCGCCTCGTGCAGCCGCTGAATAGCGAACTCGGGATCGTAGAGGTGGCTGCGATCGACGGTGAACGACCACTCCAGCAGACTGGTTAGGCGCCCCCCCATCCAGCTGCCGAGAAAGAGCATGGCGAGCGCTGCGATCAGCAGGATGAGCATCGTCGTCAACTCCCGCGAGCGCGGCACCTGGCCCTTTTTGCGTGAATCTTCACGGCGTTTCGGGGTCGGTTCTTCGGTTTTTTCCTGGCCGTCTTCGCTCTCCTGAGCCACGCCTCAGCCTCCCACTCCCGGCACCCCGAGCAATGCCCCGAGGGTGTTATAGGCCTCGCTCCACATCATCGCCATGCGGTTCGGCAGCGCCGGCAACACTAGGATCGGCAACAGCACTCCGCCGACCAATATGGTCAGCGGCAGACCGACCGAAAAGACGTTCATCTGCGGTGCCGCGCGTGTCATCACGCCCAACGACAGGTTGATCACCAGCAGGACCGTAACCAGTGGCAACGCAATCAGTACGGCACCGGCGTACATCTGCGTCCCCCACGTCGCTACGACCCAGAAGAGATCCCGCTCGATGACGAGCGCCCCGACCGGAATCACCGCAAAACTGTCGGCCAGTAACTGCACCACCATCAAGTGGCCACCGAGCGCCAGGAAAAGCAAGGTAGCAACCACCAGCAGGATCTGTGAGATCACCGGCACCGACATCCCCGTCTGCGGGTCGATCATCGTCGCAAACCCCAACCCCATCGCCAGGGCGACGCTCTCTCCAGCGATCACCACAGTATTCAGTGCCAAGGCCAACACGAAGCCAATTGTCAGGCCGATGAGAACCTCCTGCAGGGCGATCATGAGCCCTTCGAGGGAGAGCGGATCGATCGGCGGCGTCGGACCGACGGCCGGCAATACCGCCACCGTCAGGGCAGCACCGAGTAAGATGCGGACTCGTACCGGAATCATGTCGTTGCCAAAGACCGGCGCGACCAACGCCGCCGCCCCGACCCGCATCAGCGGATACATGAAAGCCCCCACCCAGGCAACGACCTCGGCACTAGTGAACTCCATTCAATTCACGATCCCCGGGATGGCGCGAAAGAGCCGCTCGGTAAAGTCAGTCAAGATCCGCGTCATCCACGGTGTCAGCAGAAAGAGGACTACCGCCAGGCCGGCGAGCTTCGGCACGAACGACAAGGTCTGCTCATTAATCTGAGTCGCCGCTTGAAACATCCCCACAATCAAACCGATCACCAGTGCCGCCAGCAGAATCGGACCAGCCAACAGCACAGCGACGGTTAAGGCCTGGCTGCCCAGTTGAATTGCCAACTCAGGGGTCATCTCTCTCTCCTGCCACCCTTACACCTGCAGAGCCGACAGGGCAGACAACTTCAGGTCCCGAGCGGCCTCGGCCCAAGCGGACCTCACCGCTGTCCCCTCTCCGCCCCATCGCGACGGCCCTCCGGCTAGAAAAAGAAACTCGCCGCCAGTGTTCCCATGATCAACGACCAACCGTCGACGAGGACGAATAGCATGATCTTGAATGGCAACGAGATGATCATGGGCGAGAGCATCAACATACCCATCGACATTAGGGTACTCGCAACCACCATGTCGATGACAAGAAAGGGTAAATAGAGAATAAAACCTATGATAAATGCGGTTTTAAGCTCACTCGTCATAAAGGCCGGGATCAACACACTCAAAGGCACGTCGTCCGGGGTCTCGACCTCGCCGTAGCCAGCAATGCGCAAGAACATCGCGATATCGTCTTCGCGCGTCTGATGGATCATGAAGTCGCGCATCGGCCGACTCGCTTCCTGGAGCGCCTCTTCAGGCCCGAGCTCTTCGGCCAGGTAGGGCTGCAGGGCCACCTCGTTGACCTCATCGAAGACCGGCATCATGACGAAGAGGGTCAAGAAGAGTGCCAGCCCGATCAGCACCTGGTTTGAGGGGGTCGAGGCCGTCCCCATGGCCTGGCGTAAGATCGCCAGCACAACGATAATACGCGTAAACGCGGTCATCATCAGCACCATGGCCGGCAACAGCGTGAGCAGCGTCATGAGGACAAGGATCTGGAGACTCAAACTCCAGACCTGCCCATCCTCGGTATCGCGGATGCTCAACGCCTCCAGCGCCGGCTGTGCCGAAACCAACGTCGGCACGATGAACAGCACCAACCCGATAAGGAGAAACGAGGTGCGTATTTTAGGCATGGCCCCTAAGAGTGATCTTCGCGCTGCATCAGCCGCTGCAGCCGGCTTGCAAACGGACTCGCTGCACGCCCCTCGGGGGCTGCGCGCTCCTCCACCAAGGGCGCCTCGGCAAAATGCAACAGCTGCACCCGCCCCGGTGCCACCCCCAACACCAGTTGCGCCTCGCCAATCTGCACCAACACCACCCGCTCGCGCTGTCCGACGGCCAACGTCCCGAGCACTCGCATCTGCCCGGATACCGCAACCCCCGCACCGCTATAGCGCCGCAACATCCAGGCCAAGGCGATAATCAGCGCCACAATCACAACCAGCGCCACAATCACACGCGCGATCGCTGCCGCTTCGACTCCGGGCACTCCCCCCTGCGCCCCCCCAGTATCGCCCCAGGCGGCAGTCGGCGAACAGCCGAGCGCGCTGCCAGCAAGCAGCGCCACGCCCCACACGCCCCAAAGCACCGGCAACGAACCTGCAGCGCGCATCAAAGCGCCCATTAGCGTAGCTTCTTCACCCGCTCGGCCGGGCTGATGACATCCGTCAACCGGATACCGAAGCGCTCATTGACGACGACGACCTCGCCGTGGGCGATCAGTGTACCGTTCACCATGACATCAAGCGGCTCACCAGCCAGCCGATCGAGCTCCACAACGGAGCCCTGGTTGAGTTGCAGCAGGTGGCGAATGCTGATCTGAGTCCGCCCGATCTCCATCGAAAGGGTTACTGGAATATCGAGTATGACATCGATGTTCCCTTCCTCTTCGCCCCCTTCGTGCGCAGCAGCTGCCGGATCGAACTCATCGAGTTCGACTCTACGCCCTCGCGCACGCGTCGACACTGAGCCACGCGCCTCACCACCATCTCCCCCCGCCGAACCACCCGGCGGACTGGCTCGCCCACTCGCCCCCTCCGCAAGATCAGCATCGGCAATCGCATCATCGACGATGGTATCATCGTCGCCACCGGCGTCGGGCTTCGCACTGTCGCCTCTTGCTGCAGCACTGGTAGCCGCAGCGCCACCCGGTGGCGGCTCAGCGGCCGCCTCCGCTGCCTCTTCTTCTCGGTGCTGCTCGTCGAGCGCCTCAGCCCACCCTTTCGGGTCCGCCTGCTCGTCTCTTTTCTCTTCGCTCATTCGTCATCCACCTCGTAGCTGCCGACCGGCTGCCGCTGCCGCTCTCCCGCCGGTGGCGTCGCTGACGCACCGCTCTGCTCCGCCGTAATGCGGGCGATCTGCTGCTGCACAGAGCCCTCACGCGGAGGCTCCTCCCCCCCCTGGCGGCCTCCCTGTGCTCCACCGTCGCCGTTGTTGCCGCTGCCTCGCGCCTTCTGCTGACCCCGGCGGCCGCGCTCCTCCTGCCGCACCTGATCTCGCTCTGGCAAGAGCGTCTCCCGCTCCGGGGCCTGAATCTTCCCATCGATGCGGACTGCGGCGTGCCCCTCACAGACGCCGTATGTGGCGTAGAAGACCGGCACCTCTTCGGCCTCAAGCACAACCTGCTCCGGCATATCAATGGGGATGACATCGCCAGCTTTCAGATACATCAGATCGCGCAGCGTGATCTGGGCGCGCGCCAGCGTGCTGTGCAGCTTAACCTTCGCCGTCTTCATCTCCTCGCGCAGGGCGCGCGCCCAGCGATCGTCGACATCGTTGCGATCCGACTGCACGCCTGCATCGAGGATCTCGCGGATCGGCTCAACCATCGTATAGGGCAAGGTGACGTGAATATCGCCGCCGCCGCCATCGAGTTCGACATGGAACTTGCTGACCACGACCACCTCGGTCGGGCTGACGATATTGGCAAACTGCGGGTTCACCTCCATGTTAACGTACTCAAAGTCGACGCCGAGAACGGGGTTCCACGCCTCGCAGAGATCGTCGAAGGCCTGATCGAGTAGCAACCGGATCACCCGCTGCTCCGTTGGGGTGAACTCGCGCCCCTCGACCTTGAGATAAAAGTGCCCGCCGCCGCCGAAGAAATTATCGACGACAAGAAAGACCAGCTTCGGGTCGATGACAAACAGGCCGGTGCCACGCAGCGGCGGGACCCGGATAATGTTGAGACTCGTCGGCACAAAAAGGGTATGGACGTACTCGCCAAACTTCATCATCTCGACGCCGGTCACCGAGACCTCGGGGGTACGCCGGAGCATATTGAACAAGCCGATACGGAAGAGACGCCCAAAACGTTCGTTGACCATCTCCAGGGTCGGCATCCGCCCCCGGACGATTCGCTCTTCAGCAGTAAAGGTGTACGGCCGAAGTTCAGAGGTATCCTCTTCATCACCGGTATCGACATCGCCATCGTCGATCCCGTGTAAAAGGGCGTCAATCTCGTCTTGGCTGAGGATATCCTGCTGCGCCATAGGTCACACACCGCCCGCGTTCGCTGCTCTAGGTCCACCCGGGCACTCACCCGGGTTCGTGCGCTTATCGGCTAGCGGCCCCGTGGAAGAGCGGACCCGACAACCGGCTCGGCTACTGCATCACAAAACTCGTGAAGTAGACCGCTTCGATCTGTCCTTTTGCCCCGCGCTCCTCAAGCAGCGCGTTGATCTCCTCCAAGGACTCCTGCCGCAGTCGCTCGCGTCCTTCCCGAGTATTGAGTTCCTGAAAACTTTGATCGGCGAAGAGCATCAGCAAGTTATTGCGGATAACCGGCATGTGCCGTTCGACCCCCTGAAGGGCCTCCTCGCTGCGGGCCATCAGCTCAATCTCGGCCTGCAAGTAACTGATGCGCTGGCCGCGCTCAAAATTGACAGTCAGCGGCGGCTCCAGCCTCATGTAGATCGGATCACCGAGCTCGGGCTCCTGATCGCTGAGCACACCGGGGGGGGTGATGTAACCGAGGGCCATCGCCCCGACCAAGCCCATCGTCCCTGCCAGCAGCAAGGTGATGATCCCCATGAATACGTAGATAATTTTTGGCACTACCGCGCCTCCTCCCCTGTCGCCCCCAGGGCTACTCTCTGCCGCTCACGCGCCGGCACTCACTCTCGCTCGTAGGCCCAGCCGCTCCAACTCGCTCACCCAGCGTCGGCCGCGGGACGAACGCGGGCTGCCACTCCGGTGCCGTCCGGCCAAAAGCCGCGCCTTATTCTAACGCAATTCGGCCCCCAACCGACCACCCGCCACGAAACTGTTCGCGTCAAGCCGGCCCATCTAGGCCCCTCACTCTACCTGCACCTTTGGGGGCGCACAACGAAGCGGCCGCCCTCAGCAATAGCGGCCAGGTCAGGTTGCGACGATCGAAACCTTGCAAACGAGAATCGTTGTCAATAATATCGGCGACACCACTCATCCTGGCACGGCAGAAGACCCATGCAGCGCAACGACCCCCTCCTTCGCATCACCAACCTTGAGGCCGGCTACGCAAACCCGGTTATCGGCCCCCTCTCGTTGAGCGTCCACGCCGGCGAAGTAGTCGGCTTTACTGGACCAAACGGCGCCGGGAAGAGCACTGTGCTGCGCGTCCTAACCGGTGAAGCGCGCTGTTTTGCTGGCGACCTTTGGCTCGCCCCCGATACCGGGGTCGCCTGTCAGGCGCAGAGCCCCTACCAAGGCGGGGAGCTGCCGCTGTGTGGCGGCGAGGTCTTTCGCCTGATGGGCGCCTCGCCAGAAATCTTGCCGCCGGCGCTACGACATCTGCTGCCTCTGCGCATCGACCGCTTAAGTGGTGGTCAGCGACAGAGCATACTGGTCTGGTCGGTACTCGGCCATGCTGGCCGCCTGGTGTTGCTCGACGAGCCGACGAACAACCTCGATGCTACGGGGCGCGAATTGCTGATCTCCGGGTTGCGCCAACTCGATACAGAGCGCGGCGCCCTGGTGATCAGCCACGACGCTGACTTCGTTGAGCAAGTCTGCCATCGCATTATCAAGCTGACGCCAGAGGGACGCCCTAGCGAAGAGATCCGCCTTCGCCAGGCCGCCTAAAGCCCCTCCGCCGGGCGAACCCCGGAGCGGCGCCTCTATCCGCAGCCGGCGATCAGCCCCATTCGCCTGCACAAACTAGAGCCAACACAGACGACTCGTACTGCCATGGATTTACTCTTCGACCCACTCTTTCGCCTCCCCTTTGTCGCGGGCCTGATGGCCGCCATCGTCGTTGCTATCACCGGTCTCTATCTGCGCCTACGCGCCGAGTGGCTAGCCGCGCTCGGCTTCGCCCATTTAGCCGGGGCTGGCGGTGTCGTTGGCGTCATAATCGGTGCTCCGCCGCTGGCCGCGGCACTGGGAGCAAGCGTAATCGCGGTGCTCGTAAAGGGGGCGCTGCAACGCAGCGGAAACGACGTCTACGCCTGGCTGATTCTGTTCGGATGGGCCGCAATGCTGATCGGTGCCACCTTCACCCACCACGCCAAGATCCTCGGCGATGCCCTCGTTGACGGCCAGCTCTACTTCGCCGCCAGCGCCGAACTGTGGGCCACGCTGAGTATTGCCGCGGCGACGGCAATCGCGCTTCCGCTGCTCTCCCGTAGCCTGCTGCGCAGTGAACTCTTCCCCGGCCACGACCGCACCAACGGCCGGCCACTGTGGCCGGTAACCGTCGGCTTCGATCTGCTCGCAGCCGTGGCTATCGCCGTCGCCGCCTTAGTGATGGGGGTGATGGCCGCCTTCGCCCTGGTCTTTATCCCTGCCTGGATCGCTTTCGCCTTAGCCGGGAGTTGGCGCCTCGCCGTGCTGTGGAGCGGGCTGATCGCGGCCGCTCTCTACACGGTCTCTTACGTTACGGCCTTGCTCGCCGATTTGCCCTTCGCGCCGGTCCTGGTCGCCATCGCCGCAGCAGCGGCACCGCTGCGGCTGCTCAGCAAGCGCCTCGGCCCAAGGCCAGCGTCCTAATCTGGTCCAATCTGGGGTCCGTTACAGGAGCAGGAGCGGGCCTGCCCCCGGGGGCACGCGCCGTCTCGGGGGCAGGATCAGGCGTAGTGGTCGACGAGCCCTCGGCCGGCGGCCCCACTGCTGCTCTCTGCAGCCGCCGCCTCCGGCTCCCCGACTGCCCCGTCACCACCACGACGCGCTTCACCGGCGGCATCGGCCAGAGTCGGCCCCTCCTCGTCTCGCTCTTCGGTGCCACCATCACTCACCTCGACGTCGACATCGGCATGGCCCTCTTCAGCCAACATCTGCCGCAACCGCTGCAGATCCTCTTGTAACGCCTCACGGGCCGTGGCGTTGTGGGCGATGATCTGCACGGCCGTGCGCTCTTCACCGACGCTGATCTTGATCTCTAGGTGCCCCATCCCCGGCGGATTGAGCTGCAGGCGCGCCTCCTTCACCCCCTCTTTGACCATCCAGTCGATCCGCTCCCCGACCGCTGGGGTAAAGCCGCGCTGCCCTGGCGGTTGCTGCAGACTCAACTGCACCGGCCCGCCACGAGGCCCTCCGTCGAGCCCCTGTGCTGCGGCCAGCAGGCTGCCGAACTCGCCGCCACGCCCGCCGCCGGCCGCCGCGCCGCTCTCTTCACGGCGCTCCTGCGCCCGCTCCAAGGCCTGCAATAGACTCTCTGTGCCGTTGCCGCCCTGCCCCCCTTGCTGGCCGCCCGCAGAACCGCCGTAACCGCCGTGCCCCAGGCGCTCACCGCCGCCGCCCTGAACTCCGAGCTGTGAGCCTGCCTCCGTCCCGAGGGTAGCCGTGCCGCTTGCCACACTGCCCAGCAACTGCCCAGCACGGACCTCCCGGGTCAGCTGCTCACCGAGCACGTTCTGCGTCAGCGTGCGCTCACTCGCCCCGTTGAACACCTCGCCGCCCAGCGACCCTCCCAGCGACCAGAGCCCTCCAGCGCGCGCCTCCGGGCCGCTGCTCTCGGCCAGTCTCTGCAACCCCTCGACCGACTGCCCACCGACATGCCCACCGACTGGCCGCTCAATCACCTCGAAGGCCTGCAACTGACCTGCATCCGTCAATTCGGCCAGTCGCCCCTCAAGCGCCTCAGCCAACTCGCGGCCAGCCAATCCCTGCGCCTCCAACTCCGCGAGCAAATCAAGCACCTGCGCCCGCTCACTGGCGAGCTTTTCGGGGTTGAGGGAGTCTCCTGATGCCGCCAGCTCAAGACTCCAGACCGGCTCATCACCCCCGCCCGAGGTATCGGACTGGCCACCCAGCAGCACCCGGCTCGTCAACAGACCACCGCCTCCCGCATCAAGCATCGCTTCCAGAGCGCTGCGCCCCGGACGTACCCCTTCCTGGGGTTTCGCTGGAAATTCCGGATTCCCTGCCTCTCCAAGAACCGAGTCACCTTCCCTAGCGAAGTCAGCGGGCATGGACGCACGCGACAGGTCGTATCCCCTCAGACCGGCAGCGCGTTCACCGAGCTGGGCCGCATCAACATCGTCCCCCCCCGCTGCCCGCTCGGCAGAGCGCCACTCCGCGGCTAGCGCGGCTAAGCTCTCGCCACCCCCTTCTCCGGCGAGCATTGCGCGCAGCGCTGTGGACGGCGACCCGTCCTCACCCGGCAACCCTTTGCCGCTCGCGGCAGCATCCAGCAGCTTAAGCACCTCTTTTTTGCCGTCGCGGTCACCACCGGCCGCGACTTCCAACAGCGCATCCAAGAAGCCCCCTTCCTGCTCTGCAGCGCCCGAAGCAGCCGCTAAGGTCTTCTTACCGCTAGGATCGAAATCCACGGCAGCCAATTGCAAAGAGGGCATGCGTAATCCTCCAACGGGACGGTTCGCCAACTCGGGGATGAGCTCTATAGGAGGGATACATGCAAACATCAGGCCAGCTGTCTGCGAAGTGGTGCAGACGAGCCCCACCAATCAACCGCTACCCTACTCGCTATCGGAGGATCGACGCCGCGCCGACTGAAAAAAGAGCCGAGCTGTCTCGTCGGCCTCACGCTGCTCGCGCCGCTGCGCTGCGCTGCGTTCTTGATCAAGCCGCTGCTCAATGACTCGCTCGATCCGGCGGTGCGCCTCCCAGTGCTGCAGCCACCGCTGATGCAGTTGCACGACGCGCTGCTGTTGCTCGGCAATACCTTGCCGCTGCTGTGCCACCGCCTCGTCCAGACGACCCAAGAAGGCGTTGAAGTCGCGCAGCCGGGCCGCCTCAATGGTTCCACTGGTGCCGCTCGTTACCAAGCGCTGCTGGTACTCCTGACGCATCCCCAGGATGCTCGTCAGCTGCCCCTCACTGCGCTGTAGCTCACCCTGCGCCCGTGCCAAATCGGCCGCGGCCTGCTCCTGTTGCTGGCGCATCAGGCGCTCGACGGGGCGCAAGCGCTTAACCCCGCTCATTGCCCAGCCTCGCGCAGCAGGCGACCCAGCGAAGCCAACGACTCGTTGTAGTCAACTGCTTCGCTGACATCTTGCTGTAGAAAGGCGCGCATGTGCGCTTGATAGGCGATCGCCTGATCAACCAGCGGATCGCTGCCGCGCTGATAGGCGCCGACGCTAATCAGATCCTCGTTTTGGCGATAGGCAGCGTACAACTCGCGAAAGCGTTGCGCCAAACGCTGGTGCGACCGCTCAGTGATCGCCATCATGGCGCGGCTGATCGATCCTTCGACGTCGATCGCCGGATAGAGACCAGAGTCGGCTAAGGCGCGCGAGAGCACCAGGTGACCATCGAGGATGGCGCGGGCAGCATCGGCAATCGGCTCTTGCTGATCGTCGCCCTCGACTAAGACCGTGTAGAAAGCGGTGATCGAACCGCCGCCATCGCCCCCGTTACCGGCTCGCTCGACGAGACGCGGCAACAGGCCGAAGACCGAGGGGGGGTAACCTTTAGTCGTCGGTGGCTCGCCGATTGCCAGGCCGATCTCTCGCTGCGCTTGTGCATAGCGGGTCAGCGAGTCCATCAACAGCAGGACGTTATAGCCTTGATCACGGAAATATTCGGCAATACTGGTCGCCCGCATCGCTCCGTGCAGACGAAAAAGCGGCGCGGTGTCGGCCGGCGCGGCCACCACTACGGCCCGCGCCAACCCGTGACGCCCAAGGATCTCGCTGATGAACTCGCGCACCTCACGACCCCGCTCACCGATCAGGCCGACGACGACGATATCGGCGGTCGTGTAACGGGTCATCATCCCGAGCAGCACGCTCTTGCCAACCCCCGAGCCGGCAAACAGTCCCATGCGCTGGCCGCGCCCCACGGAAAAGAGGGCGTTGATCGCGCGCACGCCAACGTCGAGCGGTGTATCGATCGGCGCCCGCTGCAGCGGATTGACCGGTTCAGCCATCAGCGGTGTGCGGTCACGCGCCTTAAGCGGTCCACGACCATCGATCGGCCGCCCTTCGCCATCGACCACACGCCCGAGCAGCTCTTCACCGACACGGACCTGCGCTGCCGTCCCGCGCGGCACCACCCGGGCGTTGGGCATCACCCCGTTGAGATCACCGGTCGGCATCAGATAGAGCCGATCCCCGGCGAAACCGACAACCTCAGCTTCGACCCCGGAACCACCATCTTCAATCGTACAGCGGGCCCCGAGCGGCGCCCTGCACCCCTCCGCCTCTAGGGTCAAGCCGACCATCCGCCGCAACTCCCCCTCGACCGGCGGCCGAACCGGCTCCAGCCCCTCGACCCGGCGCCGTAGGCCACCTGCCCAACCACTCGACCAATGGCTCGGTCTATGGCTCGACTCATCGCCACGCGGCTGGGTACGCACCTGGGCCGGCGCCGCTTCACTCATCGGCTAAATCTCCGTTTATAGCGTATCACCGCATCCTCGCCATCATCGGAGGCGCGGCCGCTTCGCCGCCCGCGGCCGTCGTCCGCGCATCGGCCACAAAAGCTACCCAGAGGCACCGTTAATCGCGGCGTGACGCCCGCCGCCCCGGACGGCGCCGGCGGCTTTTCGGTGCCGTCTGCCCTTCTTGCCCGGAACCGGCTGCTTCTCCACCCCCACCCCCGCTAGCGGAACGATCAGCCGCGCCGGCTGCTGCCGCGTCGGCTGCACTGCCCGCCGTGCTGCTGCCCGGATCTGCCGCCGACGCGGCAGCCTCCGTGCCCTCTGCAGCCGCCTCGTCAGTCGCCGCCCCTGATCCTGCCACCCCAGTCGAGCGCGAGCGCGAGTGTTCGCGCGACTCACTGCCTCCGCGATACGTTCGCTCGATCGAATCGCTCTCCTCGGCGGCATGAGCATCACCGAGCAGCTGCTCGGCAATCGCATCAAGACGCCGCTCGACACTGGCGTCGACACGCGAGATCTCGGTTCGCACGATACAACCGCCGCGCGTGACCTGGTGATCAGCAGTGATCGACCACCCCCGGCGCGCCTCATCCGCGCCCAGCTGCTCTTCTACGAAAGCGATCTCCGCCGGATTAAGATGCACGCTCACCCAGCGCTGATTGGCCGGCAATTCGCGCAGTGCCTGCTTCACCGCGGCCACCGTATGGGCCGGCTCGGTGCGCAACTCTTCAAGCACCATCCGCCGTGCGACAGCGTAGACCAAGTGCGAGAGTTCATCCTCAATCTCACGATCAAGCTGCTCAAGCGGACGCCCTAGTGTGTCAAGCAAGGCGCGCAGTTGCTGCACCAGCTGCGCCCCAGCCTGCCGACCATCGGCCTCACCAGCACGCAAACCCTCGGGATAGCCGGCGTGGTACCCCTCATGCCGCCCCTCACGCAGCCCGGTTTGGTAACCCTGACGACGCGCCTCGGCGTGGATCTGCTCAATCTCGTGCTCGCTCGGCAGAACTCGCCGCGCCTCATCCTCCTGGCGCAACCGCTCGTAGACAGCCTGGCGGCGACGCTGCCTCTGCCGCTGCCGCTTCTCTTCGGCAAGCCGCTGTAACCGCTGCGCCTCTTCACGCTCAATCTGCCGCTGTCGCTCGCGCTCCGGCTCTTCGAAGTCGGGCACCTCCCAAGCCTCGGCGCCCTGGACCACATCGCCAGGAATGATCCGCAGCCGCCCACCGGCCTTATCCATGCGCCCCCTCCC
>NZ_NRRN01000041.1 GCF_016583625.1 Halorhodospira abdelmalekii | reverse complement strand
AGCCCGAACCTGAGCCCGAGCCTGAGCCCGAGCCCGAGCCCGAGCCCGAGCCCGAGCCCGAGCCCGCATATTCCCAATTTGGGCTTTTGCTACAGGTCGATTCAGAGAGCGAGATTCGAACTCTTTATCTAAGCGATGAGAGTGGCGGCGTCGAACCAGTTTTTATCATCAGCGATGATGAGACAATCAATTGGGAGGACTATCCCGATGAAAAGGCTCTGGCTAGGGATGATTTTATCGCAGATGGCGTTGCCTGGGGAGCATTTCTGCATTCCATAGAGAACGATACCGAAACCGAATATGAGGTTATTCTATGGATCCACGGCGAGCCGTATCAGGGCGAGCTAAACGAGCTGCTTAGCGAAGGGCCACTCTACCTGCACGCGATCGACGGTTTGGCAACTTCCTCCCTGCTCTTTAGAGATGATTTTGAGATCAATGAAGATACCTTTGCTGCAGACCTACATGGATACTACGAATTTGCTTTTGCACTAGGAGAACTCGCATCACTAGATGGTGACACCAACCTCAACCTGTCATTGACCTTGCAGCGAGAGATGAGAGAGGATGTAGATGATATCGGGACCGATGAATCGCTGCGTAAAACCTGGCTGGTCTATTTTGACGGAGAGACTGGTCTGGATACCGAAAAGTTGACATTAAGCTTAGCGACAGCAGAGAACGGCAACGGGGGCAGCCGACTCTTTTTCGAGTACCGTGGAGAAGGGGACGCCTCTTATATCCCAGCAGGTGACTATGCCGCTGTAGCTGGCCATATGATTTTAGCACTCTACGGCAACGCCACGGACGCGGCAGAAGTCAGTGGTGGAGCCATCTACCACCTCAAATCTGAAGAGATTGAACCCAGCGTGGACGACATGGTGTTAGTTAACATTTCGGGCGCTCACACAGCGTCTGGGATTCTCTACCTCAGCAGAGAGGATTTCGACCACCGTGCGGCGGTCTTCCACCCCACAATCGGCGGTGACACGCCCCCTATAGTAGACTCATATCCTGTTCTTGGAAGCAGCGTATCTAACACCCCGGAAAACCCCATATTCAGAACTACGACTGGCAGCAAGATTTTTCGTATCGGCGATGATAAGGCACTGAACTCGAGTCCTCCCCTTGACGATTATGACGCCTACTGGGGCGCCTGGGGCCAGCCAACCGGCGGCAGTTTAGCCAACTTTGAAGGTGACCCACTTAATGCTGCCGATCCTGTCTTATGGATATACGGCAACCTAGCGGAGACCTATGCCAACTACGTTCTCAACCTCACTGACCTTATTACGGCAGGGGGCGGCGAGCCAATAGAACTCGGAGCATGGGGGGGGCTCGCATACTCTTCATTTCCCGAAGGGATACCCCCTGACAACGAGGTTCACACCCTACATGGTTTGTATGAGTGCGATCACACCAACTGCGCTTCCGCCCAACTAGGGATTGTCGATAACAACATCAGCTTCTCCATGTCTCTGCAATTAAAGCGTATTTTGCATCACGACGACGACGACGATCAACTACATAAAATCTGGCACATGGAATTCCAAAACCCAGAAATCGACACCGACAACCTTACACTTAGATTCAGAGACCAAGATGGAAATCTGAGGTTCACGGGCAATGAGGGGGAAGTCTCTGGTTTCCAAGATTTTGGCGCAAGAGGCGACTTGATTGTCAACCTCTACGGCAGCGCTGTTGATTTAAGCCAGGTCTCGGCAGGAGCAGCCTATTTTCTCCGCGCAGAGGATATTGAGTTCGATGACGCCAGCGGGCCTAGCCCCATCCCTGATATATATGAGCGCATCCTAATTAATTATCAGGGATCTCATCATGCAGCTGGCGTCATTTTTTTGGCACCTCAACAATGACCCGTTATGCGAAAAACTTCACGGCAAGGGACTGTCCGAGTACAGCTATAACCCCCCGGCTTTCGCCGTGGGGTACATGGCTCGCTTATTGGGGGGCAAGCTGTTCGGCGCACTTGCCCGGCAACACAACGCCGTTTGCCAGTGGCCGACCTGAGGCCACTGGTGCTCGACCACGAATCCAGCTGCTTCGATCAACGGCACCATTTCGCTTAAGCGGTAGAAGCGGCTGACTCCGTTAGCTAGACAGTTAAAGTAGAGTGAGGTGGCATCAAGACAGTAGGCTGAAACCGGGAAGCGCTGCATATCGGGGAAGGGCTCAACGATAAAGAGGCGCGCTTCTGCGCTGGCGACGGCACGCACCTTCTTCAAGATCTCGACAATCTGCTGCGGCGAGAAGCAATCGAGGAACTGACTCATCCAGAAGAGATCGCACTCACGCAGCGATTGAAAATCGCCCTCAAGCACATCCATCTCGAGGAAGCTAAGTCGGCTCAGCACCCTCTCCCCCTCACCGGACAGAGAGTCGCGTGCCATCTCCAACTGTGCGGGCAGATCGACCAGCGTGACGTGAACATATGGGTCGTAGTTCAGGCACTTCGCCGCCCACCGCCCAGTATTGCCGCCAATATCGGCCATGGAGCGCACCGGGCGGTCGAAGACGCAAGGCAGCAGCTCATCGAAGGCCGCTCCGGAGTAGAAATGGTCAAAATCTAACCAGCTTGTCCGCTTCGTGGTCTCAAGGGCGCCCAGACCCCCGTAAAGGCGGCCCTCCAAACCCAGCCTCTCCAGTCCAACCGGGCGCTCGCTCTTGAGCGAAGCGGTCAGATCGGGCAAGGCGTCGTAACAGACGTGCTGCACGAAATCGAAATTCACCTGCGTCATCTCATCGTGCAGAACAAAGTAGCCCACCTTACCCAGCTGCCACCCCTCGTCCCCCTTGCTGACCACGCCGAGATGGCAAACGACATCGAGCAACAGCTCAATTGCGTAGGTGCTGACTTCGACGGCCTCAGCTAGGGCCGCACTGGTCGCTGTCCACCCCTCCTGCTCGGCCCTAAGCAGGGCCGACAGTATGCCGAGTTCGCGGACCGAGCGCAGCGCCTGGAAGGCAAATGGCCCGAAGGCAAAAAACTGTGCCCACGACCGCGCCTCCAGCGCAGAGAGCGAACCGGACCGCTCCCCCGGCAAGATCACAGTACACCTCCCGGGTGGCCACAATCCACACCGCACCACTCGCCAGCGGGCCTCCGGGAGAGCTGAACACCGGTGGCTCTCGGCAGTCTCCGCGCATACCCAAAAAGGACGACCATGCCACCTCCAAGAAATCAGCGTGAGCCCCGAAAATTCGGGGCGATCGGGGACCGATAAAGTCTATCACTACGAAGAGGCTGAACCGAGCCGGTCATTGACGATCATCTTGCACATGCACCACACTGCTGCGCCGACCTGCTTGCATTGGCAGGAGCAAGTGCATACTCTTGCGCACGGCGGAGCGTGTGGTTTTCGTTCTGTTTGCCTGGCTCTTCCCTAGGCAACGCAGAGGGCTGTTGGGATCAAACGGCGGGATAAATGGAGACGGCTATGGCTCATACTCAGCTTGAACACGAACTGGCTGAGCTGCTTGTCGATGCGCTAAACCTTGAAGAGACGACCCCTGAGTCGATCGCCCCAGAGGCACCGCTGTTCGGCGACGGACTCGGTCTTGACTCCATCGACGCCCTCGAACTCGCACTTGCAATCTCACGCAAGTACGGCTTCCAGCTGCGCGCCGACGACACCCGGAACCAAGAGATCTTTGCCAATCTACGGGCTCTAGCCGCGCATATCGAGGCGAATCGAGCCGATCCATAAGGGCCGCACGGCGGCGGCACCCGCGCAGCCGGCCAATAGACAATCACGCGCCCATGAGTCCCCTATTGATTAGCCACCCTCCCGAGCGAAGGACTACGCGGGAGCAATTGCTGCGGCGGGCACAGATGCTGGCCACCGAACTGTCGCAGCACGTACACACACCCGCCACTGCACCCGTAATCAATCTCTGCCGGGAGCGAGATCACTTCTTGCTACTCTTTTGCGCTGCCCTGCTGGCTCATCGCACCACCCTCTTACCGCCGAGCCCGACTCCGCACGTGATTGAGGCGCTTAAGCACGACCACCCGGGCGCGCTGCAGCTCGATGATCAGGCGCTGAAAGAACTGGCCCAGGGGGACGAGATCTCTGCCAGCCACCGGCACAGCGACCCCAGCACCCCTGCCGCCACCTCCCCCTCTCCGCTCACCGCCTTGCTGAATGAGCACGCCTGGCCGTCGCCAACCTTCACCGCGGTCACCCTCCACACCTCCGGTTCGACCGGAGAGGCGCAGCCCCATAGACGGACGTGGCAGCAGTTACGCAGCGGTGCGGCCCTGCTCGCGCAACGACTCGCCCTCGGCGAGCGGCGCTATCAGCTCATCGGCACTGTGCCTGCACAACACACATACGGTCTTGAGACCACCATCCTACTGCCGCTGCTCACCGAGCACACCGTTTGTGCCGGATGCCCTCTCTTCCCCGAAGATCTACGCAGCCTACTCACCGCCCTCTCGCCGCCACGTATCCTAGTGACCTCACCGCCCCACCTGCGTGCCTGCCTCGAGAGTGCGATCGAGTGGCCGCAAACGGAATTGATCCTCTCGGCCACCGCACCGCTCTCCGCCGAACTGGCTCAGCAGGCGGAAGAGCGCTTTGGCGCTCGTGTGCTGGAAATTTACGGCTCGACCGAGACCGGGGCTCTAGCTACGCGGCGAACGGTCGAGACGCCGATATGGCAGCCGCTGGAGGGGGTTGAACTCGAGGCCGCCAACGGTAACTGGATCGCCAGCGGCCCCCACTTCCCGAGCTGCACACTGCACGATGTGCTCGAACTCGACCCCAATGGGCCGGGGTTTTTCCTCCACGGCAGGAGCCGCGATATGCTAAAGATCGCCGGCAAACGCCACTCTGCCGCCGCCCTTTCGGCGCTGCTGCAGGCTGCACCGGGGGTCCGCGATGCGGTGATCCTCCCCCCTGAAGACAACCCGTGGGATCCCGCTCGGGTCGCCGCCTTAGTGGTCGCTGCGCCGCCCGACGCGGCAGCCGTGAAAGGGTGGCTGCGCGAGCACGTCGATCCGGTCTTTTTGCCGCGTCCTCTACTCTTTGTCGATACGCTGCCGCGCGATCCGAGCGGTAAACTGCCCCGTGCCGCCCTTATTGAACTGCTCGAACGCCGCCGTATGCAGGACGAGTCGTGAGGTTTACCATGAGCCACCGCTCCGCTCCAACTGCCCCGACTGCTCAGACCTTTAAGGTGCTGGTCGTCGGCTACTCCCAGACCGGGCAGCTCGATCGCATCCTCGATGCCGTTCAAGGCCCGCTGCAAGCCGACCCGGCGATCACGATCGAGCGCCTGCAGCTGCGCCCACAAACCCCCTACCCCTTCCCTTGGCCCTTCTTTCGCTTCCTCGAAATCTTGCCCGAGACGGTACAACTCAAACCGCCGCCTCTCGCCCCCTTGGCGCTGGAGCCGACTGAGCGGTACGACTTAGTCGTGCTCGGCTATACCGTCTGGTTCCTTTCCCCCTCACCCCCGACGGTCGCCTTTCTGCACACCGCCGAGGCGCAGCGCCTGCTGCGTGACACCCCGGTTGTCACCGTGGTCGGCTGTCGCAACATGTGGACACAGGCCCAGCAAACGCTGCAAGAGCGGCTGCGTGAGCTGGGGGCGAAGCTCTGCGACCACGTCGCCTTCGTCGATCAAGGCGCCTCTTTAGCGACCCTGATCACCACTCCGCGCTGGCTGCTCACCGGGCGCCGCGACGCCTTCCTCGGTCTGCCCCCGGCGGGCATTGCCGAGGCCGAGATCGCGCGCCGCGGCCCTCGTTTCGGATGCGCCCTGCGCGCGGCTCTGCACGACGGCACACTCGATGGCAACCGCTCTGTGCTCCACGGCCTAGAAGCTGTTACAGTCGACGAGGGGCTGATCGTGAGCGAGCGGATCGGTCTGCGGAGTTTCCGCCTCTGGAGTCGCTTGCTGCGCGCAGCAGGCCCTCAAGGTTCGCTAGGACGCCGCAGCGTAGTACTGATCTACGTAGTCTTCTTGCTGCTGATGATCGTGACCGTAGTCCCCCTGTCACTACTGCTGCGCCGCTTGCTTCGCCCACTGCTGCGCGAGCGTCTTGAGGCGTTGCGCGCGGAGTGCGAACGGCCTTCTGGCTCAGGCAAGGAACGAGTTGAAGAGGGAGATTGATGAGCAGCCACACCGCCGCATACATCACTGGAGCGGGCGCCTTTTTGCCGAATGCTCCGGTCGCCAACGAGCAGATGGAGGCGCTGCTCGGACAACTCGGCGCACGCCCTTCGCGCACCCGGCGCATCATCCTGCGCAACAACGGCATCGTACAACGCCACTACGCTCTCGATCCGCAGAGCGGCGCCCTCACCCACACCAACGCCGGCATGACGGCCGCAGCCGTCCGAGAGCTCTTCGACACCCCGGAGGCGCTGGAGCAGATCGAACTGCTCTGCTGCGGAACCAGTAGCCCCGATCAGCTCATGCCGAATCACGCCGCCATGGTCCACGGCGAACTCGCCAGCCACTGCTTGGAGGTCGTCGCCACGAGCGGGATCTGCATGGCGGGCGTAGCGGCGCTGAAATACGCTTGGCTGGCGGTGCGCAGCGGCGAGTACCACAGCGCGGTGGCCACCGGCTCGGAGCACGCCTCGAGTTTCATGCGGGCGCACTTTTTGCGCGCTGCGCTCAAGGAGGAGTCACACACCCCCGATGAACTCGATAAGCAGCCCGAATTGGCGTTTGAGGCTGAGTTTTTGCGCTGGATGCTCTCCGATGGCGCCGGCGCCCTGCTGCTCCAATCACAACCGCGGCCGACGGGGATCTCGCTGCGTCTCGACTGGATCGATAGCTTCTCATTTGCTCACGAACTTGAGCCGTGCATGTACGCCGGGGCCGAGAAGCGCGCCGACGGTTCGCTGCGCGGCTGGCGCGAGCACGTCAACTGGCAAGAGCTGGTCGACTCAGGACTACTGGCCGTCAAACAGGACGTGAAACTGCTCAACGATCAGGTCGTCCCCTACTGCCTCGGGGAGGGGCTCGCCCGCAGCGTGATCCGGCGCGGCATCGACCCGGAGACGATCGGCTGGTTTCTGCCCCACTACTCATCCGAGTGGTTCCGCGATAAGGTCTCGGCTGAGATGACCCGGCGCGAGTGGCTGGTCCCGCAACAGCGCTGGTTTACCAACTTGCATACCCGCGGCAACACCGGTTCAGCGGCCCTCTACTTAATGCTTGAGGAGCTCATTCACAGCGATCGGCTGCGCCCCGGTCAGCGACTTCTCTGCTTTGTCCCTGAGAGCGGGCGCTTCTCCAGCGCCTTCATCCACCTTACGGCGGTGACCGAGGCGACCCCGTGACCGCAAAGCGGCATCCGCAAGACGAAAACGGCGCTGCGGCGCAATCGTTCACCGACGAGCCCGCTAAGTCGTCGACAGCCCCAGCCCCCCCGCCGACCCCCGCAGTGTCGGCTGGGGCCACTGAGTCCACTGGAACCGCCGAAACCACCGCGCGCACCGCCGAGCGTAAGGCGATCTATACCCTGAGCGACGCAGGGCGCATCGAGGTGCAAGCGATGCCCCGCTGCGAGGCCGAGTGCTGGGTCACCGAGTTGGCTATCGAGGAGTATCAGCGCCTGGCCGCTGAGGCTTGGCAGCAGGCCCATGCGGGGCGCTCCTCACCGCTGGCCTACCATATGTATCAACAGCGCATGGAACCCGGCACCTTGGCGCAAGCGAGCGGGTTGTGGCGCTGGCAGGTCCGGCGCCACTGTCGCTCTCCGCGCGCCTTTGCACGACTCAATCAGCGTACTCTGGAGCGTTACGCCCGCATCCTCGGCATCAGTGTAGACTCCTTAACGGCGCTGCCTGCAACACCTCCAACCGCTGCTGCAGCGCCGCCAGCTTCCCGATCCAACTCCTGAGCCATGATCGCGCGCAGAGGCCGCTAGCCGATGGCATTGGGCCAGACCCAGGCAAAGAGGGAGGCACAGGGGTCGCGGCGACAAGCAGCGCCGTCGCCCCCAAACCCGTCGCCCACCAGCGCCGGGGAGCGGGTAGCCGCGGCTCTGACACTAGGCCTCCTGCTCCTCGCCGGAGCCTGGCTGCTCTTCGGTGAAACACGCCTGAGCAGTGATCTATACGCCTTCTTGTTAGCCGATACCGCACCCCCCGCGGAGCACCCAGAACACCCCACCGCCCCACCGCTCGCGGCAACGGGCGCCGAGACTCAACAAGGAGTGCTCCTGGCCGCCCTCAGCGGTGCGGAACCCGAACAGCTCGCTCAGCAGAGCCGGACCTTAGCGAGCCGATTGACCGAGCATCCGGCCATCCTGCAGGTCCATAACGGCCAATTCCAAGAGGCCGATGCTGAACTGACCGCGCTGTTCGATTATCGCTATCTGCTCAGCCCACTCATGGAGCGCGACCCGTTCGCCCCAAAGGCACTCCAGGAGGCCCTTGAGCGGCGCTATCAGGAACTGCTGCAGCCCGGCGGCGGGGCGACGCCGCGCGAGTGGCTGCTGGCCGATCCGATCGGCGCTTGGCCAGCGCTGCTCGAGTCGTGGTTTGCGGCCCATCCGATTGCACGCGCCTATGGGGTCTGGTTTGCGGAGGACCGAAGCCGCGCCCTACTGCTCATCGAGACCCGCGCTGCCACCCTCGAACCGGCGCAGCAGCAGGCGATGATCGAGGCGATCCACCGCCTCCACCACGAACTGTCTGATGGCGCAGCCACGACCTTGGCAATGACCGGCTCGCCGCTCTTTGCGGCGACCGCGCATGAGATGACCCGCAGCGAGATCACCCGGCTGAGCCTCGTCGCCACCCTGCTGATCGTCGCCGTCTTGCTGCTGGTATTGCGCTCACCGCGTGCCCTGCTGCTCGTCGGCCTGCCCCTCGGCAGCGGTTTGCTCGGCGGCAGCGCTGCCGTCACGCTGCTCTTCGGTGAGATCCACGGCATCACCCTCGCCTTCGGCATCATCTTAGTCGGTATCAGTATCGACTACCCGCTGCATCTGCTGCTGCACCAACGCCGTTTGCACGATCCCTGGACCACCGCCCGCCACCTGTGGCCGGCGTTGCGGCTCAGCGCCGCGACGACGGCCCTTGGCTTTGCCGCCATGGCCCTGGCCGATCTCGCCGGCTTAGCCCAACTCGGCACCTTTGCCGTAGCCGGTCTGATGCTGGCGATGCTGACGACGCGCTTCGTGCTGCCGTGGCTGCTGCCTGCGCATCCAGCACCATTGTCCGCCCCCTGGTCCACAGCCTGGACAAGAGCCTGGAGAAGAGTGCTCACCCGCTGGGCGCCACGCCCAGAGTCGCCGCAGCAGGGCGCGACGAGCGTTGGACGGCCGCTGTTCGCCGCCGCTGCCTTGCTCGGCGCGCTGGCCTACCTGACCCATACCTGGAGCACCGACAGGAGTGCGCTCTGGGAGGAGGATCTCAGCACCCTCAACCCGATCCCCGAGGCAAGCCGTGCCCTCGATGCACAACTGCGCGAAGAGATCGGAGTCGGTGATTTGCGCCATCTCGGCGTGATTCACGGCACCGATGCGCAAGAGGTACTGCAACGCAGCCACCACCTGAGCGATTTCTTCCGTGAGCTCGAGGCGGCAGGCTATGTCAGCGGCGTCGATCATCCAGCGCGCTGGCTCGCTCCGATCGCACTCCAACAGGAGCGCCGCGCGGCACTCCCGGAGCGCGATGAGCTCGATGCACGCCTAGATGCAGCAGCGGCCCAGACCGGCTTCCAGCCCGAAGCCTTCGAGCCCTTTATCGAGGCCGTCGCCGCGAGCGCCAAGCTTGAGCCCATCACACCCGAGCAGCTACCGGTGGCGTGGCTACACGATCGTCTCTCCGGCATGCTGGTGGCGAGCGAGCACGGCCACTTCGGTATCATCCGTTTCACCACGGTCGCCGACCCGGCCGCACTGCGCCAGCACCTCGCGGCGGAGACGCCCGATTATTTACGCTACTACGATCCGCTTGAGCAGAGCGCAGCAGCGTTGCAGCACTTTCGTCAGCAGGCTCTTCAGCACCTCGGCCTCGGTCTGCTGGCCATGTTCGCTCTGCTCTGGCTCGGGCTGCGCTCGCTCAGCGCCGCGCTGCGGGTGCTTGCCGCTCCGGTGACCGCGGTTCTGCTCACCGCCGCCCTCTTAGTGGCAACCGGGCACCCGCTGTCGATCTTCCACCTGGTCTCGCTGCTGCTCGTGGCCGGCCTGGGAATCGACTATGCGGTCTTCTATCGCCGTCACGCCGCGCTGGCTCCAGAGCGAGCGATCACGATCGGCGCCCTCGCCCTCTGTCTGGCCTCCTCGCTGGTGGTCTTCGGCGCCTTGGCCACTTCGCAGCTTACAGTTCTGGCGCAGATCGGTCAGAGCGTCGTCCCGGGCGCTCTGCTCGCGCTCGCATTGGCGTGGCTGCTGCAGCAGCCGACGGCCGCTGCCAATACGCCCGCCCACTTGCCTACTTCCGCCACTGGCCGGTAATAATGAAATGATGATGGCATGATTGAGCTCAGAAAGATCAACAAGCGCTTTCGTGGCGCTGCACAGCCTGCCTTGGACGGTGTCTCTCTTGAGATTGCCCGCGGCAGTTGCTGCGGTCTGCTGGGCGCCAACGGCGCTGGCAAGACCACCTTGATTCTGGCCCTGCTCGGGCTGACTCCGATCGACTCGGGGGCGATCTACATCGATGGGCAGTGCCTCACGGCACGCTGCGGGCCGCGGCGATTCTGGCGGGGCCTTGGAGAGAGTTTTAAGCAGCGCATCGGGCGTATCGGAGATGGATTCAGACGGCCTTTCGGGCAGCAGTCGGCCGGTGCGCCGCTCCCCCTCTTGACGACTATCGGCTTTGTACCTCAAACCGCCGCCTTCTATCCAACGCTGAGCGTCGCCGAGAATCTGGCCTTCTTCGCCGGGGCGCGCGGCCTGCGGGGCGACGAGCGACGCTGCGAGATCGCACGCGTTGTCGCTATCGCCGACCTGGAGACGCGGCTTAAACAGCGCGCCGGCACACTCTCCGGCGGCTTGCAGCGCCGGCTCAACCTCGCCATCGGCCTACTGGGCCGACCGCAGATCCTCTGCCTCGACGAACCAACGGTGGGCGTTGATCCGCAATCGCGCGAGTGGCTGCTAAACTCAGTCGAGCAGATGATCGACGAGGGCACGACGGTGCTCTACTCGTCGCACTATATGGACGAGATTGCCCGCTTAGCCCATCAACTGGTGATCCTTGAGCAGGGCCGGGTGCTGGCCGCCGGCCCCTATGAGGCGCTGCTCAGCCGCCTGCCCCGGCGCCTTGAACTCCACTTCCACGCCCCACTGCCCGCTGCCCGCTTAACGCAATTGGCCTGCGAGCTCGGCGGCGAACCCAAACTGCCGCAACAGATCGAGTGGTCCGGGCCGCTCAGTGGAGAACAACTGCGGCGACTCGGCGAGGCGCTGGTGCGAGAGCGCGACCTTCCCGAGATCGGCCGCCTGCGCTACGCCACAGACGATCTCAGCGCGCTCTACTTCTCCTTGACCGGGCAAGGCGATTCAGCACCACCAGCGGCAACCGCCTCTGCCTCACCGCCGACACCGAATCGAGTGACCGCTAAGTGATCACTATGTACCGTGCGCTCTACCTGATCTACAAAGAGGTCCTGCTCTTAAGCCGTGATTGGCACGGCCTGCTGCTGCTCTTTTTGATGCCTGCCCTCTTTCTTACCCTCATGTCGCTGGCCCTCCAAGAGGCCCATGAGTTCGGCGGCAAGCGGACGCTGCAGGTCGCCGTGATCGATCTTGATGAGAGCGACGCCTCCCAGCGGCTGCTGGAACGCCTTCAGCAGGAGCTGACCCTCTTCGATCTGACCCCGGTCGAGGTGCACGATCGGCAGTCGGATCATAGCGGCGGTCCGGACCAGAGCGGCCATGGCCCACATGACCCACATGGCCCAGGCCAGGCGAACAGCAGCGACAACGGCAGTGGCAGTGGTCATAACAATGGCAATGAGGCCACAGCGGCCCAGACGGACGCCGCCGCCCAAGCTGCCGCCTGGGTCAGCGGGCACAGCGCAGCACTGAACAGCGACAACCGGCAGAACTTCTCCCTGGCACTCATCATCCCGGCGGAGTTTGAGCGCGCCCTTACGGGCAAAACCGCAACTGCACAGCCGCTTGCGCTGCAGCTTCACTACGCCGCAGAGCTGCCGGCACAGATCCGTGAACTCTTCGCCCTCGGACTGGAGGGTGCACTCAATCAAGCGATTCTCGCCGCCTCGTTGGAGCGTCTCATGCCGAGCTGGGGGGGGGGCAGTCGCGCCGATCGGCTGCTCATCGATCACCCACTCCACGTAGCCCTCCAGCACCCCAGCGGCGATCAAGCTCCGAATGCCGTCCAACAGAGCACTCCGGCCTGGCTGGTCTTCGGCATGTTCTTTATCGTCGCCCCCCTCGCTGCAAGCCTGATCGTCGAGCGCAACCAAGGCGCACTCTGCCGCCTGCGTCAGATCGGCTTCCCGAACTCCTGGCTCTTACTCTCCCGGCTTCCGGTCTACTACGCCGTTAACATGCTACAATTGGCCTTTATGTTGGCTGTGGGGCGCTACCTGGTTCCGGGACTCGGCGGCGAAGCGCTCACGCTGGGGGGGCCGCTCAATGCCTTATGGCTCATCGCCACGGCAACCAGTATCGCCGCCATCGGCTTTGCCCTACTAGTCGCCAGTCTCTCACGCACCCATATTCAAGCAACCTTGATGGGGGGCGCCTTTGTGCTCATCATGGCGGCGTGGGGGGGGATCTTGGTACCCAAAGCCGTGATGCCACTGACGATGCAGGATTTAACCCTGCTCTCACCACTAGCGTGGGGGCTGGAGGGCTTTCTCGACGTTATGCTGCGCCACCAAGGCGGGACGGCCGCACTGCCCGAGGTCGCCAAGCTGTTCGGCTTTGGCACTGCCTGCGCTCTGCTCGCCTCCCTGATCGAACAACGCAATCATCCGTGATCGCAATCCGAAACAAAACGGCAAAGATCACAGCATGTTTTGGGAGTCGATTCGCTTAGAGTCACTGAGAGACCACTAGGGGATTTGATGAGCCCGACACACGGCAAGCGCGCACTGGTCACCGGCGGCAGCGGCGATCTGGGGGCAGCCATCTGCCACCACTTGGCCCGCCAAGGCTGGGAGGTACTGGTTCACGCCCACTCGCGACTGGCGCGGGCAGAGGCAGTAGCCGAGAGAGTACGCGAACTCGGCGGCCGCGCTACGAGCATCGCTTTTGATGTCACCGATGAAGAGGCGGTGCGCGTGCAACTTGAGCAGGCTCAGGCACGGGGCGGCGAGATCGCAGCTGTCGTCAACAACGCCGGCGCCCACGACGACGCTCCGATGGCCGGGATGACGCACGCAACTTGGCAACGCATCATCGATATCAACCTGACCGGCTTTTTTAACGTCACACAACCCCTACTCCTCCCTATGGCTAGGGCACGCTGGGGGCGGATCATCAACGTCACCTCCATCTCCGCCTTGCTCGGCACCCGCGGCCAGACCAACTACGCGGCAGCCAAGGCGGGCCTACACGGGGCCACCAAGGCGTTGGCCCGCGAGATGGGCTCGCGCAACATCACCGTCAACGCAGTCGCACCTGGGATCATCAGTGGCGAAATGAGCGACGCGGTCTTCGATGAGGCCACGATCCGGGGCATTGTGCCGCTGCAGCGCCGCGGCCTGCCCGATGAAGTGGCCGCCACGGTGGCCTTTCTCGCCTCGCCCGAGGCCGCTTACTTGACCGGACAGGTCATCCGCGTCGATGGAGGGTTGGCGTGTTGAGCGTGGCTGTGCTGATACCGGCCTATAACGAAGCGGCCACGCTGCCTGGCGTTGCACAGCAGGCCGCCCGCCTCTACCCGGTGATCGTCGTCGACGACGGCTCTGCAGATGGGACCGCTGCAGCAGTGCAGGGCTGCCACGGGGTGACACTCCTAGCCCACTCCGAGAACCGCGGCAAAGGGGCGAGTCTGTGCAGGGGGTTTTCTCTGGCTGCCAAATGGGGAGCGGAATGGGTCGTAACCTTAGATGCCGACGGCCAGCACTTGCCCGAAGACATTCCCCGTCTAGTCGCCGCTGCGCAGGCTACCCCCGGGGCGTTGATTATCGGTGAACGGCGCTACGATCGAAGCAGCATGCCGCCGGCGCGCCGTTTTGCCAATGCCATGGCTTGCTTCTGGATCTCCTGGGCAGCGGGTCGCTACATCCCCGATACGCAGTCCGGCTTCCGTGTCTATCCGCTCGCCGCGCTGCTCGAATCCAGCCTCATTACGGAGGGAAGCGAGCGCTTTGCATTTGAAAGCGAAGTGCTAATGGAGTTAGCGGGGCAGCAGGTGCCGGTCGTCTCGGTGCCAATTGCCGCGCGCTACCCGCAGCAGGCGCGACAGAGCTACTATAGCCCCTGGACCGATACCTGTGCCATTATTCAAGCGGTGGCACGGCGTCTGATCCGGCGCCGGCTCTACCTGCAAGGGCTGTATCGCAGCCAGAAAGAGGCACTGCTGAGCAAGCTGGAGAAGCCATAGGGCCTCTCTGAGGTGAAGAGGAGGAATAGTACCGTAACAGGCCCCTTTACTGGGCAGAGCCTCGTGACTCGGTGGACGGAGAACCCACACCTATTTCGGTGGCTGCAGTACCGCAGCCGCAATTCCTCCCGCGACTTAAGTCGCGGCTTTCCTTGCGGAGGGACTATGACCTTGCGTCGGACTGCACAGTATACCTTTATTTTTATAGTTTTATTGCTGCTCGCCGTAGGCTGCACGCGAACCGCGCCGATCTACAATGTTGCCGACCGATCGACTGAGTTTGGCAGGGACGATGTCGAGCTAAGCGATATGACCCGTGCCATTGTCCGCGCCGGAACCGATCTAGGGTGGCAAATGCGCACGCGCGAACCGGGGCATGTCGTCGGCACCTTACTGGTCAGAGATCACCGTGCCGAAGTTGATGTTGAATACGATCTGGATAGTTTCAGCATCCGCTATAGAGATAGCGAAAACCTAGACTACAGTGGCGGCGAGATCCACAGCAACTACAACGGCTGGATTCAAAATCTGGAGAACGGCATAACCAGGGAACTTTTGGCCCTTTAAATGATCGCACCCCCCTCTCTTCAGCCTCTTATTTGTATAGAGAGGGGGCCATTTTGTTTTTAAAAAGATTTCTCCTTTTCGCCGACTCTGAGGCGCTGTGGACTAACCTGCTCGCAAACGCCGTCTTAGTGATTAGCGGCGGGCTCTCGTTTGTGGTCACCTTGCTTTTTCTAGTGCGTACTGCCGGGATGCCAGTGCGTGCGCCCGCGACATGTGATTGGATCCTCGTCCCCGGCCATGCGCTCGATCACGGAGCCCCCAGCCGGGAGTTTAAGGTACGGCTGCTCCGAGCAGCCCGGCTCTTTAAACGCTTTCCTCACGCGCGGCTGCTCGTTTTAGGCGGACGCTCTCCGGGCAGTGAACGCTCGGAAGCACAGGCTGGCCTCGAATACTTGAGCCAACACCAGGGGATCGATGTAGGCTGCGACCAGATTTTAGCGGAAGATCAGTCGCGCCACACCCTAGAAAATTTTCAAAGCGCGCTGCGGTGTTTAGCGATCGACAAAAATGATGGCAAGAGAGAAGCTGCCACGCTTTTAGTCACCAGTCGCTATCACATGGCGCGCGCACTGCTCATGGCACGAAACTTAGGCATCCCAGCCACTCCCTATCCGGCTGAGATTAAGTGGCGATTCTCCGCCCGCCAGGCGGTTCTAATCCTCTGGGAGGCCTACCTTGTACATTGGTATTTTGTCGGATTATACTACGCGCACGCCGTCGGAAATCGTTCGATGCTGGATCGCGTAAAAAAGAATTAAAAATAGGCCGAGAGAGTTTCAGCGAATGCATGAGCCTGCTGAGCAAGACCACCTTGAGGGCTTGGGCGATGAGTGTGGGCTGCGGGTCAGCGGCTGGCACCATACGCACTCTGGACACTGTGAAAGCGGTGTCGCCTCCAGCCTGCTCTCCTACCACGGTTTACCACTGAGTGAGGCGATGGCCTTCGGCCTCTCCTCTTCACTGATCTTCTGCCACTTCCCGTGGATCCGCGTCGAGGGGCAACCGCTAACCGCCTATCGCGGGGTTCCTGGGAGTGTTCTGAAGAATCTTGAGCGCAATCTCGGCCTGGTGATTCGGCGGCAGCGTTTTCGCGACCGCGAGCAGGCACAACAGCAACTGACTGCCAGACTCGCTGCCGGTCAGCCAGTTGGGCTACAGACGTCGGTCTTCTGGCTGCCCTACTTTCCGCCGGAGATGCGTTTTCACTTCAACGCTCACAATCTGGTCGCCGTCGGACGGGACCGGCGGGGCGACTTTATCGTTAGCGATCCGGTCTTCGAGCACCTACAGCACTGCGATCCGGTCAGCCTCGAACAGGCGCGCTTCGCCCGTGGACTCTTTGCGCCCCGCGGACTGATGTACTGGGTCGAGCGCACCCCTCGTGCAGTCGACTGGGAGCAAGCGCTGCGCCGGGCGATTCGCAAGACCGTGCGGATCAATCTACGGACACCGTTACCGATCGTCGGCATTCGCGCCATTACGCGCCTTGCGCGTAAGGTTCGCAAGATGGCCGAACCCCCCCCCGTTGCCACCTCAACCGATGCAACGAGCCACCGCTCGCAGCAGCTATTTATCGGCCAGATCGTGCGCATGCAGGAGGAGATTGGCACCGGTGGCGGGGGGTTTCGCTTCATGTACGCTGCCTTTTTGCAAGAGGCTGCCGCTTTAATCGGCGATGCACAACTCACTGAGGCGGCGCAGAGCGCCATCGCAGCCGGCGATCAGTGGCGCTCCTTTGCCCTCGCTGGCGCGGGGTTCTGTAAGGGCAATCCTGAGATCGACCTGGAGCAGGTGGCCGATCGATTAGACGAGTGCGTCGATCGCGAGCAGCGCCTCTTCGTGCAACTTGCCGATTGGCTCCGCCGCTGACCCTAGCTCTATTCCATACCCTCCCCCCCATACCCCCACGAGCCCATCGATCAGGTCTTTTGAAGCGCAACGAGCAACCACGCCGCACGGGTCGAGTCGTAATCGCAGAACAAGAGCCGATCGCCCCGGCGACCATCGAGCAGGAAGGAACAAAGCTGCCGGGCGACGATCGCGGGGTGAAAGCCGCTGCCGGGCGGTGACCAGAGTTGCGCCTCGCCACCGGATCCTCCCACGCCCCCTTGAAGCAGTGCTGTCCGCTGCTGGAGGTCGAGACCGGAGCCGAGCGCCAGCCAGGCTACCGCCGGATCACCGAGATCACCAGCGCTGCGACCCGCAGACGAGGGGCTTTCGGACAAGGGGCTCTCAGGCGCCGACAGCACCGCCATCTCGCTCTGCAGGTCGTCGAGCGTTGCACAGTAAAACAGCCCCTGGAGCCGGCCAAGGGGGGCCTCACGACAGGCCGGATCAAGCCAGACCCAGTAGGTCGCCTCGGCCAGTTCGTCCACCTCATCGGCAAGTCGCAACCGTCGCCGGTGGGTGGCCAAGGGCCAAGCGCACGCCTCCGCAACCCCAATCAGCCAAGGCTGATCGGGCTCCAACAGGGCGATCTCCAAGGCGGCGATAAAGGAGTGGATACCGCGCGAGACCATCAAGTTCGCCCCCGCTTCAATGCCCAATGTCTGGGCCACATGGAAGGGGGCGAGGTTGTTCGAGACGTTGATAAAGTCGAAGGGCATCGGCGCTTGGTGTGTCTCTAGAGCGCCGTGCATCATACGAACTGTTTCGGCGACGTTGCCGTGTGAGGTGCTAAAAAGCACCCCAAGCGTGCTAGGCAGCGGCGGCGAGTAGGCCTGTTCGATGCACGCCTGCGCGCCGAGTTGCGCCATCTGCATCAAACGACTGGTGCGACGCGGAACCTGCCCACAACAGGCGATCATTCGCTCGGCTAAGTGAGCCTCCCCCGCCGTTGCACTCCACTCCTCACCGGCGGCCGCACGAATCGGTAGATCAAGCCGCATCGCTGCGCTCCACCACCAGGGTACAGTTATTCCCCCCAAAGCCGAAGAAATTGAGCAAAAAACAGCCATCGCTCAGCGACTGCGGCACCTGGGTGGGCTGCACTCGGCACTCCGGATCGGGCTGCTCGCAGTGCGGGGTAGCCGGCCACAGCCCGCGATCGAGACACGCCAACAGGGCCGCCGTCTCAAGCGCCCCGCAGGCGCCCAGCGTATGCCCCAGGCTCGCCTTTAGGCTGGTCACCGGTGGAGGCCGAGAGCCGAAGAGGTCAGCAATTGCTTGGCCTTCGGCCCGATCGTTCATCGGGGTTGCCGTACCGTGTGCCTTAATCGCTCCGATCTCCTCGATACTCGTCTGGCTTCGCTGCAAACCGGCACGCATCACCTGGGCGATCTTACAAGCGCCCGACTGGGTTGGGTTGGTGCTATCACCCAAAGTGGCTCCGCCGCGAACGCTCCAGCGCGGATGATCAGCACGCACCAGCAACAGCGCCGCTGCCCCTTCGCCGAGCAGCAGCCCCTGCCGCCGCTGATCGAAGGGGCGGGCAAGCTGCGAATCGAGCAGCATGAGCGCATCGAACCCACGCAACGTCAGCTGGTTGTACCAATCGACGCCGACGATAAGGGCTGCGGGCACGCGCCCCTGTGCAACGAGTTGGCTGCCCAAGAGCAAGGCATTGGCGCTCGAGGAGCAGGCGGTACCGACAAAGTAGCGCGGGCCTCGCAGCCCGGCGCCACGCGCGATCAACTCGACCAGCTCACCTAAGCCGTGCGGCGTATCGAGAGGGATAAAATCGTTCCGCCGCCGCTCACTTGCCCAGCGCTGCTCGGCATCAGGGAGTGTCGAACCCGAGCTGCCGACCAGCAGCGCGCACGCACTACGCGCTTCCGGACTCAATCCGCCCTGGCGCAGGGTCTCCTCGACAACGGCCATCACCCGCTCGTCGCCGTTGCGGCAGCGCCCCTCTTCGGCCACTAAGCGATACGGGCGCAGCTCCACCTCGCCGGCGGAGGTCGGCAACTCAATCCATTGCGGCGGTGGCGGCAGGGTGCCCAAAAAAGCCGCATGCGCTGCCGCCCCTTCACCCGCTGCACTGATCGCGTGGCTGCCGATCAGCGCTGCCGATGCTCTACGGCCGCTCATCAGTGCTCGACAGTTGCTCGTGGACGTAGAGCTCAAGAGTTTCGATACTCTGCAAGATGCGCCGCAACGCCTTCGGATCGGTGATCCGCAGACCAAGCTCCCGTTGTATGGCCATTGAGATCTGAAGCCCATCGAGCGAGTCGAGCTCCAGGACAGAGTCCGCACCGAAGAGCGGCGCATCATCCGGGATGCCGGCAGTGGGCATCGGCTTCCCGGTTGCTTCCAGTATCAGCGTCTTGAGCTGCTCCCGCGATGGCAGCTCGGTCGGCGAGCGAGTCATCGGCCGACCACAATGGCTTGGCCGTCGGCAACGGTGGCATCGTTCTGATCCGCAACGCGAAACCGATAGATCATGCTCTTCTCCTGGACAAATTCACACTCGACCCGGATCGCTAGCTCGCCGGTCAGCTCATCGAGCCGCGCGACGTAAAAAGAGAGTCCACGCCCGGCAGCCAACACCCCGCCCTGCATCCGCTCCGGGCGCGGCATCGCCGTTTGCAGCAGCAACGCTCCGTGCACGGCCATCGCCTGTGCGGCATATTCCAAGGCGTGCACACCGCTCAACGCCCCGTCTCGGCACAAAGGATTGCACCGATCAAGATGGCTGGAGGCGGTCGCCGACAGGCCCTCCCGATCCCACTCCACCACCCGCTCCAGCAACACCATCTCGCCCTGATGCGGGATCAAGCGGGCGATTTCTGAGCGATCAAGGAGCGCACTCAAGGCGGATCTCCAAATTACGCTGCGCATCCAACGGGACCACCACTACGGGCCACTGCCTCGCCACGGCAACCGCCAAGCCGAGCCAGTGTGCTGCCGGCGAAGCTGTCCGCAATCGCTCCCACGGCGAAGGCAGCACGGTGACGGGCTGATTCGTCGGGGCTGCGTGCAAGTGTGCCACATGGGCAGGCGGGCGGACGCACGTCGATTCGGCCAAGCCGATTCGCAGCGCCATCCCGAAACTCATCTCGATCCCCATGTGCGGCTGCAACCGCAGCGGCGGAGAGGTATCGTAGAGCACATAGAGCAGAGAACCGCCGGCACGGTAGCGAAGCTGCGCGATGGCCTCCAGAGCCCCCGCGCCCGCTGTCTGCTCGCCAGCTGCCACACTGATTGAGGGCGCCCGACTGGCACACGCCACCGACCAGTAGCCAGCGGGTGCATTATGCACCGAATTGTGAAAGAGCGTCGGTGAGAGTGCCGGCTGCGGCTCAGCCAGAGCGTGGCAGATGCGATCGGTGATGTCGCTATCGCCCATGGCCGAGGCAAAGACCGTTGGCAGTGCCGCCCGCTCGGCCAGATCGAGATCGTCGCTCGCCTCCTGAGCGAGCGCCAACGCCAAACGCAGCGTCGCCGTCAGACGGCGCCGCTCATTCGCCGCCAACAACGTCACCGGCGGAAGCTCCGGCTCAGCACCTCCCTCGGCCGCCTCTTGATCCGACGCCGTCTCGCCCCGAAGTGCGGCGCGCGCCTGCGCCCACCCTGCCAGACCGGGGCCTCGGAGTGCTAAGCGTTCGAGCAGCAGCACCGTCGTCACGCCTTACCCTCGCCTTGCCAACACCAGAGCACAGTTGCTCCCGCCAAACCCTAAAGAGATCGACACCGTCCGCCGGAGCGCCTTGGGAAAACCGCGGGTTACGAAGGCGGTCTGGAGCTCTGGATCGAGTTCCGTCTCAGTGACCCCCCCAGGGACCCAGCCGCTCTCGAGAGAGAGTGCGCAAAAGAGCGCCTCAATCGCTCCCGCGGCACCCAGGGTATGCCCCGTGGCCCCTTTGGTGGAACTGCAATCAATCTGGGTACCGAAGACCTGAGTCACCGCCCGGTCTTCCGCGCGGTCGTTCGCCGGCGTCCCCGTGCCGTGCAGATTGACGTAGTCGATCTGCTCGGGGGCGCAGTCGGCATCGGCCAGTGCCGCGGTGATGGCCTGTGCCCCTCCCGCCCCCTCTGGATGGGGACTCGACATGTGGTAGGCATCGCTGCTCTCGCCAACCCCGATCAACGCGACCGCTCCCTCCTCCGCAGGGTCTCGCTCCAGGAGCGCCAATCCAGCCCCCTCGCCGAGGCTCAAACCATCACGATGTTTTCCCCAGGGCCGAGTCGGCTGGGCCGAGACCAATTCCAGGGCATGAAAGCCGTAGAGCGTCGTTCGGCAGAAGGAGTCGACACCACCGACCACCGCAGCATCGCAGAGCCCGGCGGCGATCTGGCGGCGCGCCACCGCAAAGACCTTAGCGCTCGAACTGCAGGCGGTCGAGACAGTGTAGGCAGGCCCCGTCAACCGCAGCCGTCTGCCGACGTACTCAATCAACGCCCCAAGGCTGTGGGTGGTATGCAGCGGAAAGGGTGGCAGCTGATCGTCATCGCCCCGTCGGCAATAAGCCTCCTCGGTAACGGCCACGCCCGATGTGCTCGTCCCGAGAAAGAGACCAACCCGACTGCGCCCGTAGCGGCGAGCCGCCCGTTCGACGGCGGCGGCAAAGTCATCGCTCAGCAACGCCAACTCCGCTAGCCGGTGATTCCGACAGTCATAGGCCGCAAACTCAGCCGGCACCGTGATCGCATCGACCGCCTCGACACGCCCGATGTAGCACGGCAATTCGACCGCCCAGCGAGCTGCCGGCACCAGCCCCGTGGTGTGCCCACGCAGGGCCGCGAGCGTCGCCCGACGGCCGACGCCCAGCGGACTCACCAAAGCGTATGCAGTAATCGGCAGCGACTCGGTGCTCACAGCGCTTCCCTAGACACCTGCACCCTCTAATGGCAAACAACCCACGGCGGACGACTCACGGTCGCTCGAAGTGAGTCATGGTAACATCGCCGTTGGCTTCGTACAGCGCTGAACGCTCAACCCACCCTTGCGAGCCGTAAAGCTCCACCCGTGTGAAACGGCGCCGGGCGGAGCGCTCTTTAGGCCGCAGCGATAACGACCACTCTTCAACAGCACCGTCGATCTTGACGTTGAAAAAGGCCTCGATGGCCTCAGAGTCCTCCTTGCCGTACAAGGCCTTCACGAAGCGGCTTAGCGCAGCAAGCCCCGGGTCGTCATCGCGATGCAGCTGATGCTGAACCGCCCCCTCTTCGACGACTGTGACGTACTCACCGGCAAAGATAAGGCGCTGCTGAAAGGGGCTCGTAATCTCGCGTTCCACAGTCGCCGGCTCGCGAAAGCGAATCATCCCTTCACTCTCGATGACCTCGGCCAAGACGGTGAGACGCCGCTTCTCCGTAAAGGCGACTTGATCCGGCTGGCCTTCACTAATCATGGTAAGCAGCGTATCGAGATCGAGCGCATCAGCGCTCGCTATCGGTGGCAAGAGGAGGATCGCGCCGAGTGCTGCGCTCTTGAGTCTGCGCATCCGACCAGAAATCATAAAAATTGAACCAATTAAGCGGTGCGTCGACGACGTAACGCTCCAACCTCTCAACATAGTACTGCACCCATCGGCATAGCTCCGTCTCCTCGTCCTGAGCAGACGATGGCACCCCAGCCTTCTCCAGATAGATGTCATACCGATCCTTGCCACGATAGACGCCAAAAAAGAGAATCACCGGCACCTGCAAAAGATAAGCGATGCGCCAAGGCCCCAACGGAAAGCGTGCAGGGGCGCCCAGAAACTCGCACTCACAAGAGCGCCGACGGGACCCCACTCGATCTCCGAGCATGCCGACACACCCGCCTCGCTCCAACCACTCCTTGACCTCAAGAAGCGTATCTGAGCCACCCATTGGGATAATCGGCGAGACAAAATCGGGATTCAGCGACTCCAGAACCTGATGGATCCCTCGATTCTGCTCCGCCTGCATCACAATCTTGAGCTGCACATTTTTATGGCCAACCGCCATGCAACGAGCCGCATCAAAACTGCCAAAGTGGGCGCCGATGATGATCGCCCCCTGACTCAACGCCAGCTCGGTCGCTCCATCTTCGTCGTGAATCCGAATATCGAAGCAATCGATGTCGCCACTTTGAAAATAGACACGATCAAATATAACCGCGGCGAAGGCAAAGAAATTCTCAAACACTAACCGCTGTGAGACGGCCTGCGGGCCGTGGACACGCTGTAAAAACCGCCGCGCTTCAGCACGTGCCGTTGGGCTCGTAATGAAGAAATAGAGCGTGATTGGATAAAGGAGAAGACGTGCGCGTCTGCGACCGAAGCGCCGCATCACCCAGACCATGACGCGCAACGCAGCCGGGCTGCCTCGCTCCTTTAGCTCACGCCACCGGGCGCTCATGCCCTCACACCTCTTCCGCAGCGGGCGGGGACACAACAGAGAGAGTACAGTCACCCGCAGCGACCTTCACCCCGGCAACACAACACTCGAAATGCCAGCGCACTGCGCGAGCATCGCCTCCCTCCTGCCCTTCCGGCGTGCAGCGAATCTCAACGACTTGTTCAGGCTCGACGGAGACGAAAAACCGGACGCGCCCGACGCTGACGACCGTCGCCCCCCCAGCCGCGCCGTGTCGTCGCACCACCGCGACGACCTCCTCCAGCAAGAGCGACCCCGGAACAATGGGCTCCTGCGGGAAGTGTCCGGGCAAGGCCGGATGACTGCTCGGAAAGCGAATCCGCTCGACGATCACCCCTGCCACCGCTCTTTTCCATTTTGGCTTAGCAGCAAAAAGCAAAAAAGCCGGGAACCTAAAAACGGCCCCCGGCTTCCTAAAAGATCTGGTGGAGCCAGGCGGGATCGAACCGCCGACCTCCTGCATGCCATGCAGGCGCTCTCCCAGCTGAGCTATGGCCCCGATGTCTCAATGGCTGCGTATTCTAGAGGCCATTGCCGCGATCGTCAACTCCCCAAAGGCCTTGATCACTCCTTGATCCACCAGCCCGCCACATAGCGGAAGGCAAAGATCGCCGGCTGAGAGCGCCGGTGTGCTTCGAAAGCGCCCGCCCCCGGGAGCGCCGGCGTCCTCGCCGGCACTCTCCTTCACCGCCAGACGGGCCCCGGGCCAATTGCTACCACGCCCCCGCCCCAAGCTGTTAGCAAGCTGTCAGCTCAACTCGCTAAATTGCAAGCACTACTCCGCGGGGCTCTGGCTCTCAGGCCTCTGCGCCCATGCCGCCGCCGCTTCGACACGCGCGACCGTCTCGTCACGCCCGAGCAATTCGAGAGTGACATCGATCGGCGGTGAGACGGTCGATCCGGTTACAGCCACCCGCAGCGGCTGCGCGACCTTCCCCATCTTCACATCGAAGGTCTCGGCGGCCCCAGTGACCACGGCGTGAATCTCCTCGCCCGTCCAGCTCGGCAGCCCAGAGAAGCGGTGCGCGCAGTGCTCTAAGATCCCAGCGCTCTCGCTGGTGAGGTTCTTCTTCGCCGCCTTCTCGTCGTAGGCCGCTGGCCGCCGATAGAAAAAGAGGCTCGCTTCGGCCATCTCGACGAGCGTCTTGGCGCGCTCCTGCTGCGCCCGCACCACCGCCTCAAGCGCCGGCCCTTCGGTCGGGTCGACATCACGCGCACTGAGAAAGGGCGCGAGGTGGCGGGCGATGTGGGCCGGCTCGGCGTGCATGATGTGCTGCTGATTGAGCCAGAGCAGCTTAGAGGGGTTAAAGGTCGAGGCGGAGTGGTTGACGTCATCGATATCGAAGAGCTGTACCAACTCATCGATCGTAAAGACCTCTTGATCGCCGTGCGACCAGCCTAGACGAACGAGATAGTTCAGCAACGCCTCGGGCAGGTAGCCCTCCTCACGGTACTGCAGCACGCTGACCGCACCGTGGCGCTTCGAGAGCCGCTTGCCATCCTCGCCGAGGATCATCGGCACGTGGGCAAAGCGCGGCGGCTCGACGCCCAACGCCGCGTAGAGATGGATCTGTCGCGGGGTGTTGTTGAGATGATCGTCACCGCGGATGACATCGGTCACGCCCATCTCGAGATCGTCGACGACGACGGTGAAGTTGTACGTCGGTGTACCATCGCCCCGGGCGATGATCAGATCGTCGAGCTCCGAGTTATGGAACTGTACCTTGCCGCGGATGGCATCGTCGACCACCACGTGGCCCTCAAGCGGGGTGCGGAAGCGCACCACCGGCTCGTCGCTGACCTCATCGCTCGGCGGCGCACTCAGATCGCGGCAGCGCCCGTCGTAGCGCGGCTTCTCTTTGCGCGCCTGCTGCTCGGCGCGCACCCGGTCAAGGCGCTCGCGGGTGCAGTAGCAGCGGTAGGCCTGCCCCTCCTCAAGCAAACGCTGCAAGTGCTCGCGATAGCGCTCGTAGCGCTCGGTCTGGTAGAAGGGGCCTTCGTCGTAGTCGAGCCCGAGCCACACCATACCCTCAAGGATGGCGTTAACGGCCTCAGGCGTCGAGCGCTCCCGATCGGTATCCTCAATGCGCAGGACGAAGCGCCCGCCGTGACGCCGGGTATAGAGCCAGGAGTAGAGCGCGGTACGCGCCCCGCCGATATGTAGATAGCCCGTCGGGCTCGGTGCAAAACGCGTGCGGATCATGCTAATGCGGCCCTTCCTTAAACCGTTGCCGTTATTGTGAATGGAACCGTGAATGGATTGGGCGGTATGCTAACAGAACGCCCGCTGCAGCCGCTGCAACGCGTGCCTCTTTTTTAGCCATGGCGGCCATGGCCCCGCCGCTACTCCTCCTCCCGGGGCGGGTGAGCGGCATCGTCACGGTGGCAGCGAATGCAGCCATCACCCGGTTCAAGGCGGGCGTGAACGCGCTGCGCCGTCTCGCTCTGCCCCTCAAGATCCCAGTACGCAGGATCGTGGCAACGCCGGCAGGTCTTGCTGTTGCTCTCTTCGAACCAATCGTAAACGCTCTCGGCGAGCCGTTCCCGTTCCTCAGCGAACGCCTCGGGCGTATTGAGCCCACCCACATAGTAACTCCACAAGGCCCCGATGCCGTGATCGGCCTTCTCCCACACCATGTCCCACCAATTATCGAAGGGCAAGTGGCAGTCGACACAACCGACTTTGTAACCGGTCGGATTGTGGTAGTGGCCGGTCGCCTGGTAGTCCTTGTAGAGCTCGTCGTAGACGTGGCACGAGACGCAGTACTCAGTCTGGTTGGTCCGCTCGACCATGGTCGCACCGCCGGCGGCGAGCAGCAGCCCGCCGACGACCCCGATGGCAAGCAGCGCCAACACCATTCCGAGACCACTGCGGCTCACCCCCGCACCTTCGCCTCGCCCCCCTTGTTGTGCATCACTCATGCGCCACCACCTTAAACGATTGCGTCTGTATCTGAATTGACAGCTACATCTGTAGCCGTATCCGCGCCGGTCTCTCGATCGTCTCGATCGCTACCGGCGACTATCGGGTGAGTATAACGACAAGGGACCATTGCCTACCACGGCCCCTTGTCGGCATGCTGAAATAGTGGGGTGTGGTTGCGTACCTGTTGCCGACCTATTGCCCATCCAGACATCCACCCGTCCAGATCCAGGAGTCATCAGCACACCATGGCGTCTCACTCCTCCTCGACACCCGCCCCCTCTGCCTCTGCCGC
>NZ_NRRN01000040.1 GCF_016583625.1 Halorhodospira abdelmalekii | reverse complement strand
GCGGCTTGCGGCTTGCGGCTTGCGGCTTGCGGCTTGCGGCTTGCGGCTTGCGGCTTGCGGCTTGCGGCTTGCGGCTTGCGGCTTGCGGCTTGCGCTTGGCACCACCCCTCCCGCCCCTTCGCTTGACCCTGTCCGGGGCGGCTGCTGTAATATATCCCATCCTAGCAATGCGATGAGCCATTCTACCTTGTCAGAGCACACAGACGGTCTCGTTCTTCGCCCGCCGACGTTGGCCGATGGCGCCGCAATCCACCACTTGGTCCAGCGCACCGGCGTTCTTGATGTCAACTCTTGCTACCTCTACCTGTTGCTGTGTCAGGAATTTGCTGACACGTGCATCGTCGCCGAGGAGGACCAGCATCTGGTCGGATTTGTGACCGGGCTGCGGCCGCCCAAGCGTCCCTATAGCCTCTTTCTGTGGCAAGTCGGGGTCGATCCGAATGCCCAGGGCCGTGGGCTGGGCAAGCGGCTCGTGCGGGCCTTTCTGGAGGCCCCCGGGATGGGCGATGTGACCACCCTTGAGACGACCATCTCGCCGAGCAACGAGGCCTCGCAGCGACTCTTTCACGCCATTGCCGGCGAGTACGGGGCGACGATCAGCAAGAGCCCCTACTTCCTCGAGGATCACTTTCCAGCCGGCCATGAGGCCGAAGAGCTCTACCGAATTGCGCCTCTGCGCTGAGCCTTCTCTACGATAAGAGGCACACTCTTATGACGATCAACGTAATCGAAACGATTGAGCGCCACGAGTCGGTGGTGCGCTCCTATATCCGTTCCTTTCCCAAACCCTTCGACCGCGCTCAGGGCTGCTATCTCTACGACACCGAGGGCAATCCCTACCTCGATTTCTTCGCCGGGGCGAGCGTGCTCAACTACGGACACAACAACCCCGAGCTGAAAAAGGTGCTGCTCGACTATATCGAGAGCGATCGGATTGTCCATAGCCTCGATATGGCCTCGGTTGCGCGCGCCGAATTCTTGGATGCGTTTAATCGCTACATCATGCAGCCGCGCGGCATGGACTACCGGGTGCAGTTCCCGGGCCCGACCGGTACCAACGCCGTAGAGGCGGCGTTGAAGATCGTCCGCAAGGTGACCGAGCGGCACAAAGTGGTCTCGTTCACCAACGCCTTTCACGGCATGACCGTCGGCTCACTGGCAGTAACCGGTAATGCCTTTAAACGGCGCGGTGCTGGGCTGCCACTGACCTACAGCGAGAGCATGCCGTACGACGGCTACTTCGGCCCCGGTGTCGATACGGTCGACTACGTCGATAAGCTGCTCGCCGACAAAGGCAGCGGGATCGATAAGCCGGCAGCGATCATCACCGAGACGGTTCAGGGTGAGGGCGGGCTGGCGACCTGTAGCATGGAGTGGCTGCGCCGTATCGCAGAGGTCTGTCGCAAGCACGAGCTGCTGCTGATTGTCGATGATATCCAGACCGGCAACGGCCGAACCGGCCCCTATTTCAGTTTCGAAGAGGCCGGTATCCAGCCCGATGTCGTGACCGTGTCGAAGTCGATCAGTGGCTACGGTCTGCCGATGTCGTTGACGCTGGTGAAGCCGGAGCACGATATCTGGGAGCCGGGCGAGCACAACGGCACCTTCCGCGGCCACAACTTAGCTTTTGCCACAGCACGTCGCGCCCTGGAACTCTACTGGAGTGACGACACCTTAGAGCGTGAGACGGCGCGCAAGGGGCAGCGGATCTACGACGGCTTGCAGCGGATTATCGACCGCTACCCGGAGGCGCGGGGTGAGCATCGGGGCCGCGGTATGATGCGCGGGCTGCGCTTCTGCGCCGATCAAGAGATCGCCGGGACGGTCTCCGAGGCGGCCTTTGAGCTGGGCCTGATCATCGAGACCTCGGGGCCGGAGGACGATGTGCTCAAACTGCTGCCGCCGCTGGTGATCAGCGACGATGAGCTCGATCAAGGGCTGGCGATTATTGAGCAGGCGGTGGGCGCGGCGATCAAGCGCCTCGGTATTGGCGGCTAGTGCGGCTATTTAGGGGGAGGGGGTAAGCGTCCCCCCCCCCCCCCCTTACTGAGGTCTAGCCGTCCGTCCCGTCGGCGAGACAGTCGATCAAGGCGTCGGCGAGGCGTTCAAGCAGCGTAAAGTACATCTGCGGCCCCGGTTCGAGGCCAGCACCGAGCGGGTCGAGTTCGCCGGTTCGGACATCCAGCCCGCGGGCGAGGGCGTCGACGGTCGCCGGGCGGAACTGCGGCTCGCTAAAGAGACAGACAGCTTCGTGCTCAGCGAGTTGCGCGCGCAGCTCCCGGAGGTGGCGCGCGCCCGGTTGCCGCTCTGGGTCTAGCGTAACGGCCCCAAGAGCGGCGAGGTCGTAGCGGCGCTCGAAGTATTGATAGGCGTCGTGGAAGACGACGAAAGGCCGATCCCCGATCGGTTCAAGTCGCTCCCGTAGGCGTTCGTCGAGCTCAGCGAGTCGCCTCTGCTGTGCTGCGGCGTTGGCTTGGTAGCGTTCGGCGTGCTCCGGGTCGAGCTCAGCGAGGCGCTCGGCTAGGGCGCGGGTGATGGCCTTAGCGTTGTGCGGGTCGAGCCACAGGTGGTAGTCGCGCTCGTGGTCGTGATGATGGTCGTGATCGTGGCCATGCTTATCGCCGTGGTCGTGGGCCGAGTCGCCGGCGGAGTGCGCCAGATCGACGGCGTGCTCACGCTGGCCGCTATGGAGCGTAATGGCGTCGATGGTGGCGACCGCTAGCTCGTCACTGCGACGATCGCCACTGCGGCGTGCCTCTAAGGCCGACTCCAGAAAACGTTCAAAGTGCGGCGAGATATAGACCACTAGATCGGCGTTGCGGACCGCCCGTGCCGCCGATGGGCGCATCGCGTAGGTGTGCGGTGAGTCACCGGCCGCCAGCAGCAGGTACGGCTCGGCGACCCCAGCCATGACCCCGGCGGTCAAGGCGTGCAGCGGCTTGATCGAGACGACGACCTGCGGTGGAGAAGTTGACTCTTCGGCCGATGTTGGCGCGGCGTGGGCCGTCGCCACTGCACTCAAGCCGGCGCCGCTGATCGCCGCTGGCAGCGCACCGAGCGCTCCGGTCGACGCCAGCCATAGGATAAACAGCAGTAGGAGTGCCGTGCAGCGCCTACCGGTACGGCGGCGGCGCCCGGGGCGCGGCGACGGTTGGCGGTCGGCGTGGACCGTGACAGACGGTCGATTCTCGCTCTGTGCGCGGCTGATCATACGGCCCCCGGTGCGTGTGCGTCGGCCCCCGGTGCCCGCCTCTCTTCTCGCATGCGCGTGGCGGCGCATGGCGTTGGCCGGCCGTGGAGGCGTGTTGCGTGCGGCCCCTGCGTGTGGCCGCCTCCTTTCGACCGATGATAGCCCAGCCGAGCCCTAGCTGCAATTTAATTGCATCTAGAGTGGTGATAGACTCCGCCGCAGCGCGAGAGGCTGAACGGCACCTCTGAAGAGGAGAGAAGAGAGGATGGTGACGGCTGCAGCGGCGCTACGATCCGAACCGGTACTGATCCGTGCGACCGGAGTTGGTGTCGAGTACGGCGGTCGTGCCCTCCTTAACGGCGTCGACCTGGATGTGGTCGCCGGGCGCATCACCACCTTTGTCGGCAACAACGGCGCCGGCAAGTCGACCCTGCTGCGGCTCTTGATTGGCCTTAGCGAGCCGAGCGCCGGTCGCATCGAGCGCTGTGTCAGTGGTGGGCGGCTGCGTATCGGTTACGTGCCGCAGCACTTCGCCGTTGATACCAATCTGCCGATCAGTGTGCGCCGCTTTATCGCCCTGGCGGGCAAGGTACGGCAGCAGTGGGCGGAGGCGATCGCGGCGACGGGTGTCGAGTCGCTGCTGAGCCAGCCGCTGCAATCCCTTTCCGGTGGGGAGTTGCGGCGGGTGCTGCTGGCGCGGGCGCTGCTGCGGCGCCCGCAGTTGCTCGCCCTCGATGAACCGGCTGCCGGACTCGATGTACGCAGTCAAGGTGCGCTCTATCGGCTGATCGGTGAGCTGCGGGATCGCTACGGCTGCGCTGTGGTGGTGGTCTCGCACGATCTGAATCTTGTCATGGCCGCCAGCGATGAAGTGCTCTGCCTAGAGCAGGGGCGTGTCGCCTGCCGCGGAGCGCCGCACTCGGTCGTCGAGCACCCGGAGTACCAGAAGCTCTTCGGCGCCCACCTCGGGCCTGAGACGGCCGTCTTTTCGCACGCCCACACCGATCCGCATACCCAATCTTCAGACCTCGAAGACCACAAACACCACAAACACCACGAAGACCACGAAGACCACGAACACTGCGAGCGCGATGTTGATCTTCGATGAGCTGATGCTCTTTGCCCTGGTAGCGGGCTGTGGCCTGGCACTGGTTGCCGGGCCGCTCGGCAGCTTTGTCGTCTGGCGGCGCATGGCCTACTTCGGCGATACGCTGGCCCATTCGGCGCTGCTTGGGATCGCCCTCGGATTTTTGCTCGGGATCGATTTAAATCTCGGTATCCTGGTGGTCTGTGCAACGATGGCGGTTTTGTTAGTGACGTTGCGGCGGCGTCAACGTCTAGCGAGCGACACTGTGCTTGGCATCTTAGCGCACAGCTCGTTGTCGCTCGGCATGGTGGCGATCGCCTTTATGGAAGGGGTGCGCGTCGATCTTATGGGCTACCTCTTCGGCGATATCTTGGCCGTCGGAGTGAGCGATCTTTACTGGATTTACGGTGGCGGGGCGGTGGTGCTCGCGGTATTGGCGGCGATCTGGCGACCGCTGTTGGCGATCACCCTGCACGAAGAGTTGGCGCGCGTCGAGGGCGTGCGGGTCTTGCCGGTGCAGTTGGCCTTTATGGGGTTGATGGCACTGACGATCGCCTTAGCGATGCAGATCGTCGGCATCCTGCTCGTGACCTCTATGCTGATCATCCCGGCGGCGGCGGCCCGCGCCTTTGCCCAGACGCCGGAGCAGATGGCGGTCATCGCCGTGCTCTGTGGCTGGCTGGCGGTGCTCGCCGGATTGCTGGCGTCGTTTCAGTGGGATCTGCCGACCGGCCCGGCAATCGTGGTCGCGGCGACACTCCTCTTCGCCGTGGTGACCTTGCTGCGCGGGCCGGTGGCGGGGGCAGCGGTGCGCTGAGTGCCCGCTGTGGGCGAGTTCGGCCCCGTGCGCCCGCGGTTAGCGCCGGCGCAGCACCCAGATCTCCAGCAGCGCCCACTCCTCGCCGGGGTAGTTCTCCCGCTCTAGGGGCGACATCTTGCGGTGACGCGAGGCCATGCTGCCGACGAACTCAAGCCGCTTTAAGAGCGCCCGCTTGGTGGCATCGGCCTTTTCGAGGGCGAAGGGGTTGAGGAAGTTGACCAGCATGTAGCCCTCACGCGGCGCCTGCACGAAGGCATCAAGCAGGCGCTCAATCGCCTCAGGCTCAAGATAGACCAGCGCGGCGGTCGAGATCACGATATCGGCACGGGTCATCGCCTCGCAGACGGCGCGTTGGGTCTCGGCATCGGGGGCGTTGAGATCGGCCGCGATCGTGGCGTCGTAGAGGCCGGCGCTGCGGCCATAGGCCAGGGCATTGGCGGAGATGTCGATGGCTGTGGTCTGCGCCGGGAAGCGGCGGCTGCCCTCGATTCGCTGACAGCTCTCGGCATCGCGCCAGTTGCTGCGGATCGCCTCAAAGTCCATGCCGTAGAGGGTGGCCATCGTGGTGTTGCCGAAGCAGGCGCAGAGATCGAGAAAGGAGAGCGGTTGGGCGTCGCTGCTGCGCCGCTCTGCCCACGGCAGGATCAGCCGATCGAAGGTCTGCCGGTTGAAGTCGTCGGAGACGTATTCGAGTTGATCGAGGATCTGCTCTTTGAACGGCACCGGATTCTCGGCGACGTAGATCTCATCGAAGTGCTGCTTCTTCTCGTCGGTCTTGACTGCAGATTGCGACATTACAGAGTTCTCCCTAACTGACAGGATGGGTCAACGGATCAGTCATCGCTGGTGATGAAACGGCGGCCCACGCGGTGGCCTGGCCCGTGTACTGATCGGGGTCGTTGCGGTCTATTGCGCTTGCGCTGAGTGCCTGCTGTTGGACGCGGCCGGACGACGACGCCGGACCGGATGAGGGCGATGCGATGCAGCCCGCCAGACCGGCCCGTTACGACGCGGCCCGCTCTACGACGATGTCGACGCTGCGGGGGGCGCAGCCGCAGCGGGGCGGACGACCACCTGGTCGCCCTCGATTCGGTTGTAGAAACAGGAGCGGCGCCCGGTGTGGCAAGCCGGCCCGCGCTGATCGATCAGCAGCAGCACGGTGTCGCCGTCGCAGTCCAGCCGCAGTTCGACCAGGTGCTGGGTGTTGCCGGACGACTCCCCCTTGCGCCACAGTCGCTGGCGCGAGCGTGAGTAGTAGCAGACGCGCCCAGTGGCAAGGGTCTCGGTCAGGGCAGCCCGGTTCATCCAGGCCATCATCAGCACCTCGCCGCTATCGTATTGCTGGGCGATGGCTGGCAGGAGGCCGTCGTCGCTAAAGGGCAGGGTGGCAAGCACCTCATTCCAGGGCAGACTCGTACCGGTTGTAGCGGTCTCGTTCGCTTCAATCATGGCCCTACTATACGGGGAAAGGGGGAGTTTTCCCAAGCCCCGCAGCCTTGGCGCTGCGATTCTGGCTGCGATTCTGTTAGATTGGTGACAGGTGGGCAGGTGACAAAGATGCGGCGGGAGTAGAGCGCCAGACCGGAGAGGGCAAGCTGCCCAACTGCAGATCGGTGCCCAGCGCCCGGAGCGCCTTGCCAGTAGCGCTGAAGAGCTTGTAGCCACACCCCTCTGAACAGGCAGCAGGAGCGATCGTGACGGAGACTATCGACTCACTAGAGAGCCACCGCCAGCTCTGTGCTCGGCTCTCTGAGCCCGAGTGCTACCCGTGGGCAGTGACCGAGGTGCGCTCAATCGAGACGCACATCTCCACAGTGCTACTCGCCGGCGAGTACGCCATCAAGATCAAAAAGCCGGTCGACCTCGGCTTTCTCGACTTCTCAACTCTGCTGCAGCGTCGCTACTTCTGCGACGAAGAGATCCGTCTCAATGGTCGCCTCGCCCCGCACATCTACCTACGCCGGATCGCGATCAGCGGCACCCCCAGCACTCCACAGCTTGATGGGGATGAGGCGACGGCCTTCGAGTACGCCGTCTTGATGCGGCGTTTCCCCGAGCACGCCTTGATGAACCGGCTGCTGCGTGAGGGACGCCTGCCCGAGCAGGCAGTGGTCGAACTCGCTGAGACTGTTGCCGACTTCCACAGCCGGCTGCCGGCGGCGGCTGCCGAGACCGACTACGGGCTGCCGGAGCGGGTCGCTGTGCCGGTGCGGCAGAACTTTGAGCAGTTGATGAACTTGACTGCTGCCTCCGGTGTGCGCGCCGATCTGCGCACCCTAGAGCGCTGGAGCGAGGCCGAACTGCAGCGGCTGACCCCGCTGCTGCGGCAGCGGCGTGAGGCGGGGCAGGTGCGGGAGTGCCACGGCGATCTCCACTTGGGCAATGTCGCCTGGTACGACGATACGGTCTTGATCTTCGATGGCATCGAGTTTGCGCCTGAGCTGCGCTGGATCGATACGGCGAATGAGATCGCCTTTACGATCATGGATCTTGAGTTTCAGGGGGTGCGGCGGCTGCGCTATCGCTTTCTCGATACCTATCTGCAGCGCACCGGCGACTACGGGGCACTGCAGGTGCTGCCCTTCTACGCCGTCTACCGGGCGCTGGTCCGGGCGAAGATCAACGGCTTCGAGGCGGCTCAGGGTGGGGGCTGCGGGGCGCAGGAGGCGCTCGAAGAGCACGTCCAGTTGGCCCTCGCGTTTACTTATAAACGCCTGCCCGAGCTGGTGATCACCTACGGGCTCTCGGGCTCGGGTAAGAGCCGCCGGGCCCGGCGCTTGGTCGAGGAGCGCGGATTCATTCGCCTACGCTCCGATGTCGAACGCAAGCGGCTCTACGGTCTCAGCGCCGAGGAGCGTTCCGACTCGCAGCTTAATTCCGGCCTCTACTCAAGCGAGGCGAGCGATCGCACCTACGACTACCTCTTAGAGCAGGCCCACAGTGCGCTCGCCGCCGGGTTCTCGGTCGTCGTCGATGCCGCCTTCCTTAAAGCACAGCGCCGGCGTCCCTTCTTGGCCCTGGCCGAACAGCTTGGCTGCCGCTTCCGCATCTTGCACGTCAGTGCCAGCGAGGAGACGCTGCGGCAGCGTCTGCGCAAGCGTTTGGCTGCCGGACGCGACCCCTCCGAGGCCGATGAGTCGGTGCTTGAGGCGCAGTTGCGTATTGCCGAGCCGCCGGGCGGTGAGGAGGCGCCCTTCGTGGAGACGATTGATGCCGATCAGTAACGCTTCCGAGAGACCCAGCATGACCTCCGCACCGGTTACCGATCCACAGCAGTTGGCCGCCCACCTTGAGCAGGGGTGTCGGCCGGCCGCGCAGTGGCGGATCGGTACCGAGCACGAGAAGTTCGTCCACCACATTGAGGACGGCTCGCCGGTGCCCTACGAAGGCCCGCGTGGCATCGGCGCCTTTCTGCAGGGGTTGCTGCGCTTTGGCTGGGAGCCGGTCTATGAGGCCGAGCAGATCATCGCCTTGAAGCGCCCCGGAGGCGCCTCGGTGAGCCTGGAGCCTGGCGGCCAGGTCGAGCTCTCGGGGGCGCCGCTCGAGACGCTGCACGAGTCGTGTGTCGAAGTGCGCGACCACTTGGCACAGGTTGATACCGTCGCCCGCGAGCTGCAGGTCGGCATGCTCGGCTTCGGCTTTCACCCGCAGTGGCGCCGCGAGCAGATCCCGTGGATGCCGAAGGCGCGCTACGCAGTGATGCGCCGCTACATGCCGCAAGTCGGCACCATGGGGCTCGATATGATGGTGCGGACCTGCACGGTGCAGGTCAATCTCGACTTTTCCAGTGAGGCCGACATGGTGCGTAAGCTGCGCGTCGGTATGGCGCTGCAGCCGATTGCCACCGCGCTCTTCGCCAACTCGCCGCTGACCGAGGGCCGACCCAACGGCTATCTGAGCTACCGCAGTCGGGTCTGGGAGGAGACCGATGCGCAGCGCTGCGGGATCCTGCCCTTCGTCTTTGAGTCAGGGATGGGTTTTGAGCGCTACGTCGACTACGCGCTCGATGTGCCGATGTACTTCGTCTACCGCAACGACCGCTTTATCGACTGTGCCGGGGCGTCATTCCGGGACTTTCTCGCCGGCCGCTTGCCCCAGTGCCCTGGCGAGCGGCCGACGCTGGCGGATTGGGACCTGCACCTCTCGACCCTCTTTCCCGAGGTGCGGCTGAAGCAGTTTCTCGAGATGCGCGGCGCCGATGGCGGCGGCTGGCGCGGGCTCTGCGCCCTGCCGGCACTGTGGACGGGGCTGCTCTACGATGAGGCGGCGCTGGCAGCGGCCGCCGAGCTGATCGCCGACTGGCGGGCGGAAGAGGTCGTTGCCCTGCGTCACGCCGTCCCTCGCACCGCGCTGCAGACGCCGTTTCGCAATCGCCGCGTCCAGGAGATCGCCCGCGATGTGCTGACGATCGCCGAAGAGGGGCTGCGCAACCGCCAGCGCCTCGACCCACGCGGGCGCGACGAACGCCGCCACCTCGAGACGTTGTGGCAGAGAGTCGAGAGCGGACGCACCCCGGCTGAGGAGCTCCTAGAGGCGTACCATCAGCGCTGGCAGGAGCAAGTGACGCCGGTCTATCGTGAGTACGCCTACTAATATTGCGCTGCAGATAAATTGCGCCGCAGCCCCCCGCCTATAGCCGCTTGCGGTTTAGGGGGGGTGGCGAGGCGGCGCATGGCTGCGGACGACAGCCGAGGGAGAGAGCGCTCAGTAGGCGTAGACTCCCCGATTGAGGGCGTCGCGGATCGCCGAAATGACCTTGGAGGCGCGGATGGTCGCGGCACTGACCCCGTCGACCTCGTCGTATTCGGGGGCGATCCGTTCGCCCGGTTCGTAGAGTTTCGGCAGAACCGTGTGAATCTCCTCGCCGATCAAACTATTAAGTAGGGCTTGGTACTGTTTGCCGATGCCGGCGGCCGGGTCCGTCTCAGCGTTCAGGTGATCGGTGCCGGAGTAAGTCAAGTAACGAAAGCGGGCGTCGGTCACCCTCTGGTCTGCTAAGGTGAGTTGAACGACGACCTGGATCTCATCGCGATCAAAGAAACCGCCGCGATAGGTCCCATCCTCGTAGATCGGAGTCGGGCGTGTCGAGTCGCCACTCACCGTTTCCGAAGAGGGGGCGGATGTCGAGTCACAGCCGCTGATCAGAAATGCGGCGGTGCAGAGCAGGGCGGCGGTTGCGGTGGCGAAGGCTGCACGCGATGGACCCGGTCGCGTGGGTGGGCTGGATGGGCTGGTCATGGCTCGGGTCTCTCTCCTGAAGGCTGGGCTGCCGGACACCTTCTAATTGTTAACGATTATCGTTTCCCAATCAAGCTCTCTCCACCTTATGAGGCGTTTTAACCGTTGCGCCCGTCCGCGAGGAGCGCGCCGGGCCGGCTAGCGCGCGCAGCAGCGTCAATATGGTGCTGCCGTTGTGGAGTACCGAAGTGGTTACCGGCGAGAGGAGGCCGGCCGCCGCCGCCAGCAGAATGGTCGAATTCAGCCCCACCGTCAGGTGGAAGTTGCTGTGAATCAGACGCTCGGTCGCGAGGGCCAGCCGCTTGGCATCGGCAACCCGCTCAATGTCGTCTTCAAGGAGCGTGATATCGGCGGCGAGTCGGGCGAACTCGGCACCGTGGTGCATGGCGAGACCGACATGGGCGCCGGAGAGGGCAGGGGCGTCGTTGATGCCGTCGCCGACGAAGGCGATCTTTTTGCCTTGTGCCGCCAACTCATTGAGGACCTCGGCCTTCTCCTCCGGGAGCAGTTCGGCGCGGAAGTCATCAAGGCCGAGTGTCGTCGCGGTCGCCTGTGCGCGCTCGCGATGATCGCCGGTCAGCATGATGACCTCTTGGACACCGAGCTGGCGCAGGGTAGCAATGGTCGCGGCGCTGTTTTCGCGTAGCGTATCCTGCAGCGCGATGACCCCTAGCAGCTGACCGCCAAAGCCGATGTAGAGCAGGGTTTTGCCCTGGCGCATCAGATCCTCAAAGAGCGCTTCGTGGGGGGTCGTGTCGATGCCCTCGTGGTCTTTGAGGAAGTGACGAGAGCCGACGACGATGCGTTTGCCGTCGATATCGCTCGCGACACCGTGGGCGACGATGAACTCGACCTCCTGGTGGTTGAAGTGCTGCGGGTGGGCTAGGCGCTCGGAGGCACGCACTACGGCGATCGCCATGGGGTGGAAGTAGTGCTCCTCGACCGAGGCGGCGAGATTGATCAGATCCTCCGCCGTGTAGCTGGCATCGAAGGTGATTGAGTCGGTCACCTCCAGCAAGCCGCTGCTCAGGGTGCCGGTCTTATCGAAGACGAAGGTATCGGCGGCAGCCAAACGCTCCAGCGCATCGGCCCCTTTGACCAGCATGCCGCTGCCGCCTGCCCGGTACATCGCCGCCTTAAAGGCCACCGGCGTGGCCAGCTTCAGCGCGCAGGAGTAGTCGGCTTGCAAGACGGCGGCGACTCGCTCCCAATCGCGGGCGAGCAGCCAGGTTGCTCCCGAGAGCCCCACCACCATCGGCACGAGCCCGTCGGCTAAGCGAGCGGTCTGCAACTGCGTATCGCTCTTCGCTGTCAGTGCCTGCTCGACGAAATCGGCAATGCGCGAGGCGGCGGCACGACTGCCGACCTGCTCGGCGTAGATCGCAATCCGCCCCTCCTCAACAAGTGTACCGGAGAGGGCGGTATCGCCGCGGCGGCGGGTCACCGCTACGCTCTCGCCGGTCATGGTCGCCTCGTTGACCAGGGCCACACCGCTTAGCACCGTGCCGTCGACTGGGATGACCTTGCCGGTGGCGACGATCACGGTGTCACCGGTCTCGACCTCACGCGAGTCGACCAGCACCTCGACACCGTCGCGCTCGACCCAGATCTCGTTATCGGTTGGGTGCATGAGGTCTTTTAGGAGGGTATCGGAGCGGCGTGCGATCGTCTCCTCTAGTTGCTCGCCGACGGCCAGCAGGAAGGCGGTGGCGTTGGCGGCAAGAAAGTCGTGTCGCGCCAGCGAAATTGCCACCGCAGTCGCCTCCAGCACGTGCGAGCTCAGACCGCGCGTGAAGAGATCCCCGGCCGCCTTCACCATCACCGGTGCGGCGGTGACCGCGCTAAGCGGGAAGAGGATCGCCGGGCTGAGTTTGAATGAGGCAAGAACGGCGGCACTGCTGAGCAGCGTCGTCCCCCAGCCGCGCCGTCGTTCCCGCGGTCGGCAGGGTAGGGGGCTGTGCTCCGGCGGTACCAGGGCGAGGATCTGTTCGGAGAGGGTGTAGACGTCGGTCAGTTCGGTGTCGAACTCAACAGCCAGCGAGCGGATTCGCCCCTTGGCACGAACGCTGCGCACCCCCTTAATGGCCTCAATGGCGCGCTCAATGCCCTTCTCGACCAGCGGTGCGGTGGCCATGCAGCGGTAGCGGAAGCGGACCCGCCCCCAGCTTCCGCCCCAAACTGCGTGGATCGGTTCCAGTTCGGTGAACCAACCACCACCGGTCATGATTGGTTTTTATGCCGCTCAGCGTCGAGCTCAGCCTGAATGTCGGCAATCTGCTCTTTAAGCTCCTCTGCGCCGCCGGTCAGATTCGAGTAGAGGCTGACGCCGGCCCGCATGAGTCGTTCCCGGGTCTCCTCGTCGCTGAGGACCCATGCCGCGCCCGCGCCAACGGCCAACCCCATCAGGAATGGCTGTGAGTGGGGGGCACCCAGCAGTCCTTGGAGCCACCCTTGCAGGCCTGTGCTCGCTCCTGCTCCCGGCCCATAACCATAACCATGACCGTAGCCCGCTCCGGCGCCCTGACCGGGGTCGCCCGGGCCGGCAGCGGGACCGCTGCCTGGCTGCGGTGAAGGGTAGGGATAGGGCGGATGGGGGGGGTAACCGGCCGGCGCATGGGCGCTTGAGTAGGGGAGGCCGGAGCCATAGGCAGCGCCCGGATAGGGGCCGTAAGGCCCGTGGTAGCCATAGGGGCCGTAATTTCCGGGGTGGTGATCAGGGTAATAGCCAGGGTAGTGACCGGGGTGCCCGTGATGGTGCCCAGGATGGAGGCCGGGGCCGTGCGGGTGAGCGTAGGCTTGCCCATGGCCATGCCCGGGCGCGTCACCGTGCGGATGACCGGACTCCGGATGTGGCGGGCAGCCGTAAGGGGGAACGCCGTAGTGCCCGTTCTCCCACTGCCACGCCGGTTGTGCCTTCTCCCGATCCTTATCGTCCTCTTTGCTCATTCCTCACCCCTCGATCTCTGTTGCGTTTGCGTTATCGTCGGCTGCCCAGGTGGCTTGTGCGGTGCGGCCCTCCGGCGTGGCAGGGCCGAGCAGTCGCTCGATGAGATAGACCCCGGCTAGACCGGCGCTGGCCGAGAGTGCTGCGGTGGCGAAGTCGCGTTCGGCAACCGCTACCGCGGCGCGGGCACCGGCGGCGAGGGCGGTCCCCTCCTGCAGCGCTTGTCGCGCTACGGTGCGACCGTCAGCGCCTAAACCGCCGTGCTGCAGCCCGTGACGGACGGCAGAGAGACAGGCGCCGGCGACTAGGCCGCGAATAAAGTGTCCGGTGTAGTCGCGGCGCTCCTCGACGAAGGGGGTGACGAAGGGCCGGGCAGGCGGCGGGTACGCCGCCGATGTCGTCGCTGCCCCGTAGCGCCCCGGTGTGCCGGGCGGGGCGTGGTCGTAGCGGGGAGGGTAGTAGGGGAGCGGGTAACGAACCATGGTGTGCCTCGCTTAAGAAGAAGATTTGCGCCGAGAGCTGCCGCCCTTGTTCGCCGGTGGTTGGCTCGACGGGCTCGACTCTGCCGTGTCAGGGCCATCGCTGTGGCCGGTGGTATGGCTGGTACCGTGAGCGCTATCTTGTCCATCGCCGTGGCCAACTTCGTGGGCATTGTCGGCGCTGTGCGGGTGCGCTGGCTCCGGTTGCGCCGTATCTGGAGCCTCTAGGTAGTCGCGGGCGCGTGCCGATGCGCCCTCAATGCTCTTCAGGCTCGAAGTGGTCGCACGCCGGACGCTCTGTCCAGCCCGTTCTAGGCCGCTGCGGGTCTGATCACTCTTGACCAAGCGAACGAGCAGTGCACCAGCGGCTAAGCCGGCAGCAAAGGGTAGAATCGGATGCATGGCTTACTCTCCATCACTGACGATCGGGCACGGGCAGTGCCTCCTGCACGACGGCTTGAACAGCCCTCTCCTCTAATGTCTCGGCGATCAGGCGTTGTAGCGTCGCGGTGGCGGCGGAGTCGTGTCCGGTTAAAAGGTCACTCCATGCGGCATCGGGAATCTGCTCGGGATCGTACTCGATTAGACAGGAGCGGGCGTAGGGGTTGATGCGCACCGCAGCGATACCGGGCAGCCGCTGCAGCACGGCGTTGGCTTGCTTGAGCGCATCGGCACTGGGCAGACGAAAGCCGCTGGCGGCCAAATCGAGATCGAGTTTGAGCCGAATCCGGCCGCTGATATGGTGGGCGATGCGAACGCGACTCAGCAGATCCCAGACCGGATGTGCATCGGCTGTGCGCCCACTGGGCGCCGGTGGGTTCCGATCACGACGATCGTGAGTAGAGGTTCGGTCAGCAGCCAATTCGTCCTCCTTGCACAGGGCGCCCACCCGACACCGAACCGGCCACGCGGCATCGGTTACGCGGCTTCGGCATCCATGGCTGGCGGCGTGCTGGCTAGGATGTGACGCGAAAGCTGCGCCTATTTTGGGCTGGTTGACCGGTCAGGGCAAGAGCGCTAGGCTCGGCCCCATCTATCCTAACCCATTCCTTGAATATCGTGATTGAGATTGCCGCTTCGATTCCTGGTCGTCTGCGCCTGCGCGGACCACAGCTGCACCGCGCTGCAACGCTCAGTCGTCTGCAGGAGGCGCTGCAACAGCTCGACCCCGTAGTGGAGCTGCGCGGCAATCCGAAAGCCGGCTCGCTTGTGGTCTACTACACTCCCGAGTCACACCCTTGCGCAGCGATGGAGCGGGAGGTGTTAGAGACAGCCGCCCGTCTATGGGATGCGCCTGACAGCGCTGCGACGACAGAGGAGGGGGCACGGGCACGCCGCTGCACTACGGCGCCGAGTTCACCGCGTCCACGACGAGCCGCACGCCGCAAAGCGCGCCCGCTGCGCATGGTCGCCAACCGCTACGCCAAACAGGTCATGCTGGTCAGCCTGGCGGTGGTCATGGTCACCGGTGTCTTTAGAACGCCAGGGTGGCGCTATTGGCACACGGTGACGGGGTGGACCTTTGCCGCGGCGCTGATCGTCCATCTCTACGTCTATCGGCGCCACTTGGTGCGCTGAGTTCCGTTTAGACTGTATCGAGCGCCTTTCCCGGGAACGCCGACGTCCTCGTCGGCAGGCATAAAAAAAATACCGGCGAGGACGCCGGCGCTCCCAGGAACCAGCGCTCTCAAAGAGTGCCGGCGAGGACGCCGGCGTTCCCAGGAGCCGGTGCTCCCAGGAGCCAGCAATCCCAGCCGGCGATCGCCGTGTTGGCTTCACGTGTTGGCTTTGCCAGGCGCCCACCGAGTTCTCCAGGCACCCATCAGAAGTCGGCGCTCACCGATACGAAGAACGCACGACCGGGCAGAATGGTGTTGTAGCGATTGCTCAAGCCACCCTCTTCAACAACTGTGCAGCCCCCGCCGTCACAACGGTCGTAAGTCTTGTAGTCCTTGAAGTCCTTATCGAGCAAGTTGGTAATCACACCATTGAGACGGACATTGTCACTGACGTGATAGTTGGCACCGAGGTTCCAGAGTGTGTAGCCAGAGAAATCCCCAATGACCCTGTTACTGTCACGCCAGCCCTCTTCCACAGCCCCCTGCGAATTGCCACCGGTCATGGGCTCGTGGTAATTGCGCGGGCGGAATGCGCTGCTGCGATACTCCGCAGATAGGAAGGTTTCCAGTTGTGGTGTCGCCTGCCAGGCCAGAGTGGCGTTGAGCATGTGATCGGGCACACTCGTCAAGGGATCACCCTCCTTGCTGGCAATTCCTTGCAAGGGGTCCCCGGTATCTAGCTGGGTCTTGGTCACCTCACTATCGGTATAGGTATAGTTGGCGGAAAGAGTCCAGGCTGGATTGAAGCGGTAGGAACCCTCCAGCTCAAGGCCTTGGACCACCGCTTCACCAATGTTCAGCGATCGGCCTTCGTTTGCGCCGGTACCACTTTCTACCAGATCCTCAAGCTTAGTGTGGAAGACCGTGGCTTGGGCTCTGAATCCTTGTTGACTATCGTAGAGGGCGGAAGCCTCCACATTGGTGGCGATCTCTGGCTCCAGTTCGGGATTGCCCCGGATCGGCCTGCTACCCCGATCACCAAAACCGATGATTCCGTCGGTCAAATCCTGAATCTCGGGAGCACGGAATCCACGGCCTGCACCACCTTTGAACGTCCATTCATCCGTTGCACTCCAAACCGCATAGGCGCGTGGATTGAGCTGGCCGCTGAAAGCTTCGTTGTCGTCGTAACGCAACCCCCCGGTGAGAGTCAGCTCATCAGGCCTTACAGACCACTCATTCTCGACAAACAGGCTGTGCTGGGAGACACTCACCGATCCGCCGCCGAATAAGCCATCCGTCAGTTCCGGATCAATATACTGGCCGCCTACTGTCAGCACATGGTCGCCCAAAAAGCTCACCAAACGGGTATCCAGAATATAGGTTTCCAGCTCAAGCGTGCGGGGTCCGCCTTCCTGCTCCAGTGGCAAGCCGCTGCCCGCTGCGATTGTGCGCCCCTTCGTCTCTAAAAAATCCCTGGTCAACTTCGTCTCGAGAAAGCCATAGTCGAGTTCCCAAAGATGCCCAAGGGTGAACTGGGAGCGGTTGAACTGTAACTCCCGCTCATAGCCGCGACAGAAATTCGGGTCGTTCACACTTCCCGTGGCACAAGGACCTTCGTCACCGCGCTCTCTGTGCAAGCCACCAATCTGGCCACGGTCGTTATTATACTCCTGCTCGGAGTAATTGAATGTGGCCGTCAACTCATGTTGCCGGTTCGGCGTAAACAACAATTGGCCACCTACAGTGGAGATATTCGCGCCCACCGGGTTTTGCCCCATGGTGGCACTCTCTACAAGTCGCTGGTCATCAAATTGATCCACGCCGGGGATCCGAAGTTGGGACTCGGCGCGCTCAAACAGACGTCCGTAGACTTGCAGGGATAGACGATCGTCAATCAGAGGGCCAGACGCATAACCCTCCAGAGTGGATTCTCCGCCAAATCGGGAATCGCTCTGGAAGGTGTTGCTCACCGAGACCGAACGATTCCACTCGGTTCCCGGGCGGCGGGTGATGATATTGACCACTCCACCCATGGCGTCAGAGCCATACAGAGTGGACATGGGGCCGCGAATGACTTCGATACGCTCAATTGCTGCCACCGGAGGAATGAACACGGATTGCGTGTCATCGAACGAGTTTGGGGTGACCAGACCGCGAGGATTTTGCCTCACACCGTCTATCAGGATCAGTGTGTATTCCCGTGGCAGACCGCGCAGGCTGATAGACTGGTTGCCGGTCTTGCCATCACGGGCATCGAGGGGCCGAACGTTGACGCCTTCGATCCCCTCTAGGGCCTCCGCGAGGCTGCTCACTTGCCGGCGTTGCAGATCCTCACGGGTGATCACGGAGATGCTCGCCGGAGTCTCGGTGATTAGCTGTTCAAAACCAGCGCCGGTCACGGTAACCGGTGCCAGTTCAACACTCTGGTTGGCCGAGGCGGTCGTCGGCGCTAGAGCAAAAGAGCCCAGGGCGATACTTACGGCAAGGGTGCATCGGTGGGTGCGGGGAGGTTTGATTTCACTCTTCTGCACAATGGGACTCCTATGGACTTGACCGTTTTGTTCTGGGCGTTGTGTACGGGCTGGCTTGAAGTCCAGAGGCTTCTGGCTGGCGCACAACTTTTTCACGCCCATCGCGGGGACTGGAGCATTTGCTCAACATCAGTCTTCGCTGCTTAGAGAGCGTTAATAGGCGCCCGGTACCCGGCGACCCGCCGACAGATGCAGGCGCCGCCAAGAGTGATGGTATTATTGTCAATAGTCATTCTCATTGTCAATTGATTCTAGGGTAAGGCAGGACATTCTGCCGCAGGTGTGGGTGCGCGAGAGTTTTCGCGCTGACCAGTTGCGCGACAAGCCCCGCCGTTCAGGGCGGGGAAGGATAGCGCGCGGCGCGGGAATCCCCTTGTGGGGATTCGCATAGCGCCGCTATACTGGTCATGTTCTTGGAACCTACGGCCGGGCGGGCCGAAAGTAACGCCTGTCAGATACGAGAATGTGAGTCCTGGGGAGCATGGGTTGGTTCGCCGCCGTAAAAGCTCCCTCGTGGAGCGTAGCGGCGATAACCAAGCCATCTCCTTGGGCGGTCTCGGGGCAGGAACCCACCGAAGCGTGTGTTGTGTGTTCATTTTGCAACCTCGCAGTAGGAATCCTCTCCCTTCAGGGAGAGGAGGACGTCAATAGACGGTGAACACGCGCCGATCCCGTGGGGCTGGCACAACCGCCACGACCACCACCGCTACAATTGCCGCATCCACAACAATCGCCACCATCGGGTTCGACCAACTCGCTGGCGAGGAGGTGGGCGCAGACGCCTTGCAGTCCGCCGATCAGATTGGGAGCCCAGAAGCGACCCGCGGTAGTCAGCAGTAGGCAGTCGTCGTGGCGCTCGGCCAGCCCGGCGGCGAGCCAGCGCTCAATCAAACGCAGCACCAGTGGGTGTTGGCCGAGCGCCTGAGGCAGGCGATTTGAGAGTTCGCGCAGATCGAGACGGCCGATCTCGACGCTCCCCATGATGAAGTCGCGCAATGGTTGTGCTGCGTCAGCGACGGTCATCAAACCGAGCGGTTTGCGCCCCCGCGCAACCTCTGCAATATAGTGACTGATGTCGGTAGCAATGCCGTAACTGTAGGGCTCAATGCTGCCGCCGGCACCGGAGCCGAAGGCTAAACACTCGGCGCCGGCCTTGATTAACAAGTTGTAGAGGTTGCGCTCGCGCGGGGTGCGTGCCCAGTGGCTGTTGCTGATCTGCCGCCACCCGGCCCGCTGCAGTGTGGTGGTCGCTTGCTGGTAGAGGGCCCCTTGTTCCGCGAGGGTGCTGGTAGGAGGGATCTTCTCGTTGGTGATCGCCTTATCGAGCGGGGTGCCGGGAATCCGTTTGAGGGCGTAGACGTCGATCCCGTCAGGTGCCAGTTCAAGGCAGGTCTCAAGATCGCGTTGCCAAACCTCTGGGGTCTGCCACGGTAGGCCGTACATCAAATCGAGTATGACGGTGCCGCGATCGCGCCGCAGGAGTTTGGCAATGAACTCTGCCGCGTCCTCGCCGCTCATGCGGCGACCCTGTTGCTGCCTGACTCGGGTATCGAAGCTCTGAATGCCGATCGAGAGGCGATTGACGCCGCAGTCGAAGCAGGCATCGACCTTGTCGTCATCAAAGTTCAGCACCCGCCCCTCGACCGTGATCTCGCAGTCGGCGGCGAGCGGCAGTTGCGTTCGCAGGTGGTGGAGCAGACGCACCAAGTGCGGGGTCTCTAGCGCCGAGGGAGTGCCGCCACCGAGGTAGAGGGCGTGGATCGGCGCCCCATCGATATAGGGCTGATGGGCTTCGCGAGCGATCTCACGAATCAGCAGTTCGACGTACTCCGCCGACTTTTCTGGGGAGTAGCGGTTGCGAAAGAAGCCGCAGTAGAGGCAGTGGTTGACGCAGAAGGGGATATTGACGTAAACGACCCGCTTGCCCGGATTGGGGGGCGACTGCTCGATGCGCTGCCAGATTGCCAAACGCTCCTCTTCGGTGACGAATTGCTTCTCTTGACGAGGCATCATGGGAGTCCTGCCGGAAAAGGCAAAACGCACCGGGTCGTCGGTGGCGGCAGTATAGAACTTCTCTAATTCGGGCAGCATGACTCTCCCTCCGCTGCGGCCGCAGGCTAGCGCACTGCTAAGGCAACACACTTCACCACGCGCCTCGCCAGCACCGCGATGGGTGTTGCGGCGCTGCGGCAAGTGCGACGGTAGCGAGTTGGCGTGGTTGTTCCTGGCTGGCCGGACAGCGCAGAGGCGATCCGCTGGCTGGGTCGTAAGCTAAATGGTAATCATTATTATTTGCGTGTCAAGCGGTCGACCGCATCGCCTCAATCGCTCGCGACAGCGACTTGGTCACGGATCAGATAGACGCGGAAGTTCGGCCAGACCGGTCCCCCTGGCGTAGCAGCGTCATGGCTGAGCAGTTCGTGCCACGGATAGTCGTCGAAGAGTCCACCGGGTTGATCCTGTATGATGGCCATGGCGTGGCCGAAGGCCGGTACTTCGTCGGCACGGTCGAGCTCACCGAGGCCGCGTTCGTCGCCTGGCTCACCGGTATACCACTCCATCGGCGCCGGACCGATCACTGCTGCACTGCCACTGCGCGGTTCGCCGTTGCGGCCGTAACCGCCGTTCAGGAGGATGCCAAAGAGATCGCCACCCATGCCCTGATCGGCGCCATCCCAATAGACCATGAGATCCCAGTCGTCACCTGAGCAATCGGCCGCGCCTGGGGTGGCGCTGACAAAGTCGAAGCAGGCTTTGCCGCCATCGTTACGGTCGAGCTCGCCTGCAAAAAGGACATCTTCTGCCCCGAACCCCCCGTCGCCATCTTCAGCGATGTTCAGGGTGAGCTCATATTTGAAATCTGCACCGCCACTCATGGTAAAGAAGAGATCGGTCACGCGCATCCGCGCATGGCTCTCACCGTCGCGGCCACGGATCAGCCAGCCGTAGTCTTCGTCGGCGACAATCGATGGCGGCATGTCCGACCTGTCCATCTTCCAGAACTCATCGCCAATCGCCGGCACTAGACGATCGGCCTGCCACTCCGTGCTGACCGAGTTGTCCGGATCGGAGAAGTCGGTAGAGACCAGCCGAGCGACGTGCTGGCGCGGTTCGGCGGCCCTAAATTCGGCCCCTAAGGGCGAATCGAAGTCTGGATTGCCGCTGTCATCGGTGCTGTAGAGCGCCGCCGGTGGCTGCAGCCCGAGCGCGCCGTGGACCTCGCCAGGACCCGAGGGGCCGCTGTTGAGACGGACGCGGAAGCGGTTCAGCGCAAGATGCCAGTCGTCTTCATCGGGGTCGACGACCGCACCTCGGTCGAGATTGACGTAGGCCCAGCCATCGCTGGCGTCGACTTGCAACTCCTCGAAGCCCTCTTCGGTGCTGGCAGGGGCGATGTAACGCCCTGGCAGGTGAGCAAAGGGATCGTCCGTGCCTTGTGCGCTGGCCGCTCCCGGGTGGGCGTTGCCGGCGCCGTTGTCGTCCTCTCCGTCCAGCATCACCGCATCAAGCCCACGGAAGCGCAAGGTGACGTGCCCCGTATTGTGATCTGCGTCGCGGTAATCGACCACTTGTAGGGCAAAAGTCTCCTTTGGGCTGCTACCAGGGTCAATGCTGCTAGTGCCCCCTGGGCTGCTATAAGGGCAAACGCTGCTATCGTTACAGCCGAAGCCGAGAGCAGAAGCGGCAATAATCAGACCAACAGCTGCCATTTGCGGTTTGGCACGGCTGGGTGGTGGCGGGCTGCAGGTTGGACTGCAGATGATTGGGTCACAGTTCTCTGGGTGCGTCATGGTCGACCTCATCGTGCTGAAGTGGCGCACCGCAGTGCGCCGGGAGTCTCCGGCCCACCGGTGGTGATAGAGCCGGGGCGTATCAATTGGTATGGCTCCAGGTGTGGGCGCCGCGCGTAAAATCCAGGCGTTTGGGACGGACTCACGCAGGCCGACGGTTCCGACTTGCTGGCTAGGTCTGCAGGGTGATGCTGGTGCATCGTTCCGTCCCCGTTCATCGGGCGTCATTTGGCAGTTCGACGTAGCGTGCCGTGATGATGCCGGCGGTGCCGTTGCTGTCGTAGTAACCGATCACCTGGAAGGCGTAGCGCGGTGCGAGCGGATCGAGGGCATCGGTGTCGATGACGTAGACCCGGTAAGTAGGCCAGATCGTGCGCGCCTCACCGGACGGGAGATCCTCGGACGAGATTTCGACGAACCAGTCGTCGGCGGCGATGCTCTCTACCCGGTCTTGGAGCCACGCATCGGGATCGGGGTAGCCGGGAACCTCTTCGGCACTGTGTTTGCTAGCCAATTCCGACCACGGCAAAGAGCCGATCACCGCGGCTGCCCCAGGCCGAGGGGCGCCGTTGCGGTCGAAGCCGCCGTTGATCAGCAAGGTCAGATCTTCGCCCATCCGGGCGGTGGGGTCGCGGAAGATCTTAAGATCCCACGCCGTGCCGCTGCATTCGGCCGCTCCCGGTTGGTGCTCCTGGGCATCGTAGGTGCTGAAGTTGAAGCAGCGCTGGTCGCGCCGGTGCCGCTTCAGCTCGCCGCTGAACTCGATGCCGGCGGCGTGGCTGTGCGACTCAAAGCCCCCGGCCCCGCGCGGCTGAAGGTCCATGGTGAAGGTGTAGCGAAAGCCTTCACTGCCGCCCATGTCGAAGTAGATATCGGTGGCGCGAAGTCGCGCATAGGTCTCGCCATTCCGCCCCCTGATCAGCCAGCCGACACTGTCGTTGTGGATCAACCTCGGTGGCATGCTGCTCATGTCGAGTTGGTAGAAAAAGTCGCCGGGCTCATCTCGCGGGACGTCACCGGAGATTGCGGGTCTGATCGCGGCGTCGATCTCGGCAAATGAATCGATCAGCAGATCGATGTAGTCATCGGCCGCGGCGTTACGCAACGCCTCCAGGTTCGGCGCTCCGTCGCTGTCGAGCAATTCGCTAGGGGCGTCGGTGCCGAGAAAACCGTGCACCTCTTGCGCGGTGTCGGTGCGGATCTGCCGCCCCGAGAAGGCCAGATGCCACTGCTCCGGCTCGCTCTCCGCGACTGTGCCGGTCGCGAGGTTCAAGTAACGGGTCTGCTCCGGGTCGGTAACGTCGATGACTACGGTTTGAATCGCGTCACGGTCGGGGAGGGCCTCTCCAGCGCCCGAGTCGCTACTGCCACCACCACCGCCACTGCTCTCAATACAGCCCGAAAGCAGAATCATGAGGCTGCCCGCGCTCAGCAGCGCCCAGAGCAGGTGCGAGGCCAGCGGGAGAGTCGTGCCCTCGCGGGCTCTGCCGCTGTGAACCGTATCGATGTGACTGTTGTCCATGCGATCTTTGCCCATGCCATGGTTGCTCATGTGATCGATCACCACTGCCAGTTCGCTGCGGCGTAGTAAAAGCGGCCGCGCTGCTCGAAGGGGAAGTGTTCGTCCAACTCTTGCAGTTGCAAATCGGTGAGATTTTCCACCCCCGCCTGCACAGTGAGGTGTGTTCCAAAGGCTTGGCTGATACCGGTGTGGAACACCGAGTAACCGGGCAGGGTGTGGCCGCCAAACTGCTGCTCGCCGGTGTATTGGTAGCGCAGATTTACTCTGGCCCCGTGCCAAGGCGTCACCTCGGCGACTGCGTTAAGTCGGTGCTCAGGACGGCGCTGCAGGTCGACGTCGCGGTCTTTATCAAAGGCCTGTAGGTAGGTGTAGTTGCCGCGGATCTGGTGGCCGTTTAGCCAGGCGTAGGCAGCTTCCAGCTCAACGCCGTTGGTGACCGCGCGGTTGATGTTTTGATACTCCCAGCGTTCCCAGATCTCGTCGTCGTAGGGTGGGCTGGCGAGGCCGTCAACCGCGCTAGCCTCGATCAGATTGCTGATTTCGTTGCGAAACCAAGTGGCTGCTGCACGGCGCTGGCGATCTTCGAACTCGATCCCCGCGCTGTAGCTCTTGACCTGCTCGGGGCTGAGATCGGGGTTGCCGTGGCGCACGACATTGCCGTCGGAAGGCGGGTGAGTGAAGACGTAGTCGGGTGAGGTGCGGCGCAGATCGGGTGCGGTGTACCCCTCGGCGTAGTCGGCCTTCAGGCGGAGCTGATCGGTGAAGTGATAGACTGAACCGACCCGCGCCGAGTTCTGTGAGGCGTAGTCGCTGTGGCCATCGATGCGAATGCCGAGCGTCGTAATCCACCGCTCATCGAGCCAGTAGCTGCGCTGTTCGAGCACCGCCCCGCGATGATCGGCTGAGCGCTCATGAAGATCGGGTTGGCCGTCGCGATCGCGGCGGTAGCGCTCGCGGCGGAGGTTGGCGGCGACGGTCGTCTCCTGGGTCGGCAGCCAGTAGTAGGTCGCCTGTGCTTGGAGGGTCTCCTCGGCGTAGCGATCTTCGCGCTTCAAATTGTGCTCTTCCGAGCGGCTTTCGCTGCGATAAAGATCGACTTGGCTGCGCCACGATGAGGCGAAGTAACGGTGCCGAATACCGCCGGTGTACTGAAAGAGATCGCGGTCTAAATCCATCACATCGTTAAAGTGGCGATCCTCCTGGACGGCGCTGTAGAAGAGTTCAACCTCCTGATCTTGCTGGGTCGGTTCAAAGTGCAAGCTGGCAAAGCCGCTCACCGCCTCGCGCTCCTCGGTACTATCGCGCTGCGGATCGTTGCGATTGGGGATGGCGGCAGCGTGCGTAAAATCGAGCGTCACCATGCCGGCGCTGCGCTCGCCTAAGGGGCCGGCGCCAAAGAGGGTGTAGTTTTGTTCGGTGCCGCCGCTTTGCTCGGTGCTGCCGAAACGCGCCCCCAAGCTGCCGCTCCACTCGTCACGCGGGGGTCGGGTGATGATGTTGATCGCGCCGCCGAGGGCATCGGCGCCGTAGACGGAAGAGGCTGGATTGCGAACGACCTCGATCCGCTCAATGGCCGCCGGTGGCACTTGCCCCATCCGGAAGTTGGCGTGCGGAAAGAGGCGATCGGTGTTGCTGATGCGACGGCCGTTGATCAAGACCAGGGTGTGTTCGCGATCGAGGCCGCGGATTTGCGGCACACCGCCGCCGCCCCGTTCGCGGCGGACGTCGGCCCCCGGCAGCTCGCTTAACAGGCTATCGAGGCTGGTTACCGGGCGCTGTCGAATGGTGTCGCTAGCGATCTCGCTATAACCGCCCGGTGCCTCCTCATAACGGATCTGCTCCAGCGTTCCAGTAACCAAGATCCGTCCTAGGACGTGGTTCTCCGAGTGGTCAGAGGAGGCTTGCGCGGTGAAGCTGACGGGTATCGGCGCCCCGGCAATGAGGGCGGTGCAGAGCGTGGCGGCGCGGACTCTGCGTGAGCCGCGGGGCGCTGAGTGCTGAGAGGGGAGCTGGAAAGCCGGCATCACGGAGCACTTCCGGCCACAACGGTGCGCTCTGCGCCTTCGAAATAGGCCAGCTCCTCGTCGACGAGAGCAAAGGCGCGATCGATCGTTCGCGGGGAGTCGAGGGCGGAGACGATCTGCTCGGCTGCATCTGCCCGCGAAATGGAGCCGTGGACCAGCCAGTTGCTGGTCAACATGCCGCCGCCGGTGGCCGGTTTGTTGGTTAAGCCGCCGGGGCGAATCAGCGTGTACGGGACGCCCGAGCCGCGAAGATAGGCCTCGGCGCGACTCTTGGCATCGACGACATCGCCGAAGGCGGCGATCGCCCTCTCTGAGCGGAAGGGCCGCATCTCGCCGCAGCCGATGGCGGTCACCAGCAAAAAGCGCTCCGTCGTAGAGTGGCGAGCGATGTCGGTAATCAGGGCGTTGGCGATTTCATCGACGAAGTGGCCCTGCTCGTCGCGTCCGGAGAGCGTCGAAAGAACGGTTGCGCCGTTGCCGGCGTGAGCGAAGGCGCTAGAGACATCGTCGGCGCTGGTGGCGTCACCGCGGACGACTTCGACCCCGAGCTGCTCGAGCAGAGCGGAGTCGGTGGTGGGCCGAACCAAGGCAACGATCCGCTGATTGCGCACGTAGAGCTGGCGGGCGATCTCGAAGCCGAGCCCCCTGCTGGCGCCGAAGAGCAGTACGGTCTTCACGACTAAGCCTCCTCTGTAATGACCGGGCCATGAGACCGGTCCGCTAGCCAGGGTCGAGATGACCGGGAGGCGATCCTCGGCCACTCACACGCTGCTGTTATTGCTGACGAGCGCTGGCCGAACGACACCTGCCGACACCGCGACCCGTCGCCGAGTCGAAACGGTAACGTCGGTCGGGTCGGCTAATCGCGCCGTGGCGATAAACTGCGCTTTTGGGATGGCTGCCTGGCTAGAGAGGGCGCATCGGAGGCCGGAGGGGAGGCCCGAGGCGCGGAGCTGGGTCGCTGGATGATGATGATAATGATTATCGTTACTGTGTCAAGCGTTGCTGAATCGCTTCGCAATCGTCAGGCGGGGAGGATGTTACGGGACGATGGTCACGGGGATGCGCAGCCGTTCTACTAGATCGCAGACCAAGCCTTCGGCGAGCAGGGGGTGGCGGCGGCTGAAGAGCAGCTTTTCAATGCCGCGCTCTTCGACCAAGTGGGCGATGACCTCGTCGCTAAGATGCGGCACATGGAGAAGCTGGGCCTGCGGGTGGTGGGCGGTGAGCCACTGTCGCAGCGGTGCGACTGCCGCCTCGTCGGTCGCATTGACGAGTACCGTGCTCAATCTTTCGTGTGCCTCGAAGAGGTGGTGGGCGCGGGTTAGGGTCTCTAGGCCGGCGGTGCCCGGCTCGGCCAGCACCGCCGTGCGGACGGCCGCAGCCCGGGCCGAGGTTTCGGTGCAGACGATGACTGGGCCTGGGGCCTCCAATGCCAGCACCTGCACCGTCGAGCCGATGCGCAGTCCGCGGGCGCGGGCGTAGCCGACCCGACCGAGCAGCAGCAGATCGTCGGCGCGGGTGATGGCCAGCGTCGCCGGGGCGACCCGACCGCGGGTGACCTGCAGCTGCCACTTCAGCAGGCGGCCGTCGGCTGCTCGGGCCAGCGCAGCTTGCGCGGCCGCGGCGCGGTCGCGCATCGCCGCCTCCAGTTCGCTCGCTTCGATCTTGCGCACCGTGCCCGATAGGCCGATCTCCTGCGCCCACGGATAGCCGGCGCAGCGCAGCAGATCCTTCTCTTCGACAAAGAGGGCGAGGAGTTCGGCGCCGCGGCGGGCCGCACAGTCGGCGGCGAGTTCCAAGGCGGCCAAGCTCGCGCGCGAGGCATCGAGCAAGACGACGACGCGATGCAGTCTTGGTGGTGTAGGCGGGTGCCCGGCGCCTGGTTCGCCGCCGTTGTTGCTGCCGTTCCCGCTGCCGTTTCCGCATACTGTCTCGATCGATTCATCCATGTTCGTCGTGCTCCTCGCGATCGCCGCGGTCTTCTGCTAAGGGTGCGGCCGGGTCGCTCGCTCGCTCCTCGGTACTCGCCGAGGCACTTCCCGACGAGCTCGCCCGCTGCGTCGCGGTAAACCGGGCTAGGCGCTCGGCGACACGGCCATAGACCGTATCGTGGCTCCCCTGCTGCTGCGCATCGGCCCGATCGGCCCGCGCATCGGTTAGCCCAACAGGCTTACCGGTCAGCAGCGCGACCGCCTCATCGATGTGGCGCAGCGGGTAGATGTGGAACTGCCCCGCCGCTACGGCGTCACGGACCGGCTTACGCAGCATCAAGTGTCGGACATTGCTAGCCGGCAGGGCGACGCCCTGCTCGCCGTTCAGTCCGGCCGTCTGACAGACCTCGAAAAAACCCTCGATCTTTTCGTTCACGCCACCGACCGCCTGGACCTCGCCGAGCTGATTGATCGAGCCGGTCACCGCGATGCCTTGAGCGAGCGGCACTTGACCGATCGCCGAGAGCAGGGCGCAGAGTTCGGCGACCGAGGCGCTATCGCCGTCGACGCCGGAGTACGACTGCTCGAAGGCGATGCTCGCCGAGAGCGACAGCTCGCTCTCACCGGCGAAGCGGCCGGCGAGAAAGCGCGACAGGATCATCACCCCTTTAGAGTGGATATTACCGCCGAGTTTCGCTTCGCGCTCGATATCGATCAGTTGACCCCTGCCAGGGCGGGCCGTGGCCGTGATGCGGGTCGGGCGGCCGAAGTATGGAATAGTCCTCAAGTGGGGGGTGCATTCCACGGGAAGTGGGGTGCCGATTCCACGCGAAGCGGGTGTGCTGTTCCACCGGAAGTGGGGGGGCGATTCCACCGGATGTGGTGGGGCCGTTCCAC
>NZ_NRRN01000039.1 GCF_016583625.1 Halorhodospira abdelmalekii | reverse complement strand
GCCAATAGCTCTCATGGGTGTGGGCAGAAAAGCCATGCATGTGCATGGCCGCGATCATGCGGTGGCGCAACGTGCTCATCGTCGCATCCTCGGTCAATGACCCCGATTGGGTCATGACCAAGTGTGGCCGATGGGCGGGAGCCCTGCCGCGGAACGGCCGTCCTGGGCGATCTGCTTGCCCTATAATCTTCGCTTAATCAAGGTCTTCGATGCGGTCCTGCACCAAAGCCCCGCGGAGCGGATTAGTTCAACGCGTAGTTTGACCGGAAAGCCAATCGCAGCCAGGCACGGTAAAGGGGAAATGAACCAAAAGACACCGGCCTTACTTACCGCCAGCCCCCCCCCTGGACACCTGATACGGGCAGTCTAGCCGGCTCAGCCGCTCCCCCCACGAAACACCCCCTCAAGACCTCACATTCAGCAACGTCCCCAAAGTGTCGTCGACGGCGCGCACGACACGCACCCCAGCCAGCCCCTGTTGCTCGTAGGCCAGCGACTGGACAACGGCCGTCTCAAGCTCCTCGGAGCGCTCGTCGGCGCGCGAGGTCGCCCGCGAGACCTGGGCAGCCGTCCGCGCCAACCCCTCATCGGCGCGGTGGATGATGTGCATTCCCGGTTGATTGAAGGCAGTGATATCCATCAGCAGCCCCTCCGAAGCACTCGCCACGGGCATCAAGCAAGATCGCAGGCAATCAGCCCTCAGCCCTCAGCCCTCAGCCCTCAGCCCTCAGCCCTCAGCCCTCAGCCCTCAGCCCATAGACAGCATGCATCAAGCCACACGCGGCCAAAACCGCCGGGACAGCCCCCCACTCGAACTGCCCCGGACTACCTCAAACCAACCCAGCCGCCCCGCGTCACCTCGGCCACCCCAAATAGCCCCAGCCCAGACCTACCTTAGACCCAGCCTACCTTCCTTTCCAGTATAATCGGGATTCCACTGCCGGGCGACAAGGGGCGGCGACGAGCCTCAGTTCCTGCTCAACCCCTCAGTCTCAGTTCCCCTCACTCCCCCTGGTACAAGACCCCAGCTCGGACGTAGCTGCCCGGTGCCTCTTCGAGCGCCTTGTACTTGCGCGAGCCGATCTTGCGCGCCGGGACTTGTTCACCACCGCCCTGCTCGGCGAGCCACAGGCCCCAGTCGTTCCACCACGACCCCTCATGGGCGGTCGCGCCAGCGAGCCACTGCTCCTGGTTCTCCGTCTTATCGGTGTTGGTCCAGTAGCCGTACTTGTTCTTATGCGGCGGATTGATGACGCCAGCGATGTGACCCGAGCCGCCGAGGACGTACTTCGTCGGACCGGAGAGGAGGCGCGGGCCGCGGATCGTGCTCTGCCACGGCGCGATGTGGTCTTCCTTGGCCGACATAAAGTAGGCCGGTACATCGATACGCCCGAGGTCGATCAGTTCGCCGGCCAGCTCGATCCCGCCCGGCTCTTTGAGCAGGTTGCGCTGATACATATTGCGCAGATAGAAGCTGTGCATCTTCGCCGGCATGTTGGTCGAATCGGAGTTCCAGTAGAGCAGATCGAAGGGGAACGGCTCGTCGCCTTTCAAGTAGTTATTGACGAAGAAGGACCAGATCAGGTCGTTTGCCCGCAGCATGTTGAAGGTCGTCGACATCTGCCGGCCGTCGAGGTAGCCCTTCAGGCCCATACGCCGCTCCAGCGCCTCGAGCTGGTCATCATCGATAAAGACTTCCAATTCGCCCGGGAACTCGAAATCGAGCAGGCAGGTGAGGAAGGTCGCCGACTTGACCCGTTGATCGCCCTTCGCCTTGAGATAGGAGAGCGTGCAGGCGGTCAGCGTGCCGCCTAAGCAGTAGCCGACGACATTCATCTCGTTGCTGCCGGTGATCTGCTCGACGACATCCATGGCCTCAATCGGCCCTTCCAGCATGTAGTCTTCGAAGCGCTTCTCGGCCAGGCTCTCATCGGGGTTGCGCCACGAGATGATAAAGACGGTGTGGCCCTGCTCGACGAGCCAGCGCACCATCGACTTATCTTGGCTCAGATCCATGATGTAGTACTTGTTGATCCACGCCGGCACGAGGAGCAACGGGCGCTTATGCACCTGCTCGGTGGCCGGCTGGTACTGGATCAGCTGGATCAGATCGTTTTGGTAGACGACCTTACCCGGGGTGGTGGCGAGGTTGTGCCCGACCTCGAAGGCGTCGTAGTCGGTCATCTTGATATCGAGCCGCCCGCGCCCGCGCTTGAGATCGTCGAGCAGGTTGTTGAGCCCCTGCAGCAGATTCTGCCCCCCGGTTTCGGCCGTCTTTTCGAGCACTTCCGGGTTGGTCGCGGCGAAGTTCGACGGCGCCATGGCGTCGATGAAGGCGCGGGTGTAGAAATCGACCTTCTTTTTGGTCTTCTCATCCAGCCCCTCGACCTCGCTGACGACCGAGTGAAGATAGTCGGAGGTCAGCAGATACGACTGCTTGATAAAGTCGAAGACTGGGTGCTCTTCCCAGTGTTCGTGCTTAAAGCGCCGATCGCCGGGCGCCGGACGGGCCACCGGCTCGGCTTGCAGCCCCCAAAAGCGCAGCGTCATGTTCTGCATCAGCGTCATGTAATTCGTCCAAAACGCCATCTGCGCCTCGACCAACCGGGTCGGATCGGCCATCATGCGCGCACTCAGCTGTTGGAAGAGTTGCGCCATCTGGGTGGCATCTTCGACCGAGACGTGGTGCGCGGCCTGCTCCTGATTGAGAAAATCGGTGACGATCTCCTGGCTCTTAGCAGTGATCTCCTGCAGTGTGCGGGTCAACTCGACATAATCGGGGGGCGTGGGCTGCTTGGCGCTCTGCTCGCTCATCGTGCTTCCTCTTGAAATGAAAACCGCTTTAGGCAGGTATGGTAATGCACTCACAGACCAGAGACGAGGGGGCGCGCGACCCCGGGCTGCTCGGCGTCCTTGATGTCGGTGGCGGGCCGGAGTGCGCCGCGCAGTGGGGCCGACGCCTCGGTGTGCCGTGCTACACCGAACGTCCGGCCGGTTGCGGTGTGCTCTTATGTGTTGCGGCGCCGCCGACACCGCCAGGGCTGCAACTCAACACCGCGAAGCGCACCCCGCGGCCGGTCGCGATCGACTTCACCGCCCCTGCCCTGCTGCGACGCCTCGCGACGACGTCGGTCCACCGCGATCCACTCATCCGCGCCGTCGGCCTGCAGCGCCACCGTGATCTGCGCATTCTCGACGGCACAGCCGGGCTCGGACAAGACGGCTGGATTTTAGCCCACCTCGGGGCGCCCTACGGCGCCGAGCTGACCTGGGTCGAGCGCAGCCCGACGTTAGCCGCCCTGCTCGCCGACGCCCTGCAGCGCGCAACAGCCGCCGAAGAGGCCGCTATCGCCGCGACGGCGGCACGCATCCGGCTGATTCACACGGAGTTGGAGAGACACCTGGGCAAGCGGCGGGATGACAGGGACGAGTTGAATCAGCGAGAGGAGCAGAACAAGCGAGATGAACGGTGTGAACGGTTGGAACCGGAAGATCGTGTGGGGCACTCAGAGCGGGAATGCGTCACTCAGTCGGATTCTCAGTCGGAAGCTCATTTAGATGCCCAGTTAGGTGCCCAGTGGGACGTCGTCTATCTCGACCCGATGTACCCGGCGCACTCGACCCGTGGGGCCGTCGGCCGCGAGGCGCAGACACTGCGAGCACTGCTACACCGTGCCACACCCGAGCCCGGGCACAGCTCCAGTCGTAGAATTGATCGTGGATCTAGCCGTGGCGGGGTAGCTAGCCGTGGCAGGGGACTTAGCCGCGGCAGAGGGGAAGAATCGGCCACCTCACCCACAGCCGGACACGAATCGACCAAGCATGAGCCGACCAGCGACTCCGCAGCCGTTGCCGCAAAGGTAGGAGTAGACGCAGAAGCAGAGATAGGCTCACAAGCAGAGACAGCACCCGCCGAAGCACAGCTGCTGCAGAGCGCCCGCACCACCGCTCGCCTGCGCGTCGTCGTCAAACGTCCCCATCGCGCGGCGGCCCTCGGCGGCATTGAGCCGACGCGCAGCGTCACAGGACGCACACTGCGCTTCGATGTCTACGAGGCGTGATGGCGTGATCGCGGGCGCCACTCGTCCTCGATTCCGATCGAGGCTTGCCTAATCGCGAGAGGCTTGCCTAATCGCGATGAATCGCGATCGAGACTGCGTGCGCCGCGCACCACAAGCCGCGAACCGTGGCCCACGACCCACAAACGCCAACACAGACACCGGGGCGGAACGCAGCGGCATCGGCCCGTAGACCTGCCCGATCTGCGCCCTACCCCGGCGTCCCGCTGCGCTCGCGCTAGAAGGCGTATGCAGGCGCGCAACCGCGCCAACACCTCAGCGTTTGGAGAACTGCGTTGCGCGCCGCGCTTTGTGCAGGCCGACCTTCTTCCGCTCGACCATCCGCGCATCGCGGGTGATAAAGCCGGCTCGGCGCAGCGGAGATTTGAGCTCCTCGTCGTAGGCGACCAGCGCGCGCGCGATACCGTGGCGCATGGCACCGGCTTGACCGCTCGAACCACCGCCACGCACCGTCGCCTTGATATCGAACTTATCCGTCGCCTCGACGTGATCGAGCGGTTGCCGCACGATCATGCGCCCGGTCTCACGCCCGAAGTACTCGTCGAGCGGACGACCGTTGACGGTGATGTTGCCACTGCCCGGGGTCATGAAGACCCGCGCGGTCGAAGTCTTGCGGCGCCCCGTGCCGTAGTACTGCTGATTGGCCATCGCTACTCTTTCCTGATAGTCACTAGATCGTCCAGAACGCACTCAAAGCGCTTAGATTTCGAGCGGCTGCGGCTGTTGAGCCTGGTGCCGATGCTCGCCGCCGACGTAGACCTTGAGCTTTTTGAACATCGCTCGGCCCAGTGGATTCTTCGGCAGCATGCCACGCACCGCGCTCTCGATAAGGCGCTCTGGATGTTGCTCACGGACCTCGCTGACCGTGCGGCTCTTGATCCCGCCCGGATAGCCCGTGTGCCAATAGTAGTGCTTATCGCGCTCTTTCCGCCCCGTGACCCGAACCTTCTCGGCGTTGATCACGACGATGTAGTCGCCGGTGTCAACGTGAGGAGTAAAGACCGGCTTGTGCTTACCGCGGAGGCGAAAAGCGATCTCGCTGGCGAGCCGACCGAGCGTCTTGTCGGTAGCGTCGACCAGATACCAATCGCGCTGCACCTCGGCGGGCTTGGCGCTGTACGTCTTCATAAAAACGCTCTCTCCCTTGAAGACCGAGCATGTTAAACGATCACGACACCGGAAGCAACCGGCGTCCGAACGGTCCTAAGAATTGCGAGATCTCTTCAGACCTCTTGGTTCGCCGGCAGATTGCGACCAGCGAAGATCTCCATCATCTCGCGGCGCAGATTACGCCGGATCTGATCGCGCTCCTCGTCGCCGAGCGCCGCGCTCGACTCACCAAAGAGGTAGTTATCGAGATCGAAGTCACGCAGGATCATCTTCGTATGGAAGATGTTTTCCTGGTAGACATTGACATCCATCATTTGATACCGCTCTTTCGTATCGTCCGAGAGGTAATTCTGGATCGAATTGATCTCGTGATCGATAAAGTGCTTCCCGCCTTCGACATCACGGGTAAAGCCGCGGACGCGGTAATCCATTGTCACGATATCGGAGTCGAACGAGTGAATCAGGTAGTTCAGTGCCGTTAGCGGCGAGATCACCCCGCAGGTCGAGACGTCGATATCGGCACGAAAGGTGCTGACCCCTTTATCCGGGTGCATCTCGGGATAAGTGTGCACCGTGATGTGCGACTTATCGAGGTGCGCGACGACGTGATCGGGCAGCGGCCCAGGCCGCGCCTCGGCACCGACCTCGGCCTCCTCCGGGCTGACCGGCCCCTCGGAGATCAAGATGGTTACGCTCGCCCCTTGCGGCTCGTAATCCTGCCGTGCGACGTTGAGCACATTAGCGCCGATGATCTCGGCGACATTGGTCAAGATCTCCGTCAGGCGCTCGGCGTTGTACTCCTCGTCGATATACTCGATATAAGCACGCCGCTGCGCCTCTGTCTTGGCGTAGCAGACGTCGTAGATGTTAAAGCTCAGCGACTTCGTGAGATTGTTAAACTCGTGCAAACGGATCCGGCTGTAATCCACCAACGCTGCGGCCCTCTCTAATATCGTCTGGTGGATGGCGATGGAATCACTCCGGCTCGCTCACCCCGTAACCAAAGCAAGGGGTTCAAGCTCACCTTCCGGTCATCGTCGTCGAAGCGGGAGATTATGCACAATTTTCGCGCTGATGCCACCTTCGATTCAATATCGGTTGCGGTCTGTTGTGGGGGGACGGCGGGTCGGTTATCAGAAGAATGCCGGCCGGGACGCCGGCGTTCCCAGGGCCGGCCGGGACGCCGGCGTTCTCAGGGTCAGCAAGGAGGCCGGCGTTCCCAGGGTCGGCGTCCCCGTCGGCAGAACAGGCATCAGAAGAGCGCTGCCAACCGCTCGCCGGGGTCATCTACGGTCATAAAGGCCTCGCCGACGAGGAAGGCGTGGACCCCGGCGGCGCGCATGCGGGCGATATCGTGCGGCTGCTGGATGCCGCTTTCGCAGACTGTTAGCGCCCCTTGCGGAACGTCAGGAGCGAGCCGCTCGGTCGTACCAAGATCGGTGACGAAGGTGCGCAAATCGCGGTTGTTGATCCCGACCAGACCGGGACCAAGCGCCTGCACCCGCTCAAGCTCGGTGGCATCGTGGACCTCGATGAGCACATCGAGGCCGAGCTCAGCGGCCAAGGCGTGCAACTCGGCCAGTTGGGCATCGCCGAGGGCGGCGACGATCAGCAGCAGGCAGTCGGCACCGAGCGCGCGCGTCTCGTAGACCTGATAGGTATCGACGATAAAGTCTTTGCGCAGCACCGGTAGGCTGACAGCGGCGCGGGCGGCCTCAAGATCGCGCTCATGACCGCCGAAGTAGTCGCTGTCGGTGAGCACCGAGAGGCAGCTGGCTCCGGCGCGCTCATAGGCCTGGGCGATCGCCGGTGGATCGTAGTGCTGCCGCAGCACACCGCGGCTCGGTGAGGCGCGCTTGAGCTCGGCGATGACCGCGGCCTGTCCAGCTGCGATGGTCTCGGCTAACGCGGCGCGAAAGCCGCGCGGCGGCGGCAAATCGGCCACTTGCGCTGAAAGCTCACGCAGCGATCGACGTGCGGCGCGCTCGCTGACCTCCTCGGCCTTACGGCGCAGGATCTGACGCAAGATATCCGGCGCCTGATTCGGTGTGGCTGGTTTTGCTGATGTTCCCGCTGTCGCTGCAGCAGTCGCTGTCGCGGGTGTCGCTGCCCCTTGCTGTGCACTCACTGCGCCAACTCCTGTGTCCGCGCAACAAAGCGCGCCAAAACATCCGCGGCCGCCCCGGAGCGCATCAGCTCGCGCGCTTGCTCCACACCAGCCGGCAACCCATCGACCCGCCCGGCAGCGTAGAGCGCTGCGGCGGCGTTCGCTGCAATCAACTCGGCAGCCGGTGAGGACTCACCGGCAAAGGCCGCCTGCATCCGGGCTAGACTCTCCTCGGCACTGGCAACCTGAACCTCACTCAGCGGCGCAGCGGCCAAACCAAGCTCAGCTGGATTGATGGTGTACTCGCGAATCTCCCCATCGATGAGCTCCGCAACCCGCGTCGGCGCACCGATGCTGATCTCATCCAGGCCGTCCTCGGCGTGCACCACCACGACCCGCTCGCTGCCGAGCTCACGCAACACCTCGGCGATCGGTCGCACCCACTGCGGGGCGTAGACGCCGAGCAGCTGCCGCTTCGCTCCGGCCGGATTGGTCAACGGCCCAAGGACGTTAAAGAGGGTGCGCACCCCCATCTCACGGCGCGGTCCGACGGCGTGCTTCATCGCCGAGTGGTGACGCGGGGCGAAGAGAAACCCGACCCCGACTTCGCGTATGCACAGCGCTAGCGCTGTCGAATCGAGCTCCAGGTTGGCACCGGCGGCCTCTAATACATCGGCACTGCCGCTGCGCCCAGAGACCGAACGATTGCCGTGCTTGGCCACCGGCACCCCCGCGGCCGCGGCCACGAAGGCCGCTGCAGTCGAGACGTTGAAGGTGTTGCTGGCGTCACCACCGGTGCCACAGGTATCGAGCACCCCCTCGACACCGACCTCGACCCGGTCGGCCAACTCACGCATGACCTGAGCTGCGGCGGCAATCTCCGCGATGCGCTCGCCCTTCATGCGCAGCCCAACCAAAAAGCCGCCGATCTGCGCCGGGGTCGCCCCACCGGTCATAATGGTGCGCATCACCGTCGCCATCTCATCACCGCTTAAATCGCCGCCTTCGGTTACCCGGCGAATCGCTGCTTGCATCTCCATCGCCCACTCCCCCGTTCAATCTGTCGCTTGACCCACACGATAGCGCGGCTGCTCAAGAAAGTTGGCCAGCAGATCGTGCCCGGCCTCGCTCAGAATCGACTCTGGGTGAAACTGCACCCCTTCAATCGGTAGTTCACGGTGACGCACCCCCATGATCTCATCGACCGCGCCGTGTGACCCCTCGGTCCAGGCCGTCACCTCAAGCACCTCCGGCAGCGTATCGCGCTCTAGGACCAACGAATGATAGCGAGTAGCCTCTAGCGGCTCCGGCAAGCTGGCAAAGACACCCTGCCCGCGGTGACGAACCGGCGAGGTCTTACCGTGCATGACCTCGCGGGCGCGCACGACCTTCGCGCCGAAGGCCTGGCCGATCGCCTGGTGGCCCAAGCAGACCCCGAGAATCGGCACCTCACCGGCCAGCGCCGAGACGACCTCTAGGGAGATCCCCGCCTCGTTCGGTGTGCACGGCCCCGGTGAGATCACGATGCGCTCCGGATTCAGGCGGCGCACCTCGGCAATCGTGATCTCGTCGTTACGCACCACCTCAACCCGCGCCCCCAGCTCTCCCAGATACTGAACCAAGTTCCAGGTAAAGGAGTCGTAGTTGTCGATCATCAAGATCATTACAAACCGTCCTCGGCCATCTCGACCGCGCGCAGCAGCGCCCGCCCCTTATTCAAGGTCTCTTTCCACTCCAACTTCGCCACCGAGTCGGCGACGACACCGCCACCCGCCTGCACGTAGACCCGCTCGTTCTGCACCACGGCGGTCCGGATCGCAATCGCGGTATCCATATTCCCGGACCACGAAAGATAGCCGACGGCGCCGGCGTAGATGCCACGCTTCACCGGCTCGACCTCGTCGATGATCTCCATCGCGCGGATCTTCGGTGCGCCGCTGACGGTGCCGGCTGGGAAGGTCGCCCGCAGCACATCCATCGGCCCAAGACCCGGGCGCAACCGACCGACGACGTTCGAGACGATGTGCATCACCTGCGAATAGCGCTCGATGACCATGCGCTCGGTCAGGCGCACAGTGCCGCTCTCAGCGACCCGGCCGACGTCGTTGCGACCGAGATCGATCAACATCACGTGCTCGGCGATCTCCTTCGGGTCGGCGAGCAGTTCCTCTTCGAGCTCACGATCGCGCGCCTCGGTCGCCCCACGCTTGCGGGTGCCGGCGATCGGCCGCACCGTCACCTCGCCCTCTTCCAAGCGCACCAGGATCTCCGGCGAGGAGCCGACGACCTGAAACTCGCCGCAATCGAGAAAGTACATATAGGGTGAGGGGTTGGTACAGCGCAGCGCGCGGTAGAGATCGAGCGGAGCGGCCTTAAAGGGCATCGACATGCGCTGCGACGGGACGACTTGCATGACGTCACCGGCGACGATGTAATCGCGGATGCGCTCGACCGCCTGTGCATAGCCGGATTCGGTGAAGTTCGAGCGCGGCTCTCGGCGCATACTGGGGGCAACCGGCTTCTGCCAATCGCGCGACAACGGCTCGTTAAGCCGCTCAGCCAACCCCTCCAGACGTGCCAGTGCCGTCTCGTAGGCGCGCGGCTCACGCGGGTCGCAGTGGACCACGAGGTAGAGGCGTCCGGCCAGATTATCGAAGACCACCACCTCTTCGGCCTCGACCAGATAGATATCCGGCAGACCGAGCTCGTCCGGCGGCACCGTTGCGGCCAACCGCGGCTCAATGTAGCGTACCGTATCGTAACCAAAGTAGCCGACCAGCCCGCCGAGAAAGCGCGGCATCTGCGGAAAGCCGGAAGGCGGAGCGGCGCGGTAGCGGTGCTGTAGGGCCTCGATCCAGGCCAACGGATCGTTCACCTCAACCTGCTCCACAAGATGACCGTCGCGGCGCATCTCGACCCGGCGCCCGTAGACGGCGACCTCGGTGCGCGCCGGCAACCCGAGAATCGAGTAGCGCCCCCACTTCTCGCCCCCTTCGACCGACTCAAGGAGAAAGGAGCGCGGCCCGCCGGCCAACTTCAGATAGGTCGATAGCGGCGTCTCTAAGTCGGCAAGGACCTCGCGGATCAGCGGAATGCGCGTGTATCCGGCTTCAGACAGAGCTTGAAACTCTTGTTCTCTCATCGGCTTACCTTCATCAGGCGGCCTCCCGAAGGAGCGTCGTCAGTTCCGTTAAGCGCCCGATTACGGCGTCGGCACCCAACTGCTCAACGGCCACCCCACGCCGATAGCCGTACGGCACACAGATCACCGGCATCCCTGCAGCGCGCGCTGCGGCGACGTCGGTTGCCGAATCACCGACCATCCAGGCCGGAGCGCCAGGCAGCCCGAGTTGCTCCAGCGCCCAGTGCAGCGGCAGCGGGTCGGGTTTGCGCGCCGCGACACACTCGCCGCCGACGACCACGGCGATCTGCTCGCGCAGACCCATGTGGGTCAAGATCGGTTCAGCAAAGCGTCGGGGTTTATTGGTGACCACCGCCAGCGGGAGGCCGAGCGCATGCAACGCCGCAACGCCCTCGACCACCCCCGGATAGGGGCGGCTATCGACGTAGAGGCGTTCGCTGTAGAGGGTGAAGAAGCGCTCCAGGGCGGCGTTCCACTCGGCCGCTGGAGGGTCGGCGGACTCCTCGCCGGTCAGCGCCCGGGCGATCAGACGACGTGCACCATTGCCGACCCAGCCACGCACCCTCTCGACATCGACCGTTGCCGCGCCGCGCTCACGCAGCACGGCGTTGACCGCCGCAGCGAGATCGGGAGCGCTGTCGACGAGCGTCCCATCGAGATCGAAGAGCACGGCGTGGGGGCGGGTCTTCAGCATGTCCAACTCGGCCGCAAAGAGGGCTACTCTACCTGCTCCCCCACCACACAGGCAAGACGAACCCGCAAGAGCTGATCTAGAGGAAGCTAGACCAGTACCGGCTGATCGTAGGCGATCGGTAGCGCCTCGGCCTCCTCGAAGGTCACCTCTTCCCAGGCGTGCTCGTGCTCAAGCAGTTTGCGCAGCAGACGGTTATTGAGGGCGTGCCCCGATTTGTGGCCGTGGAACGCGCCGATTAAGCTGCTTCCGAGCAGATAGAGGTCGCCGATGGCATCGAGGATCTTGTGCTTGACGAACTCATCGCGATAGCGCAGCCCATCTTCGTTGAGGACACGGTAGTCGTCGACGACAATGGCGTTATCGAGACTGCCGCCGAGGGCTAAGTGCGACGCCCGCAGCGCCTCGATCTCCTTCATAAAGCCGAAGGTACGCGCACGACTGACCTCCTTGACGAAAGAGGTCGAGGAGAAATCGACCACCGCTCGGGCGTACTCCTTCAGGAAGACTGGGTGATCGAAGTCGATGGTAAAACTGACCTTGAAGCCCTCGAAGGGCTCGAAACCGACCCACTTATCCTCATCGACCACCTGCACCGGCTCAAGAATACGCACGAAACGCTTCGGCGCTTCTTGCTCCTTGATTCCGGCCGAACGGATCAAAAAGACGAAAGGTGCCGCACTGCCGTCCATGATCGGCACCTCGGCAGCCGAAAGATCGACGTAGCAGTTGTCGATACCGAGGCCAGCGAGGGCCGACAGCAGGTGTTCAACGGTAGCGACCCGCACCCCATCCTGTACGAGGCAGGTCGATAAGCGCGTATCCCCGACCGCGGTCGCGGTCGCCTTGATTTCGAAGTCGAGATCCGTGCGCCGGAAGACAATGCCGGTATTCGCTGGGGCCGGACGCAAGGTCAGGTAGACCTTTTCGCCCGTGTGCAGCCCGACTCCGGTCGCGCGAATGCTGTTCTTCAGTGTACGTTGACAGATCATGCCTGCTCGGCTCCCCGCTTAGGTTACGATGCCAGCCTCCCGCCGATGGCTTCTGGGTAAGGCCGGTGGAGCCCGACCGGCGCAACCGGGCGGCACTCTCCTCGCCCTATGTATCGGCACGAAGGGCTGTCATTTTAGTGTAAAAAGACTCCAATGTATACTGCGGCGCAACAATTTTCCCGCAGCCACCCTCGCGCCCACCCCATGGCTCGCTCGATTGGCGATCTTGTTCGCGTCATCCCGAGTGTTTTCTGGAAGCCTTCTTCCAGCCCGCGCGGCCGCCTACACCCTGCAAGCAGCCCGAGCCACCGAGACACCCACCGAGACGACACCCCCCGAGCAGCACCCCTCTACCGCTCCTGGGGGGTTCTCGGCGCTCGCTTCAGTCGGCCTGGCGGCGCAGGAAGGCCGGAATATCGAGATACTCCATATCGCCCTCCGGGTCGGGTTCGCGGCCACGCTCATTGGCAGCCTTCTGGCGAATGACCGTCGGCCGGTCGAGCTGGGCATAGTCGACCTCGCCACTCGGCTTGCGCACGCCGGCCTCCCTCGCTGTCGGGGCCACGGCCGCCCGCGGTGCGGCCCCGAGACCGGTCGCCACCACCGTCACCCGCAGCTCGTTCTCGAGATCTGGGTCGATGACCGCACCGACCACCACCGTAGCGTCCTCCGAGGCGTACTCGCGCACGGCGTTACCGACCTCATCGAACTCACCAATCGAGAGATTGTAACCACCCGTCACATTGACCAAGATACCGTTGGCCCCCGCCAAGTTGAAATCTTCGAGCAGCGGGCAGGCAATCGCTCGATCGGCCGCCTCTCGGGCACGCCCCTCGCCCGAGGCCACTCCATTGCCCATGACCGCCATCCCCATCTCGGCCATCACGGTTCGCACGTCGGCAAAGTCGACGTTGATCAGCCCCGGCCGCGTGATCAACTCGGCGATGCCACGCACCGCGCCGAGCAGCACGTCGTTCGCTGCCTTGAAGGCATCAAGCAGCGTCAGGTTCTTACCGAGCACCGGCAGCAGTCGCTCGTTCGGAATGGTGATCAATGAGTCGACGCGCTGCTCCAACTCTTTAATCCCCGCCTCGGCGATGCTCATGCGCTTGCCACCCTCGAAGGGGAAGGGCTTGGTGACAACAGCCACCGCCAACACGCCCATCTCACGAGCCACCTCGGCAACCACTGGGGCGGCCCCCGTGCCCGTACCGCCGCCCATGCCGGCGGTGATAAAGACCATATCGGCGCCTTGCAGCACTTCCTGAATGCGCCCACGCGACTCTTCGGCGGCATCACGGCCGGTCTGCGGATCGGCCCCGGCCCCCAGGCCCTTAGTGACCCCGGAGCCCAACTGCACCGTTGCCCCCGCCGTAGCATTAGCCAGCGCCTGAGCATCGGTGTTGGCGTAAATGAAGTCGACGCCCTCGACTTCGGCAGTCACCATGTGTTGCACTGCGTTGCCACCGCCACCACCGACACCGATGACTTTGATGACCGCGTTCTGACTCTGGGTATCCATGAGCTCGAACATGGTATGACCTCCTAAAATTTTCGTGTTACCCAATAAATAAAGATAAATAAAGATTCGGCCCTCTGCGCCCAGGATCCTGGCCTCACCTACAGATTGCCTTTAAACCAGCTTTTCATTCGCCCCCACAGCGCCCCCTTGCCCGGCGCCTCGCCGCCGAGCAGCTGAAAAATTCCAGAACCGCGATTGCGCGCCCCGAAGGCTAACAATCCGACCCCGGTCGAGTAGATCGGATTGCGAACCACGTCGGAGAGTCCAGTAACGTACTTGGGCACACCGATGCGCACCGGCAGATGAAAGACCTCCTCGGCCAAATCCCCCACCCCCTCCATCTTGGAACTCCCCCCGGTCAACACCACACCGGCGGGAATCAGATCCTCAAAACCACTCTTACGCAGCTCCGCCTGGACCAGCGCCAGCAGCTCCTCGTAACGCGGCTGCACCACTGAGGCTAACGACTGGCGCGATAAGCGCCGCGGCGGCCGATCGCCCACCGACGGCACCTCGATACTCTCCTCCGGATTGGCCAACTGCGAGAGGGCACAGGCGTAACGCACCTTGATATCCTCGGCGTGATGGGTCGGGGTGCGTAGCGCCACCGCGATATCGTTGGTCACCTGGTGGCCGGCGATCGGGATCACCGCGGTATGCCGGATCGCCCCGCCGGTAAAGATGGCGATATCGGTGGTGCCGCCGCCGATATCGACCAGACAGACGCCGAGTTCCTTCTCATCGTCGCTAAGCACGGCGTGGCTGGCTGCCAGTTGCTGCAAGACAATATCGTCAACCTCAAGGGCGCAACGGCGCACGCACTTGGTGATATTCTCCGCTGCCGAGACAGCACCGGTCACCATGTGCACCCGCGCCTCAAGACGCACCCCGGACATACCGAGCGGCTCGCGAATCCCCTCCTGGTTATCGATGACAAACTCCTGCGGGATGATGTGGATGATCTGCTGATCAGCGGGGATAGCCACCGCCTTCGCCCCATCGAGCACACGTTCTAGGTCAGCGACACGGACCTCCTTATCGCGAATCGCTACCATGCCGTGCGAGTTGAGACTGCGAATGTGACTGCCGGAGATCCCGACATAGACCGAGTGAATCTCGCACCCGGCCATCAACTCGGCCTCCTCGACTGCGCGCTGAATCGACTGCACGGTCGAGTCGATATTGACCACGACTCCCTTTTTTAGTCCATGCGAGGGATGGCTGCCGACACCGATGACCTCCAAATCACCGTCCTCTTTGACCTCCCCGACGATCGCCACCACCTTTGAGGTGCCGATATCGAGCCCTACCAAGAGGTTCTCTTCTGTTTTCCGCACCATGATCTGCTCCGCGCTTAGTCTGATCCGTTCGCTGCCGCCCATGCTACGGCAAAACCGTTGGGATAGCGCAGGTCAACGCGCTGCATCCGGGCTTCGCTGTGAGCCGTGAGCTCCGGCAACACATCGACAAAGCGCGCTACCCGTTCCAACGGCTGCTCACGCCCGAGTGCCAACTCGATCCCGCCATCCAGTTCGGCGCGCCAGGAGCCTCGAGGGGAGAGGCGCAACACCCGCACCTGCAAACCTTCCCGCGCCAGCAACGACTCAATGTGCCGGTAAGCACGGGCCATCTGTTCGGCGCTCTCCGGGGGGCCGCTCAAGTGCGGCAACGCCTCCGGAAAAGTCGCCGGATTCGGCTCGAAGACCTCCCCTTCGCGATCGATCAACGCCCCTTCCCCCCATACCCCCAGGGCCTCTCGCTCCTCAAGGGCCACTTCCAAGCGGCTCGGCCACACCCGTCGCACCTGCGCCTGGCGAACCCACGGCAACGCCTCAAGCGCCCGCTGGGCGCCGCGGGTATCGACCCCCACTAGGCTCCGGTGCAAGTGCGGGGCTAAAGCCGCGCTGATCTCGTGACCGTCCGTGCGCTGTGGGGCTTCGAGCAGTTGCACGCGCTCCAGCGGCAGCAGTCGCCCCTCCTCCAAAGTCCACAGCACGCTGGCCAATACCGCAACCAGCAATCCCGCCAGCGTCAAGCTAACAGCCCAGCCGCGCCAGCCCCCCGAGCCGCCTCCGGCAGTAGCCGCTGAAGCAGACCGCTCACCGCGGCCCGACTGCGAGCGGCGTCTCCGGGCACGGCCGCGCCCCAGCAGGTCGCTCCAATCCGCCGCACGGCTCATGGCGAGACCGCTCCAAGCAGGATGTGTTCGACCAGCTCATCGAAACCGATCCCCGCTTGCGCTGCGGCAATCGGCACCAACGAGTGGTCGGTCATGCCGGGAATCGTATTGACCTCGAGCAACCACCAACCACCGGCGCTATCGCGCATCACATCGACCCGCCCCCACCCCCGTGCCCCTAGGGCGTAGAAGGCCTCCCGAGCGAGCGTCGCCAGCTCGGCCTCGGCGGCGGCATCCAGGCCGCTCGGGCAGTGATGTTTGGTATCTGTAGCGCGATATTTGGCATCGAAATCGAAAAAATCGTGCGAGGTCTCCAACCGAATCGAGGGCAGTGCGCGCTCTCCCAACAGCGCGACTGTATACTCTTCACCACTGATCCACTGCTCAACCAACACCTGCCGGTCGTAGGCCGCCGCCGTCCGCCATGCCGCCGGTAGCGCCGCTGGCTGCTCGACCCGCGTCATGCCGAGACTCGAACCCTCGTGCGCTGGCTTAACGATCACCGGAAAGGGGAGCGCACACGGCTCATCCGGATCAGTCAGCAGCTGACCGGCCGGCGTTGGCAACCCACAGCCTTGCCATAGCCGCTTGCAGCGATACTTATCCATGGCCAGCGCCGACCCAAGCACCCCGCTACCGGTATAAGGAACTCCGAACTGCTCCAAGGCCCCTTGCAGCGTGCCGTCCTCACCGCCTCGTCCGTGCATCGCAATAAACGCGCACGCATAGCCACGTAACCGCTCCAACGGCTGCTCCTGCGGATCGAAGGCAACAGCCGCGTAGCCGCGCCGCTGCAGCGCGGCCAGCACCGCCGCACCGCTGCGCAGCGAGATCTCCCGCTCCGCCGAAGCTCCCCCTAGCAGCACGGCGATCGGACCGCGCAGTTGTGCCGTAGCACGTTTATCCGCTTGCTGCCGCTGCTCGCTCATCGGTCACTCTCCCCTGCGCTCCCCCCGGCCCGCCCGGGCATCCGGGCCATCAGCTGCGCCGGCAAGCCGCCGATGCTTCCCGCCCCCAGGGTGAGTACCACGTCGTCGCCACGCAACTGCCGGGCGAGCAACTGCGGAATCTCCTCCAGGGTCGCGGCAAAGACCGGCTGGACCGCAGCGCGATCACGCACTGCTGCTGCCAGGGCGCGTCCGTCCGCCCCGGGCAGAGGCGCCTCGCCGGCGGCGTAGACCTCGGTCAAGATCAAGGCATCGGTCGCCGCCAACACCCGCGCAAAGTCGTCGAACAGCTCGCGCGTGCGGCTGTAGCGATGCGGCTGAAAGATCACCACCAAGCGTCGATCGGGCCACGCCGCACGGGCCGCCTCAAGGGTCGCTTCCAACTCACGCGGATGGTGCGCATAGTCATCGACCAATAGCGCCGTTCCGGAGGCCAACGGTAACGCCCCGTAGATCTGGAAGCGGCGCCCGATCCCGGCAAATTCAGCCAGCGCCGTCTGAATCGCCTCGCGTTCGACCCCAAGCTCCCGCGCCAGGGCGATCGCCGCGGTCGCATTCAGCACGTTGTGCCGTCCCGGCAGATTGAGCTCGATATCCATTCGCCCACCATCGGGCTCGCGCACGCTAAAGCGCGTCCGCCGTCCGCACGCCACCACCGCCTCGGCCCGCACATCGGCCTCTTCGGCAAAGCCGTAAGTCAACACCGGACGACCGATCTCCTCGCGCAGCCGGCGCAGTTCCGGGTCGTCAATGCAGAGCACCGCCAAACCGTAAAAGGGCAAATGGTGGAGAAATTCCGCGAAGGCGCGGCGCAAGCAAGAAAAGTCGCCACCGTAAGCGCCCAAGTGATCGGCATCAATGTTGGTCACCGCCGCCATGACCGGTTTTAGATGGAGGAACGAAGCGTCACTCTCGTCGGCCTCGGCGACCAGATAGGGACCGCTACCGAGCCGGGCATGGGCGCCGGCACTGACCAACCGCCCGCCAATCACAAAGGTCGGATCAACCCCCCCTTCGGCCAGACAACTGGCCAGCAGTGAGGTCGTCGTCGTCTTGCCGTGGGTGCCGGCGACAGCGATCCCGTGGCGAAAACGCATCAGCTCGGCCAACATCTCCGCCCGCGGCACCACCGGCAGGCGGCGCTGCCGCGCAGCGAACAGCTCCGGATTGTCATCGCTGATCGCGCTTGAGACCACGACCGCGTCGGCCTGTGCAACGTGCTCCGCAGCGTGCCCCACACTCACCGTCACCCCCAACGCCTGCAGGCGCTCGACCATCGCTCCGCAGCGCAGATCGGAACCGCTGACGACAAAGCCAAGGTTGTGCAGCACCTCGGCAATACCGCCCATACCCGCCCCGCCGATCCCGACGAAGTGCAACCGCCGCACCCGTCCGAGCCGGGCCGGCCCGGCCACCGGGGAGCCAAAACGCGGCAGCGAGGCGGCAACCGGCTCACTCATCGACAGACCTCCAGGCAGGCCTCGGCGACCCGTTCGGCGGCATCGGTCACGGCCACTGAGCGCGCTGCCTCACCCATGCGCTGCAGCTCTAAGCGCTGTCGATCGCCGACCAACTGCGGCAATAGCTTCGTCAACTGCCCATTGATAACCGCCGCCTGCGGCAACACCCGGGCACCGCCGACCCGACCCAGCATCTCGGCATTGAAGCGCTGATGGTCGTCGGCCGCCCACGGCAGCGGCACCAGCACCGAGGGGACGCCTGCGACCGCCAGTTCGGAAACCGACAGCGCCCCGGCGCGCGCCACCACCAGATCGGCCCACTCATAGGCCCCGGCCATATCTTCGATAAAGGGGACCACCTCGGCCTCTATGCCGGCACGGTGATAGCGCTGCACGGCCTCGTCGATGGTCTGCTCGCCGGCCTGATGGACCACACGCGGCGGCGGCAGATCGGTCGGCCACTGTGACAAGGCCTCCGGCACCGCTCGATTGAGCATCAACGCCCCCTGGCTGCCCCCCAGTACAAGCAGTCGCGGCGGTCCCTGACGACGCGCATAGCGCTGCTCCGGCGGCGGAATCCGGATCACCTCGGCTCGCACCGGATTACCGACCCACTCGCCGCGACTGCCGAGCACATCGGGAAAGCCGGTCAAGACCCGGCGACAGAGCGGAGCGAGTATGCGGTTGGTCAATCCGGCGACGGCATTTTGCTCATGGATCAGCAACGGCACCCCGCACCGGCGCGCCGCAAGTGCCACTGGACCGCTCAGATAGCCCCCCATCCCCAGCAGTGCAGCCGGCTGTCGCTCTGCCAACAGCCGACCCGCCGCACTCATCGCCTTCCATAAGCGCCACGGTGCAGCCAGCTTGGCGCCCAACCCCTTGCCACGCAGCCCTCGCACCTCCAGTGCCTCAAAGGCGATCTGGCGCTGTGGCACCACCCGCGCCTCCAAACCGTGCTGGGTACCGATCCACAACACCTCACAACCACGCTCGCGAAGCACCTCAGCGACCGCCAAACCCGGGTAGACGTGCCCGCCGGTACCACCGGCGGCGATGGCTACAATCGGTTTACTCAATGCCTCTCCTCCTCAGGACGTTGCCCTTCGGCCCGCGCATAGGCCAACTCACAGCCGGCGCGCAGCAGCAGGCCGACAAAGGCTCCAGTGACCAACGCACTGCTACCGCCATAGCTAAAAAAGGGCAGTGTCAGCCCCTTTGTCGGCAGCAATCCGGTCGCCACTCCCATGTTGATGAATGCCTGCATGCCGATCGCCAAACCCGCCGCCCATGCGATGTAGCCGGCAAAGTGCAGGCGATAGCGATGACACTGCCAGCCCAAGCGCAGTGCATAGAGGGTCAAGAAGGCAAACAGCGCGATAACCGCAAGCACACCGACTAGGCCGATCTCCTCAGCCAAGACCGAAAAGACGAAGTCGGTGTGCGCTTCGGGCAGATAAAATAACTTTTGCACACTGCCGCCCAAACCGACACCGAGCCACTCACCGCGACCGATGGCAATGAGCGACTGGGTCAACTGAAAGCCGGTGTGGAAGGGATCCGACCACGGATCCATAAAGGCGGTGACCCGCTGCCAACGATAGGGCGAGTAGAGCACCAGCATCACCGCCACCGCTACCAGCCCCGCTGCCAAGACCAAAAAGCGCCACAGCGGCGCCCCAGCAAGAAAGAGCAGCGTCATCACCAGACCCATGAGCAGCAAGGCGGTCCCGAAATCGGGCTGCCGCAACAGTAAAAAGGCACACAATGCGGCAATGGCCACCGGCACCAGGAAGGCCGTCATGGAGGTGCGCAGCCACTCCCCGCGGCGCACTAGGTAGCCAGCCACATAGAGCGACAAAAGTAGCTTCGCCGGTTCAGCTACCTGCAGATTGATCACCCCGAGAGGGATCCAGCGCACCGCACCATTGACCTCACGCCCCACGCCGGGGATCAGCACCAGGATCAGCAGCGCGATGGCTAGCAGCAGCAGCCACACTCCGCTCCGCTCCCAGAGCTGCAGCGGCACCTGCAACACCGTGAAGGCCACAGCCGCAGCGAGCAAGACGAAGAGAGCCTGGCGCTTAAAGTAGAAGAGCGGATCGCCCATGATCTGCTGCCCAAGCGAGACCGAGGCCGAGGCCATCATCACTAGACCGAGCAGAGTAGCCGCGACGACGACCCACAACAGACGCTGATCAATGAGCGCCCACGGCACCCACTGCTGCTGCAGCGGCCACGCTGTGGAGAGCCGCTCAGCCATGCATCACCTCCCCAACCACGTCGAGCACCGCTTGACGAAAACGTGCCCCGCGCTGCTCGAAGCCGCTGAAGGCATCAAAGCTGGCACAAGCAGGGGCTAACAGCACGCAGTCACCGGGCTGCGCACGCGCGGCCGCCTGCACGACCGCCTGTTCCATTCCGCTGGCGCACTCGGTCGGCACGCGCCCGGCGAGTGCCGCCTCAATCGCCGAAGCATCCTCACCGATCAAGATGACGGCACGCGCGTAGCGTTCACACGCCTCGGCCAGCGGGCGGAAATCGCCCCCCTTACCCTGCCCCCCGGCAATCAAGACCGCCGGGCGACCGACCCCGGCTAGGGCCGCCACCGCCGCTCCGACGTTGGTCGCCTTGGAGTCGTTAATCCACGCCACCTCGTGCCACTCACCGATCCGCTCCATCCGGTGTGGCAGTCCGCGGAAGCGGCGCAGCACGGCCTGTTGCGCAGCGATAGGCAGCTCGCAGGCATCGGCCACTGCCATCGCAGCTAAGGCGTTGGCCTGCCCCACCACACCCGTCAGCGCCAGTTCACGCACCGCTAGGCGCGCCTCGCCGTCCAGAGAGAGGCTGGGCTCGCCGTCGATGGTGCGCGTTGCGTAGTCGCTGGCCGGCCCAACGGTGCCGCCGTGAACACCGGCAACGCTAAAATAGCGCCGCGAGCGGGCAGTCTCGCCCATCCGCCGCACCCGTGGGTCGTCGGCGTTGATGATTGCGACCTCGACCCCCTCAAGCAGGCGCGCCTTAGCGGCCGTATACGCCTCGATGCCGTCGTAGCGATCGAGGTGATCGGGGCTAACGTTGAGCACCGCACCAATCTGCGGACAAAAGGCTGGGCACGCCTCAAGCTGGAAGCTGGAGACCTCAAGGACGAAGAGATCGGCGACTGGGTCAGCAGCGAGCAGATCGAGCGTCGGCGTCCCCAGGTTGCCGCCGACGGCGACGCGGCGACCTGCAGCTCGCGCCATCTCAGCAACGAGGGTCACTACTGTGCTCTTGCCATTCGAACCGGTCACTGCCGCGACCGTCACCCCCTCCGGTACCGCCGCAGCGAAGAGTTCGAGCTCACCGCAGATCGGCTGCCCGGCGGCTTGCAGCTGCGCAAAGGGCGGTTGCCGAGAATCGAGCCCGGGGCTGATCACTATCCGCTCGGCAGCGCGCAGCACCTCGCCGTCTAACCCCCCGAGCACGACCGGCACCTCGGGGTGCTCAGCCTGCAGGGCAGAGAGCTGCGGCGGCCGCTCGCGGCTATCGACGACGACAACCGGCACCCCCTGACGGCGCAAGTGACGAACACAGGCCAACCCGGTCGCACCGAGCCCGGCGACCGTGGTATACCGCTTATGGCCTGTCATCGCACCTGATTCCATGATTAGCGCACCTTTAGAAAGGCCAAGCCGATTAATACCAACACCACGGTCACAATCCAGAACCGCACGATCACGCGCGGCTCTGGCCACCCTTGGAGTTCGTAGTGGTGGTGTAGCGGCGCCATGCGAAAGACGCGCCGCCCTGTCAATTTATACGAGAGCACCTGGATCATGACCGAGAGCGTCTCTAAGACGAAGATCCCGCCCATGACAAAGAGCACGATCTCTTGACGCACCGAGACCGCGATCACTCCCAGCGCAGCCCCGAGCGAGAGCGCCCCAACGTCGCCCATAAAGACCTGTGCCGGGTAGGTGTTGTACCACAGAAAACCGAGACCGGCGCCGACGATCGCCCCGCAGAAGATCACCAATTCACCGACGCCGTGGACCGATGGGATACCGAGGTATTCGGCGAAGACGTGGTGCCCAGAGGCGTAGGCAAAGACGGCCAGGCCACTGGCCACCAAGACGGTAGGCATGATCGCTAGGCCATCGAGGCCATCGGTCAGATTCACCGCATTCGAGCTGCCGACGATAACCAGTGTGGTCAACAGCAGGAAGCCGAACGCTCCCAGCGGTATAATCCAGTCCTTAAAGAGCGGCAGCACCAGGCTCGTCTCGACCGGATCTTGTGCCGTCATGTAGAGGAAGGCACCCGCCCCCAGGGCCGCCACCACCTGCAGCAGAAACTTATCCCGGGCCCGCAGCCCCTGACTGTTGCCGCGCGAGAGTTTAAGGAAGTCGTCGACCCCACCAATCAAGCCAAAGGCAAGGGTCACCAGCAAGGCCACCCAAACGAAGCGGTTGCTTAGATCGGCCCAGAGCAGTGTCGAGACGGCGATGGCAACCAGGATCAACGCCCCGCCCATCGTCGGTGTGCCCGCCTTCTCTAGATGGGTCTGCGGCCCATCGTCGCGCACCTGCTGACCGACCTGGTGCAGTACCAAGCGCTGGATCACCGCCGGACCGATCAGCAAGGCGATACCGAGCGCGGTCAACACGCCGAGGATGGTCCGAAATGTGATGTACTGGAAGACGTTCAGTGCAGAGATATACGCCTCCAGCGCCATCGCCAGATGGTAAAGCACCTTAGCTCTCCTCTCCTATGCCGGACTCCGTTCTGGCCACCGGCCCCATTCTGGCCCCCGGCCTGGACCCCATACTGGTCGACTCACCCGCTGGCTCATCAGCCAATACGGCAACGAGTCGCTCCATAGCCGCCGCACGCGACCCCTTGATCAGCACCACCGCGTCGGCAGGCACCTCGTCTTGGCAGGCCTGTGCCAGACTGGCCACATCGGCGAAGACCCGCCCCCCGGCTCCGAAGGCGTCGGCGGCGGCAGCGGCGATCTCGCCCACACACCACAGATGGGCCACCCCGGCGGCGCGTGCCTGCTCACCGGCGCGGCGATGCCAATCCGCCGTCTGCTCACCGAGCTCGGCCATCGTCCCGAGCAGTAGCCACGGCTGCCCCGCCTCACCCGTCCTGCCCGCTTGATCCGTTTCGCCTCGTCGACCGGTTCCGTCCACCCCGCCGGGCGCGCTAGCAAGCTCGCACAACACCTCGAGCCCGGCCTGCAGGCTCGCCGGGTTGGCGTTGTAGCTATCATCAATGACCCAGCGACAGGTACGGCCATGGCGCAGCTGCAGCCGCCCGGGCGGGGCACTCGCTGCGGCCAGCGCCTGTGCGATCTCGTCCGCAGAGACCCCACAGAGGGTCGCCGCGGCGGCGGCAGCGGCGGCGTTCGCAGCGTTATGGGCGCCGAGCAGCGGCGTCGGCGTTGCCCGCCAGCGCTCGGCAAGCCACAGCTCTAAGCTTGGACCGGCGCCCCGGTAGCGCAGATCGGCCACGGAATGGGTACCGAAGGTCACCCGCCGCTCAACGTGTCGCGCCAGTTCGTGCCAAAGATCGGCGTAGGTATCGTCGGTGTTGATGACCGCCGCCCCTGCCGCCGGTAGCGCACTAAAGAGCTCGCCTTTCGCCGTTGCCACCCCACGCAGCGACCCGAAGCCCTCTAAGTGGGCCGGGCCGGCGTTGGTCACGATGCCGACATGCGGCTCTGCGATGGCCGCCAATTCGCCGATCTCACCGGCGTGATTGGCCCCCATCTCGAGCACGGCAAAGCGGTGTTCGGCGCGCAGACGGCATAGGGTCTGAGGCAAACCAAGGTGGTTGTTGCGATTGCCGGCGGTTGCCAAAGTCGGCCCCCGTTGGACCAGCATCGCAGCCAAAAGCTCCTTGACCGTCGTCTTGCCGTTGCTCCCGGTCAGCGCCACCACCTGCGCCGAACTGCCGGCCCGGCAACGCCGTCCAAGCGTCGTCAGGGCGTTCAGCGGATCGTCAACCAGTAGGGTTGGCAGCGCCTCAACCGGACGCTGACCGAGCATCGCAACGGCGCCGCGGGCGGCAGCGTCGGCGGCGTAGTCGTGACCGTCGACGTGCGCCCCGCGCAGGGCGACGAAGAGCATCCCAGGCTCGACCTCGCGGCTATCGAGCGCGACCCCATGCACGAGTCGATCGCCGCACCCAGGCTGACCACCAGAGAGCGGGACCGACAGCCACTCAGTAAGCTGCTGCAGGGTGCACGGCAGCATCAGGCTTCCCTCCCCACTGCTGCAAGCAACCGCTCGACCCACTCACGATCGGAAAAAGGCCGACGGAGACCGTCGATCTCCTGGACTTGCTCGTGCCCCTTGCCGGCGATCAGCACAACATCGCCGCGCTCAGCCTGTGTGATCGCCCACTCGATCGCCTCGCCCCGGCCGGCAATCAGCTGCGGCGTCACCGCTGTGCACCCGGCGGCGATCTCCGTGCGAATCGCCGCAGCCTCCTCACGCCGCGGGTTGTCGTCGGTGATCACAACTACATCGGCGTTGCGCGCCGCTATTGCCCCCATCAGCGGGCGCTTGCCGGTATCACGTTCACCTCCGCAGCCGAAGACGACGTAGAGGCGCCCGGCGCAGTGCTCGCGCGCCGCTCGCAGCGCCTGTTCTAGGGCACCGGGGGTGTGTGCATAGTCGACGATGACCAGCGGTTGCTCGCCGCCGCCGAAGGGCTCAAGCCGCCCGGGCACCGCCTGCAGCCGCGGCAACCGGCTCAGCAGCGCCTTAAGCGGATATCCAAGGGCCACTCCTGTTGCGATCGCGGCGAGCAGGTTGGCCGCCTGAAAACGACCGAGCAGCGGCACCTCGATGCGCTGTTGCAGTGATTTGGTTAGTACCGTCAGCGCCAACCCGCGATCGCCCGGGCGACTGGGGCTCACCTGCGCACGCAGATCGGCCAACTCGGCTAATTCGGCTGGATCAGCCATGCAAGCGTCCGTGACAGCGCTTGCACCGTTGGCCGCTCCGGAAGCCATACGACTCGCCCTCGCCATAGTGCTGGCGTTGTCACTGGCCATATCACTGGCCGTATCACGGGCCGTATCACGGGCCATATCACGGCTTGCGCCATCGACCACGCTATAGGTCACGACTGGACCCGGTGCGCTTGCAGCGAGCTGGCGGCCGAGGGCATCGTCGAGATTGAGCACGCGCGCCCGCAGCTCGGGACGCTCGAAGAGGCGACGCTTGGCAGCTGCGTAGGCGTCTAGCGAACCGTGGTAGTCGAGATGATCACGACCGAGGTGGGTCAGCACCGCTACATCGACCGCAGTTCCCTGCAAGCGCCCCTGTGCCAAGGCGTGCGACGAGGCCTCCAGGGCCACTCCGGTGCATCCGGCCGCGCGCAGCTCAGCCAACATCGCCTGCAGGCGGGCGGCATCGGGGGTCGTCAAGGGGCTCGGCTGCAACTGCCGCAAGCCCCCGTAGCCCAAGGTACCGATCACGCCCCAGGGGGCCGGCGCCGCACTGGTCAACGGCGTCTCGCCGAGGAGTTGGGCGACGAAGTGGGCTACAGAGCTCTTGCCATCGGTGCCGGTCACCGCCACTACGGTTAAGGCGTGTGAGGGCTCACCGTAGCAGCGCGCGGCCAGCCGCCCGATGCACTCGCTCAGCCGCACCACCGGGCGCATCGGTACGCCACGCCGCCGCGCCTGCTCGGCCACGCGTGCAGCCAAGCGGTCAACCGTCGCATGTTCGGGGGAATCAGCCGCCACCGGCTCCCAGACGATGGCAACCACCCCGGCGGCGAGCGCCGCCTCGGCGTAAGCCAAACCGTGTCGATCGCCACCGGCAAGCGCAGCAAAGAGCATTCCCGGGGCAGCGTGTCGGCTGTCGCTACAAACCCCGCTAATCGGGCATAGCGCCGCTCCCGTATCGCCACCCTCGCTGCCCTCTGCAGTAGCGCCAGCAGACCACGGCGCGAGCAGCTGCGCCAGGGTGACCGCCGGTGCCGACTGCATCACCGCGCTCACTGCTCACCCCCGGCGGCCAATACACGGCCCGACTGAGTCGGCCGCTCCTCGTGACCGTCAGGCCGCACGTTCAGCACCCGCAGCGCACCGGCGGCGACCTCGGCAAAGACCGGTGCAGCGACCTGTCCACCGTAGTAGAACTCCCCACCGGGCTGATCGATCACGACGGCGATGGCGATCCGCGGCCGGGTCGCCGGTGCATAGCCGGCAAACATCGCGACGTAGGCGTCCTCACGGTAACCACCGGCCTGCGCTTTACGCACCGTCCCAGTCTTCCCGGCAACTCGATAGCCCGGCACCCGGGCGCGCAACCCCGTTCCGCCCGGTTCGACCACCGCCTCGAGCATGTGCCGAATCTCGCCGGCGAGCTGAGCCTCGAGCACCCGGTGCCCCGAAGGCGGCTCGTCACGGCGCAGCAACGAGACCGGATACATCATCCCGTCATTCGCTAAGGCGGCGTAGGCCCGGGCGATCTGCAGTGGGGTCGCTGACATCCCGTAGCCGTAGGACCAGGTCGCACGCGCCACCTGCCCACGCGGCGGGGCCGGATCGAGATAGCCAGCACTCTCACCGGCCAAACCGACGTGCGTCGTCGCCCCAAAGCCGAAGTCTTCGAAGACCTGCCATAGATCACGCGGCTCCGTGAGTAACGCGATCTTGGCCGCACCGACGTTGCTCGACTTTTGGATGATCCCCGTAACGTCGAGCTCACCGTAGTCGAGGATGTCGCGTACCGTGTGGCGCCCGACCCGCATCGTCCCCGGGGCGGTATCGAAGGTCGCTGTTGCGTTCAGCGCGCCGCTGCGCAAGGCGGCCGCTACGGTAAGGGGCTTGATGACGGAGCCCGGCTCGTAGGCGTTGGCGAAGACCCGGTTGCGCCGCGCCTCGGGCTCCATGGTCGCGCGCTGATGCGGATTGTACGAAGGCTGACTGGCGGCAGCTAACACCTCGCCGGTGCGCACGTCGAGGACGACGACCGAACCGGCAACCGCCCGATGGCGACGCACCGCACGCTTGAGCTCACGGTAGGCCAGATACTGGATATCCCGATCGATCGAAAGCGCAACGTCCTGCCCCGGGCGCGGCTCGCGAATGAGCTCGACATCCTCGACAACACGCCCGAGACGATCCCGTAGAACGCGCTTCGCCCCACTCTCACCGCGGAGCAGGTGGTTATAGGTTCGCTCAACGCCCTCAAGCCCGTGACCATCGATGTCGGTCACCCCGAGCAACTGAGCCGTAACCTGGCCACTCGGATAGAAGCGGCGCAATTCACGCTGCAACTGCACCCCGGGAGTCTCTAAGCTGCGAACGCGCTCGCTCATGGCTGGCGGCATGTGACGCCGCAAGTAGACGAACTCGCGCTCGGCGCGCTGTTCGAGAAAGCGGTAGAGCTCCTGTGGATCGCGCTCAAGTACGGCAGCCAACTCCGGGATGCGCCCGCGATGCTCAAGCAGCTCTCCGGGATGCGCCCAGGCCGAAAAGACCGGCGAGCTAACAGCCAGTGGCACGCCGTGACGGTCGGTGACCATCCCGCGATGCGCCGGGATGGCCACCGTGCGCAGGTGTCGGGCGTCGGCCTCATCAAGCAAAAAGTCGCGATTGAGCACCTGCAGGTCGAAAGCCCGACCGACGACCGCCAGGGCCACAGCTACAACCACTGCACTGACAGTCGCCAACCGCCACCACGGTGGCGTTGAGCTCTGCCCTTTGCTCGCCCTGCGACGCCTAACTCGCCTCACACACCTGCCCTCTCATCGGCGCTCCAGGATGACGACCTCACCGTGTTCAGGGAACTGCATCTGTAATTCATCGCGCGCGACCCGCTCCAAACGGCTGTGCCCCGCCCAAGCGCCGATCTCAAGCTGCAACATGCTCCACTCCTCGCGCAGTTCGTCACCGCGTTCAATCTCCGCTTGCAACTCGACAAAGGCCATCCGCCGTTCATGCTGCACCAGGACCAGTCCCAGGCCACTGATTACGACCCCTGTAACGAGCCACACTACAGCCCACTGCTGCGCATTCACGACAGGCGCTCAGCAAGGCGCAGCACTGCGCTGCGCGATCTTGGATTGGCCGCCACTTCGGCAACATCCGCGCGCCGGGCCCGCCCGAGCGGACGCAGCCGCGGCCGCAGATCCACCGGGACGACGGGCACCGAGGGTGGCAAATCACCGACCCGTGAAGCATCGCGGATAAAACGCTTAACCAGGCGATCTTCCAGCGAGTGGAAGGCGATCACCGCCAGACGCCCTCCAGGCTCAAGCAGCTCGATAACCCCAGCCAAGAAGCGTTCGAGCTCGCCAAGCTCGTCGTTTACCGCAATCCGCAAGGCTTGGAAGGTCCGGGTCGCGGCGTGTCGCCCCGGGGTGCCGCGTACCCCGGCCTCTTCGATCAGCGCGACCAAATCACGAGTGCGCAGCGGCGGCGCACCAGCCTCGCGAGCTGCGACAACCGCTCGCGCGATCCGCCCGGCCTGCGGCTCCTCGCCGTAGCGGCGAAGAATGCGCGCCAGCTCGCGCTGCGAGAGCTGCTGTAACAGTTCGGCTGCGGAGATTCCGGACTCCGGGTCCATGCGCATATCGAGCGGACCATCGTGCCGAAAAGAGAAGCCCCGCACGGCATCATCGAGCTGCGGCGATGAGACGCCAAGATCGACCAGCACTCCGGCGACTCGCCCCGCCCACCCGCGGGACTGCAGAACCTCCGGCAACTCACCCAGGCGCGCCTGCACGACGTGGCAACGCGGCCGATCGGCGAAGTGGTGGCGGGCGTGAGCGATCGCCTCCGGATCACGGTCGGCGACTATCAGCTCCCCGCGGCCAAGGGCACGGAAGAGAGCTTGTGCGTGACCGCCACGCCCGTAGGTCGCATCGACGTAAAGCCCCTCCGCGCGCGGCGCCAACCCCTCCAATACCGCATCCAAAAGCACCGGCGCGTGCCCGCCATTGCCGGCTCTCCGGGAAGACGGCCCAGCAGCCTCACGCTCTTTCTCTTGCACGACCGCACCCATTTGGATCACCCCTCACAGCCGCGAGGCACCGCAGCATCGCCGCTCACAACGCCAAATGCTCAAGTGCTTCTGGCAGATGGAGCTCCGCGGCCGCCGCCTCTTCAAGCCACTGCATCCGTTGCTGCTCCCACACCGCCTCATCCCACAGCTCCAACTTATTTCCCTGACCGATTAGCACGACCCGCTTACTCAGACCGGCGTACTCGCGCAGTGGCTGCGGCACGAGCACCCGGCCACTGCCATCGACCTGCATCTCTTGAGCGTGGCCAATCAGCAATCGTTTAAGGCGCTTTGCCCCCTCCTGAAGATCCGGCAAAGCGATCAATTTGCGTTCAATCCGCTCCCACTCCGGTAACGGATAGAGGACCAGGCAGCGATCACGATAGTCGATTGTCGTCACCAGCTCGCCTTCGCAATGGCCCAGGAGCCGATCCCGAAACCTCGCCGGGAGGGCCAAACGGCCCTTAGCGTCCAAGCTGAGCTGGCTTACACCCCGAAACACCACCCCCCCTTAGGGC
>NZ_NRRN01000038.1 GCF_016583625.1 Halorhodospira abdelmalekii | reverse complement strand
GCCGCTCCTGAATCCGAGAGCCGAGGTCACCGACACCGAAGGCGGCGAGCTCGCTGCGCTCCATCAGGGTAACTACGCGGCAGGCGCCCCACTGCGCGATGCTTTCGATGTCGTCGTCGAGCTTGCGCTGCCACGGGTGGTGGCGACCGGGGCCGATTTTGCCGGGGCAGAGGGTCATACCGAGTCGGCCGCCGTTGGGTAGGAGGAGGCTATCGACCCGGAGTGGTTCAGTGGTGGTCATAGTGGTGTGGGCGGGGAGGGGTGGATGTCTACGCCAGTTCCTGCTAGTGGCGATGGCAGGTTCCTTTGGTGTGAGTGGTGGATGTCACCCTTGTGCACGCCGGAACCTGCCATCTTTTTTTGCCTATATCAACTCTCTAAAGCCTCAATTTGCGCCTATGGGATTGGCTGATGTGGAACTAATCCTGAGGCTGCCCACCAGCCAGCCGATTCACGACGTGAAAATAGGCTGAGGAATTATCGAGACCCAACATTTCAACCGGAAGGGTGGCTCAAGGAATCGGAATAGTGGGATCAAAAAGATCGCCGCACTCTTCTTCTAGCCAATCGGTGGGTTCTTCAACCGAGGGAAAGTTGATTGGGTTACCTCCGGCATCCAAAAGTTCCTTTGCCGCGTTGGCATCGTATCGAACAAAGAAAGTTCCGTGTGGAGTATCGTACTGAATTTTACCCGGACCGATCGGGATGCGCTGGGCATGTTCGGTAACTGCCTGTGGCGCTTTTAGTTTAACCAAAAGGGGCTCTATGGTGTTTACTCGAGCATCCATGTTGCACGCCTCGAAGCGATTATCCTCGAAAGTGACAACTTGCTCTCCCTCCAAGGTTGCCCATGCTTCCGCATTCCCGTTGGTTAGACGTCTCTCTAGCTCGTACTGTTCAACGAAATAGGTTTGCAGATCCCCTATGTCGCCGCCGAGCCGGTGATAGTGCGCCGGCACATTAAGCACGCGCGAGAAGTTTTGATCACCTACATTCTCGGCGTGATTTATAGCCGTTTGAATATCCGCTGGGTCACCGGTTACCGATGGTAGCATGTGCTCTTCCTCATGAAAAGAAACGGTTGTGGAGTTACCCCGGATGACACCGTGGTCATCAATTGAGTCGGAGATATTCGAAAAATCACCGTTCTCACAGCCGTAGCAGTTGATGATGGCACTGCGTGTGCGTTGAAAAACGCCCAGGTAAGGGCCTGGACCATCCTGACGTAAAACATCTCTTCCGGATGGGTCGAGCATATACTTCCAGCCGAAGTCATCCGCGTTATCGAGCGTGCACTCACCGGGGTTGCTGTGATGGTCACCGATCCCCGCCTCGAAAAGGGCAGATGCCATAGGCGGCAGCTCATAAATTTCTTGGCCGTAGCCACCGTAAAAAACGGTAGCCGCTGAGGTCACACCTTCATAGCGAAAGAGGTTTGAAACTTGGCTGACCTGATCGAGGCCTCGGGCACTTGCACTCCTCTCCCCGCCACCCGGTAGGTTTTGGGAGTTTGAAAAATAGGGGAGTGAATCAACATCGAGATCGGCCAGGACTTCCTCAATAGAAGTCGGATCATCGAAAGCGGCGGCACCAATATCTCGTCCACTGCTCGCTGCCGCTCCCTGGCTGCTTGCTCCTCCCTTGCTGCTTGCCTCTGGATTATCGTTTCCTTCGGATACAATTGTAGAGGTCATCGCAAGAATGTATGCAGCATAAAGTTCCTCGGCCGTACGATCCGGAAACTCCTGCCCCAGGCGTGAATCTTTAATTCTTTGGGCCATTTCGGAATCAATGGTTATGCCACCTCTCTCGGATGGTATATCATCTTTCCCGTTGTTGACTAATCCGTTTTCCGATGAGCTATCGGAACCCGAAAGGCAACCGGTGAGCAGCAGTGTGTTAACACACAGCAAAAGTGCAGAAAAAGATAATGTTGTGCGCATTGCGCCTCCTTATAAAATGAGAGGATGGGATTGAGTGCCACGGCGGCGGTGTTTGGTGAGGTTTGGATCAAAATCGACCGAGTACGCCCTGGCGCACTTACCAGATGCTGCGCCAGGAGCTTGCGGCAGTCATCATATTGGTGTGGCGAGGCTTGAGCGCGGAAATCGGTCTAGGTCATGCAATTTCAGAGCGCCAGATAAATTGTCGTCGAAGAATTGTAGATTTTCTTGAAAATTCTGCGGTTGACAAGACGGCCAAATCTAACTATTTATAAAAACGACGATAGAATTGAACGTTGTTCATTTCGCTCTTCACACATCTGTACAAGGTGTATATTCCGACAACTGCGCCAACCGACAAACTTGTAAGTCCAATTGTGTTGTCATCTAAAACTATCAGCTGGTCTAGGATAGTCAGTTCCTTCGGGACAATCTCGTTTTTGATCGAATAATAAAAAAAGAGGTAAACTCCAAAAGCCGCTATGGCTGCTAAAATTCCAGCGATCGAAAAAACGCTGGATGTCGGTCCGTAGCTTATCTCGGCTTGGCAGCCAGTGCAGACCACTGCCCCATAGGGCACTCTGGTTTTGCAAAATGAACACGTTAAATCTTCAGGGGTAGTCATTTTGGCGTACCTTTCTGTTAAAAATTCAAAAATAATGTTGTGCGATTAGGGCCTTCAATGTGGCCACAGCCTTCCTCTGTGACCGATCAGTTTTCAAGTAGTCATCGCAACAGATGGGAGTTGGCGCGGGATTGGTTGCAAATGACCTCATTTTTTTGTTAAAGGCACGGCTGAGCACGCTCTGAACCCTTGTGGTTTGACGCGTCACGATTGCCTATAAAAAACAACCGATTTTAATTTCTCGTCTGAGGCGGCCCCATTGCCAAGACAAAAGCGCTAAATCGGGAGGTAGTCCCCCATAGGCGCCAAATAAATACTATAAAGAGTTGATATAGCTTAAAAAAGTGTCAGGTTCCGGCGTGCACAAGAGCGACGTCGACCACTCACACCAAAGGAACCTGCCATCGCCATGATGGATAGCGTCTTTGCCGAGTGGATACCAGCCCTCCCGATTGATCTTGAGTCGCACGGCCAGCAGCACCCCCAACCTCCAGGCACGCTACCGCCAAGCCCGTGCATAGTGCCCGTGCTGCCCACGCCACGCCTTAGCCAATGCAGATGCGACTCTGCATTGACGTACATCAAGGCCCATGGGGGGGAGAGGGCACTGTATGTAGCAAATCGATCATAACAAAATTTCTTATGTTTGGGGTGCACCAGGTGCGCGGGGCGGGTGCATCTCGTGCACGGGGGTGGTGCATCAGGTGCACCCCAATCTAGAACTGAACCTAGAATTGAACCTGGATACCACTTACCACCCCAGGAGTTGATCAGCAGCGAGGCGCGCGCGAACTCGCGTCAATGAGGGGGGTAGCATCGGGTGAGATTTCGGTGTACCTTCCCGCTCGCTACGGACCAGGATGGCCGCAGTGGGGCGCCGGCGGAACGGCGGCGCTCATCACAGCTCACGGAGGAGAGGCATCATGCTCAGCGACATCACCTGCAAAGTCGGCCAGATCATCACGCTTGCCAGCGGTATCCAGCTCAAGGTCAACGAGATCAGGGGCTCCCAAGCCAGATTCGTGGTCTTTGCCCCCCGCGAGGTCCCGGTTCGTCGCGCCGAGGTCACGCTCGACCCTGCTCGGACACCACGTCGCCGCGCTGCGGCATAGCGCGAGACTCGTGCATCGGCCGTTGCTTTTGCACAGCGCTTCTGGTAAGCGCTAGCGGCAAGAGACGGCGCCTAGAGGCGGTTGAGCGAGCACATCCAGAGCACTGATTTTCCGAAAGGTATGTTGTGATGGTCAAAAACTATTCACCTGGGCACAGGGCGCATCATTCGCCTACATGCGAGGCCTTATCCACGGGTTTATCCACAGCTTCTGTGGATAACACGCACGCGTCTGCTAAGCCATTCTTCGCATGATGATCGCCATCTTTCTGCTGCTCTTGGCTGGCTTGGCGGTCGGCGTAGCCTGGATGCTCTGGGATGCACGCTACGTCTTCATCGTCGCCATCGAGAACGGCAAGATCAGGATTAAGCGCGGGTCACCCCCGGAGAAATTCCTCCGAAGCTGCCGGATCGTGGTGTACCTGCATAAGCTGCAGCGCGGCAAAATATACGGCGAACGCACGGCGGCCGGGGTCGAGCTAAGCTTCTCGCGCGAGATCCCGGAGCGCCCCCGCCAAGCATTCCGCAACGTCTGGGATTCGCCGCCGAGTGGTGGCGGTGACACTGCCAAACGGCGTGCTTGACGCAATCGACGAATCAGGGGTTGTGGATTCAATCGGAGCGGGGTAATCTCCGCGCAGGTGTCCAGGAAGGACACTATAGGGCAGGGACTCAGGGAATGAGTCTCGGCCGTGATTTGCAAAAGGACTTGCCCGGTCATGGATGGCCGGAGGATAGACAGGGACCGTATGCGATACCCCTCCGAATCTGCTAGTTGCGCCTATCCGACCCGCTCGGCACGGATTGCTGTGTGTGGCCCCGGAACAGCGGCAGCAGTCCCCATCAGTGCAGTCAACCGCCGCCCGTCACGGGTAGCGTCTCTATTGCTGTGCTGCAATCGGGATCTAAGATGATCCCACAGAAGGAACGGGCAGCAGGAAGCTGCTCATTCAAACCAAGGAGATGGCATGAAGTATTTCAGAATTCACGAACACCCTGAGCACGGCCTTGAGGCTGTCAAAGACGGCTTCTCGTGGCCGGCGTTCTTCTTCGGCATCTTTTGGATGCTCTACAAAGAACTTTGGTATCCGCTGTTGTACCTCTTGGCGGCCGGGGCTGGGCTTCTTCTGTTGGAAGGCGTCCTCGTCGCGACCATCGTACCGTTCTATTATCACGATCTCGTATTCATGATCTTCGGGGCAATCTCCTTAGCGATTGCGATCTGGGTGGGCACTCAGGCCAACCAGTGGTACGCAGGAAGATTGAGGTACATCGGATATAAAGAGGTCTCGCAGCAGATATCGGGCTCGCCAGCGCTAGCCATCTCACAGTATCAAGCTGCGAAGAGCTAGGCATACAGAGGGCGGGGAAACCCGCCCTTTTCGTTAGGAGGGAGCAGCATGAGCAAGGAGAGCGCACAAGGTCTGTTCAGAGATCTACTCAGCTACGTCTACAGCTGCGCGTACATCTTTAGAGAGATCGAGCGGTCGGCAAAGGGCGGAGATCTGGGTTCGACGGATTGGGTCGATCACCTCAGCACACTGATTACGCATGGGGAATGCTACAAGAATCAAGTCGATCAAGCCTCATGCTCGCATGTGCTAGACCCGAACCGAGTACTCCTTCTGAGCTTCGGGCAGCTACGGACACGGGTCGAGGAGGCCGCCGGAGATCTGCGGTTCTGGAAGCAAGCTGTACATGAGAATGCGGACTTCGTCGACCAGTATTTGATCTGCGATATCGGGATCGCAATCGATTTCTTGGCGGTGCTCAACGAGGTCTTTACCGTCTTGGAGATGCTGATCATCGAGCACGACCTTGACGTTCAGAGCCGGCAAACGACTACTCCACCTGCAGAAGCTCAGGCACTGCTGCGCCATCTCCTTTCGAAGCGCGATGGCAGTCGTGAATCGCAGTGAGTCCGGCGGCAACACCCAGCGCCGCTCGATCGGGAATCGCGTCGGCTATCGGCTCCTGGAGGAAAAGAGGAGCAGCCGCGCGGATGCGATAGCCCCGCCGCAGTTTGCCGAGAACGTGCTTGCGCACCGCATCGAGCGCCGCATCCAGGCAATCGTACGGCTCGACCATGCTTTGGCCGCCGCGGTTGCCGATACGACCCCAGCGCCGAACTAGACGAACTGCAGCAAAAAAGTCCGCCTCGAGCGCGACGACGTAGTACCGATTCTGGTTGCGAGCAGGATCGATTTTCTCGAGTTCGATAGATGCTGGTAGTTGTTCACTTGCTTGTTTGAGCATGGCGGATTGTCCCCTGGGTGGGTGGCGCGCATCCGCTGCTCGATTGCTCTCAAAGCCTGAAAGAGCTTTCCTTCTCTCTCTGTCTCCACTTATATCTAAATCACTTGCTTATTGCAATGGGTACTGGTCTCGCAGAGAGAATGCCCATTCTGACAAGAATTCTCGCATGCGGGGGTATGGGGAAAAAATACATTTTGGTGAAAAAGCACAGATGGAACACGGCGGAACTTGGTGGAAGGGTAGTCGGTAGCACTCTGTCAAAAAGGCATCGTGCGCGGGGGAATGAATTTCCGCTTGCGCTGGTTCGGCGTATAGCCGACTATGCCGATGCGTGTACGGATGGAGCCGCAACCGAAGGAGAAGGCAATGGAAGCCGCGCAACGAGATCTCATCCAGGAGACTATCCTCAGCATCCTCTACGTCGCCGAAGGACTCGCAGATCAGCCACGGCTCGCTGCGATGCTCAACATCCTCGCTTGGCGTCTGGAAAGCGCCATCGAGGTTTCGGAGGAGTAGGCTGCTAGGCGCGCTGCCTTGCCTCTCAGGGTAGCGCGCTCGCTTAGCGATGTCTCGCGCTAGATATCGATATCGAGGTCGTCGCCCGCATCGAAGAAGTCGTCTTCGGGCGGTTCCAAATCCTCCCCAGCATCGACGACCCGTTCATCCCACACGTCGCCCTCTGCCTCGATCGACTCGCTGTCAGCATCGGTGCCATCGCCATCGCCGCTATTCGCCAACGACGCACCGACGTACGCCGCTGCACCAGCGGCCGCGGCCGTGGTCAAGACGCCGGCTGCACCGCCCCGCTGGTTCTGATCTTGGCGATGATTCACTGCCGTGCCGTGGCGGTGAGAAGGTGTCGCGGCCGCTCGGGACACAGCAGCAGACGGGGCGCCGGCGTTGGGTGAGCGCTGGGCGGCGACGCTTCGACGAAAGCCGATCACGAAGCCGATGACGAAGCCCACCACCACAAGAACCGCCGCACCGATGACGGCGTAGATGAGAAAATCCATTGCTGCCTCCTGTCGTGAGAAGGTGCCGCTTGCCGGTCACGCGCCGACCGACCGTACTCATGCAGCCTATCACGCCGTACCGGCACGATAGCAGCGTACCACCTTGTACTGCACGCCAACCGGAGTCGCGAGAGAGGCGACCAAGCAGAAGCGCTCGACCTCCCAGCGAATTGGCTCGATGGGACCGAGGTCCGGCAGCGCCTTCAGTTTACGCGCGACAGTGACGTGGGGATAAAACGGCCGTGCCTCGGAATAAAAGCTACCAGTTACCAAATAATCAGCAGCGCTGATTGAAAAGTAGATGCCTTTATGGTCCCATGGCCGCGGTAGCGTGCGGCTGCAGCAGGGAGAGAGCAATCATCGTTTACTGTGTTGCCACCACAAATCTTTAAGCACCTGTCTTCAGGTCTAATCTAAGCGGGCGCTTGCTCATATAACAGGTTTTCCGGAGGGTTTAAACCAAGAGCTGGTCGCCTCAAACCCAACCTTCACTACTTAAATGAAAGGTAAAGGCAAAAAGGTGCCACGGCTACTCCACAAGATGCGCGAACCTCGAATAGAAAAAACATTGATTCAAAAGGAGAAAGAATATGTCTAGAAGTGAATTCGAACTCATCAACGACGCCTTTCTAGACTATGATTTTGGAGTGGGTGGGTTCATCCCTCGCAACCTCGGGCATGAGGGCGACTTCCGCAAGCTAGTCAAAGTCGCCTATGCCGCAAGGGGTGAGTTAGACTTTGAAAAGGTCGAAGAGGCAAATCTTGATTTGGATGAGGCAATGCACCGGGGAACATCCCGCGTTGATCATTGGCTGGACCGTCTCCAAAGCGGCGACGTCGATCCCGATCAGTTGCTTTTACAGATGTTGGAAGAGGCACGGGAGGGTAACCAGGGGCTCAACGAGGATCCGACACACATTGATTTTCGAGAATCTTACGCTAAAGCCTTGGAAGAAAAAATAAGAGACAAAGACCTTAGTGCAGAAGATCTGAAAAGCGGCGACCAACTGAAAGAATTAGTTAATGAAAACAGAATTAAGGTGGGCGCCGAAATTGCCGAAAGACACGGCGAAGAGTACGAGCTAGATAATATCCCAGAAGAACCAAAAGAATGGTATGTGGTCGCCCTTGGAGAAAACGTTTCCGAGGCTGATTTGATGGAGCGCGGCAACCTTCGCCCTGAACTAGAAAATGCAGCGGCCTTAGAATTCCCAGATGCAGCCCTTCGAGGCCTGTTTGATGATACCCAAAAACTCTTACAAGAAAAACGAATCATCGATGAACCAGAGGAAGCCAAAGAGATCACCGAACTGAGTGGCATCGTTGAGGATGACTATGTTTTTGGCGAAGGCGAAGTATTAAGATTGACTGATGATGTTCAGTTAGATGATGATGCTGAATTGGTGTTTGAGCCAGGGTCTCGGCTAGACGGAAACGATAAAAGGCTCGAACTGTTTGGAAAGTTAACAGTAACAGGGACAGAGGAGGATCTAACTTGGATAGATGATGTTTGGTTAGAGCACAAATCTGGTAGTCACTTCGAAGCTTCTTACGCTGATATCCAAGTATTTTCTTTATATAAGTGGTCGGACAACGAAGGCCAGATAAATGTTGAAAATTCCTTCATCTCTCTACATGGAAACAACCCGAGGATAGACAGTAACGATGACATAATGCTCAAGGGCAACATTATCGACAATGTCCGCTTGGTTGTCAGCAACAGTGACGATAATGTATTGATCCAAGAAAATACCTTTTTGTCCGAGGCAGAGATCTCGCATCGCTCAACACCCTTCGCTCCATCACACTCAGAAATCCATGATAACAATTTTTTGGGAGATGATGTTTTCCTGGAGTTAAGTGGCTTTTTTGACTACGAGCATCTTATTAAAAACTCAAATAATTACTGGGGAACCCCCAATGAGGAGGAGGCTCTTGACAGAATCATAGATGAGCGTGACGATTTGAACATAGTCGGCAAGGTGGATGTCGCCGATCGAAGTGATGATTTAACCAGTGCACCACTAGAACTTGGTCCATACCAAGTAAACCCTGATGACGGGACATTGATCTAAAATTGCCATGTTACAAATCTGGAATTCACAACGAGCCGATGACCCGACGCCCCATCGGGTGAGGATACGTGGTAGGCTGTGTTCCATAGTTTAATTGCTTACATCCATCCCCTCCGACCGTTCCTTCCCACGCCACCTCGCCGTCACGCCTGCTGCCCGGCCACACAACGGCCCGGCAGCAGGGCGCCGGCTCTGCGGCTGCCGCCTCGATGCCCCCAAGCCGTGCCCCCATAGCTCCGCTTGCGCCTTGGCCGCTGCCAGCTCGGCCACAAAACGGCCAAGCGTCAGCGTCCGTGGCACTGCGCTGGCCCGTGACAACGCAACCTCAGCCACGCCGCATCCATCCCCTCCGACCGTTCCTTCCCCCGCCACCTCGCCGTCACGCCTGCTGCCCGGCCACACAACGGCCCGGCAGCAGGGCGCCGGCTCTGTGGCTGCCCCTCGATGCCCCCAAGCCGTGCCCCCATAGCTCCGCTTGCGCCTCGGCCGCTGAACGCCCGGCCACAAAACGGCCAAGCGTCAGCGTCCGCGGCACTGCGCTGGCCCGGGACAACGCGGCCATAGAAATACGGCATCCATCGCTCTTCGACCGTACCCACACTCACGCGACGACTCATCAACGCCGCTCATCACAATTGCGCGACGCCCCACGAAAAGCGCTCGACGCCGCAGCCGCCACACCGCCGCTGACCACGCGACTAGAGGCGCCGCAAGCCAACCCCGGAACACTATCTGTGATTCGCCATGCCGCTCACTCAGCTGTTGGCTGGCACAGCCCCGGCGAGGGCAAGCCTCAAAAAGATTCGAACGGGAATTGAGTAGCAGTGGCGCTTGGCGGTTGCAAGGCCAAGCCTGCGGTCGCGAGCGAGCCTTGCAACCGCCAAGCTGCCACTGCTGTGGGGCAACCCGTTTCTCATCTTTTTGGGCTTGCCCCTTCTTGGGGCATAGCCGCCAACCACCAAAGGAGTGCGCCATGCGTAAGGCAAAAACCAAAAAGCTTGTGTTCCCAGGGTTAGGCTATAACGGCATCCCATTAGTCGCTGTCTGGTGGCGCTATGTGGTGGGTTCAGCAATGTCCGTTGGCGTCTGTCGCTGGCGCGTGCGGTCATCACGGCATGCGTTCAGTGGCGCCGTAGTGGTCGCTGCCTTCAGCGATCGGGCCGCAGCGGTTGAGTTTGCCGGGGCCTGGGGCTTTTACTGCGGTTGCAATATTGCCATGCGCCAGCACGTTACCGGCGGGCAGTCACTCTGGGCGGTTTCAGTTCCGGTGTTTTGGCCGCGGGCTGGGCAGGGCGTAGCGCCCAGCCGTGCCAACGATCGCATCACCTGGGTGGCCCGCCATTAGGCGGGTCACTTTTCCAAAGCCAAGCCGCCACCGGATCGATTTTCGAGTGTACGGTTGGATTTCGCGCGGGTTTCTCTTACGATGATGTTGTAATGGTATAACAACAAAGGATTCCTGGAAATGAGCGAAACCCTTGATCAATTTTCAGATCTTCTGAACCACATGAACACCGAGGAGATCTACGAGGCCGAGAAGATTCTTGGCCGGGAGATCAAAAATCGGGACCGAGAGTTACGGAAGCAGGCAAAGGCGGAGATGAAGCAGGTCGCCGAACGCTATGGCATCCCGCTAGAGGAAATCATCAACGGGGCACCGAAAGACACCGCCGGCAAGGGAAAGCGCCCCATCAAGTATCGCCACCCCCATGATCCCTCCAAAGGATGGGTTGGCGTCGGTCGGAAGCCCAAATGGGTGGAGCAGTGGATTGAGGAAGGCGGGTCACTGGATGACCTGAGGGTTTGATCCGTCTGCGGCCGCCTTGGCCCGTCAGCCGACCCAAAGATGGCGGGGGCGGGGCGGTCAATCGGCTCCGCTCCATGCGGAGGCTCGTAACGACATTAGAAGCTAATGCCTCACCATGCTCGCGCACGGCTCGATCACTTGGTCGATACTCCGCTCGCTCGGCCGCCACGGCGGCCCAGCTCGCTCCGAAAGGTCTCGCCAGGCTGACGCCAGGCTCGGTGGGTTGGCCAGCTCCGCGGTCCATGGCGCAAGCGCCAAGCACCGCTTCGCGCTAAGGTGGTGTCGGCGTGCTCGGGCTGCGGCCTGACGGCCTCCGCACCTGCGCGCGCCGCCTCCAGAGTTTATTTCTCCCCCCGCCCACCCGGCTGGTCGCTGCGCCGCGGCTCCGGCCTGACGGCCTCCGCTACGCGTGCTCGCGCCCCGCCTCCCGTCCGCCCCCAAGGGGGCTCCCATCAATAACACCGGGGCTGCCGCGCAACGCTTGCAGCGGTGCATTACGCTAGGGCAAGCGCGGCACAGCGCAGTGCCCTAGACAGCACCCGTAGCGCGCTTGCCGAGCGCAATGCGTTTTGTATTTCGATCGCTCGCCGCTGGGCAGCCCCGGCGGGCGCAAACGCCCGCCGGGGTGCCAGCTAGCGTGGGGTCGCTGCGGGCTGGTCAAGGGCGCTCGGGCAGCTCAGCACTTGGGGCGCAACACATGCCAAAGCCATAGCACCGGTTGGGGATCGGCTCGGTCCGTGCGCTGCCCTTCGGCTCCTTGACAGCCCTCCGCTCCAGCAGCACTCCACCCCTCGGCGGCGCTCTTCGGCGCCGGTTGGCGGCGTTTATTCGGTATCGCCGCGCAGTTCCGAAAGCGTCTGGTGAAGCACATCCATCTCAGCCAGTTCTTGCGCGCGTAGCAGCAGCTGCTGCTTAGCGTGCTCGCGCCGCTGCGCATCGGCGATCCCTTCGACCAACTCGACAATCTGCGGCCACGGCTCCGCTGTCGCGCGCGGACTAACGCCGGCATGTGCGAGTGCGTCGGGGGCTGGCTCACCGGTGACGAGCCAATGCACATCGACACCCTGCTGCGCGAGTGCCTCCAGCACCTTCGATCCGGGTGACTGCAAGCCGACTTCATACTTGCTAACCATCCCACCTTTTGCACCTATAAGTGCACCCAGCTCGTGCTGAGTGAGGCCTCGCGATTTCCTCCAAGTCTTTAATCTAACAGGCAAGCCACCACAGACAGCGGACTTTGCCACACCCGTCTTACCTTCCATTTTACACCTAAAAGTTGTAATATCACCCTATGGTCAGCTTTAGGGGAGGGACAGCGCACAATAATAACACCTATAGGTATTTTTTGGGGGGAGGTGAAAACAATGCGTACTGCACTAGGGGCCACCAGCTGGCTGTTGTTGTTGATCTTGATGATGGGCGCCGAGCAGGCGCTAGGAGGTTGAGATGACACCACACCAAATGGAACTCATTCACGCGCTCGTTACCGAGTGCATAGGGTTGACGGCAGAGGGCGAGTACCACGGGTTTGTCAGTTACTCAGGGCACGTCGACTGGATCCACGCTTTCGTAGCGCCAGCTACAACCGATTACATCCATTCCGAGAATTGGATAACCGATCTTCCCATAAATGAGCACTTTAGCCTTGAAGAGCCAACAGGCACCACGAAGCTCGCTGCCACGCTCAGCAAAGTGCGTGCGCTGCGCACCAGAACGGCCGCGGTCGCTTGAACGGGCTACAGGCGCATTTTTTAGCACCTCAAATATGTCTGAGAGGTATATTATTACCGAAATATACAGGTGCGCTATGGACTCTGACACGATGGTGCAACTGATGTTGGAAGAAGAAGAGGCGCGGCGACTGGAGGAAGAGACCGCCGAGATGATGCGCACGGTGGCGCTTCTAAGGCCTGACATCGGCAAAGAGCTCGATCGACTGGCAGACAGCATCCAAGACATCAAAGGGGAATAAGCATGGAACACGTAGGGGAAGTGATTGAACGAGTCGGCGCCCAGCACGCCGAGCACATGCCTGCAGCGGCGGCCGCGCCGTCCCGCAACGGTATCGTCACTACAGCCAACCCGCTGGATATGCCAACCGAGCATTTCCAGGCCGGTCTTGACCGCCGCCGCAGCAATCGCAAAGCGCTAATGGAGTGGGTGGCAGAAGCCCTCGTTGAGGGAGTCGATTACGGCCGCATCCAAACTCGTCGCGGTCCTTCCAAGCCGTCGCTGTTCAAGCCTGGCGCGGAAAAGATCTGCGGCATGCTCGGGATTACAGTGCATTACCCGACGCTCGCGCAGTACGAACAGACCGCCCTCCAGGGCATTGCGCTAAGCAACATCATCCTGCGCTGCGAGTTGCAGGACAGCAGCGGCAACGTGGTAGCCGATGGGGTCGGGGCGCGCAGCCTCAAGCAGGATTACGGCGACCTGAACAAGGCGCTCAAGATGGCGGCCAAGTCGGCCCACATCGATGCCACCTTGCGCATGGCAGGGCTGTCGGAGGTCTTCACCCAGGATCTGGAGGACATCGCTGGCACGCCTGCAGAGCCGAGCACGCAATCCGCTAAACCATCACAGCCCGCCAAACCGGCGCACAACAGCACACCACCTCAGACCATCAGCGCCGATCAGTTCAAGGCGCTGGAGCGGCGCATTGAAGAACTGGAACTGGATCCGGAACGGGTGCGGAGCTGGGTCGTGCGCGCAACTCGCGGGGGCGTCGACAGCCTATCGGCGGTGACGCCGGCACTTCATGAGCGACTACTAAAGAAACTGCCTGAATGGGCGGAGGCGGTTGCCGCTGAATCCGCTTAGTGCCTTTACCGCTGGCGCCCTGTCTGGCCACGGGGCGTCAGCAACCACCACACAAGGAGAAAACTGATGATTCCGTATTTCGCTAACGCATTCAACAGCACCGCCCCACAAGCGGGAATCTACTCCAGCATGCCCAACGCTGTCTACCACGGCGCCGAGGGGATCAGTTCCAGCCAGGTGCGCGACCTGCTGCGCTCACCGCTTCACTGCTGGAGCCGGCACCTGGATCCGCAGCGCCAAGAAACCTCGCCGACGCCGGCGATGCAGCTGGGCACCGCGGTACACAGCGCGGTGCTTGAGCCGGGCAAGTGGGAGCAGGAATACATCGTGGCGCCCAAGGTCGACCGGCGCACGAAGGCCGGCAAAGAGGCTTGGGCGACGTTCCAAGAAGAAGCCGGTTCGCGCACGGTACTGACAGCAGAACAGTGTGACCGCGCCCTAGCAATTGCCGGAGCCGTGCGCGGCCACTCGGCTGCGCGCAAGCTGCTAGCGGAGGAGGGAGCAGCAGAGATCAGCGTATTCGACTTCGATCGTACTCACGATCTGCTGCTCAAGGTGCGGCCGGATTGGTGGAGTGAGCGGGCCTTGGTCGACCTCAAGACGACCACCGACGCCAGCCCGGAGGGATTCAGGCGGAAAATCTTGGCGCTGCAATACCACGTACAAGCGGCGTTCTATATCGATCTGATCGAGGTCGCTACCGGGGACTACCACCCGTGGTACTGGATCGCGGTGGAGACTGAGGCGCCCTACGCCGTAGCCGTCTACCACGCCGATCACGCGCTGATCGACGAGGGCCGCAAGCTCTACAAGCAGGCCTTGGCACTCTACGCCGAGTGCCAGACACGGGACTACTGGCCCGGCTACTCGGAAACGGTCATGCGGATGGCGCTGCCGGATTGGTGGAGTCGCACGCAGCGCGCGACAGATGAGGAAATCATCGAAGAAGTGGAGTTTTAACCGTGCGTGTCTTAGCGCGGGTAGTGCCCCATACCCCGGTCATGGCCCTATGGGCCATGGCTCGGGGGCTGGGATGTGATGTGGTGCTGCGCAACGGCGCGGCTTATCTAGTGCAAAGGAGTGAATAGCGATGGATATGCGAGCAATTGATTGGGAAGCAGAGGCGTGCGGCCTAGCGGCTGAACAACAGCTGCAGGAACAGAATGATGAGTTCTACGAGCCGACCCCCGGCTACCACGCCGCACAAGCGGCCGTTCTGCAAGAGCGCTTGTACGAGGCCTCGGCCACGATCGCTTGGTATCAGCAGGAGTTGGCTTGGTCGCAGCTCTATTTGGAACGAGCAAAAAAGTGGGAGCACTCGGCGCGGTCGTTGCTGGAGCAGTGGCATCAGCTGCCGCCGCGTGCGCACAAGTCACGAGCGCTGCGATTCCTCGAGCCTCGATTCACTGAGCTGAACGGACTCCGCAACCAATCGACAGGAGCATAACGGATGGATCAGGACATCATTGATCGAATCGTTGAGCTGAGTCCCGGCATCGAGGCCCACGCCGCGGCAAGCGGGCTGAGCACCGGAGAGCGCTGCTACGTCGCGCTCGCTACCGGCTGCTACGAGCTGCTGCCGATAGGGTACCGCGACCCACTCGAGGCGTGGCACCGACTCGATGGGCACTGGCAGGCCGCTGTTTGCCAGGCCCGCGGTTGGCCGTTGGCGTGGGCTGGCGATCATCTGGAGTAGGTAGAGAGTGCCTGCGGTCGCTGCAATTGCGCGGCGGCCGCGGGCAGCAAGCACGGAAGCGCGCTGGCCACGGTGGCTGGCACATCAATAGACAAGGAGCGTAATCATGCGACACCAAACCCAACAGCAACCCCGTGATCGGCTGCTGCGGCGGCCGGAAGTCGAAGTCCTGGTTGGGCTGCGACGCTCAGCGATCTACAACGCGATCAACCGGGGTGATTTTCCACGCCCGGTGCAGATCACCAGCCGGGCGGTGGGATGGCGCGAGAGCGAAATCGAGGCTTGGTTAGCGGCACGGCCTACCGCCGGCGCGCTGATGCAGTAGCGGAGAGGAGGGCAAGCGGTGCAGATGGCGCTCAATATCAGTAAGCAGGAAACAAGGTCGGCGCCCATCTCGCCGCTTGTCGAGCTCGGCGCTTACGAGGCGCTGTGCTGTTCAGAAAAGACCACCCTCAAAGAGCTAGCGCAGATCTCCAATCACGACCCCGATGCGCGGCTCTCCGACTTCGTTAACACCGAGCAGGCTTATGCGCACGCACAACAGGCTATCGAGACCATTCACGCCAGCGGTGTCGACGACTTCGATGTACTGCTCCACGGTAGTGCCAATTACCCTCTGCAGCTACACGATGCAGAGTACCCGCCGCCGCTACTCTATTACAGCGGTCGCCGGGAGTTGCTCGCCGTCCCGTCGGTTGCCGTCATCGGCACGCGCGAGCCAAGCGAGGCCGGCCGCAAGCGCGCGCGCAAGGTGGCACGCTTCTTGGCGGAGCACGGCTATGTTGTCGTCTCTGGGCTGGCTCGCGGCATCGACACCGAAGCGCACCGCGCAGCGCTGGAGGCGGACGGTGCCACCATTGCGGTACTCGGCACGCCGCTACACGTATGCTACCCGCAGCAGAACAGCGAGTTGCAGCGGCGGCTGATGCGTGAGCAGCTGGTCATCAGCCAGGTGCCTGTACTCCGGCACGAGCGGCAGGGGATCGAGCAGAATCGCCGTTTCTTCCCCGAGCGCAACGCCACCATGTCGGTGTCGAGTCAGGCCACGGTGATCGTCGAGGCAAGCGAACGCTCCGGGACACTAACCCAAGCTCGGGCGGCACTGGCGCAGGGGCGCACGCTCTTCGTGCTCGATAGCTGCTTTCAGGATCCCCAGCTCAGCTGGCCCGCGCGCTTGGAGGCGCAAGGCGCGATCCGGCTACGGGAGCCGGGGCAACTGCTGGAGCATTTGGAGTGAGCAGCGGTCACGCCCGAAGCGAGCTGAGTACGGCGGAACTGCAGCCGCGGTGCCGGTGCTGGCGTGGATTTGCAGCGGGCGTGAGAGCGAGCGGAGCGGCCTTGACCGCAGCGAACGACCCCCACGCTATGCACTAGGGCAGCCGGGCGCTTTCCCCGGCTGCCCAGTGCCCAGCGGCGAGCGAATTGCTTTGGCGATCTTATTCGCTAGCGCTGCTTCCAGCGCCTCGGCCGCTGCGCGTAGCGCCGTAGCCGGCGTATTGCCGGCCGCCGAGCTCACCGCTGGTTTCGGCGCCGTTCTCAGTCATACCTTCTGCGCGAGGACACTCGGAGTTTTGCCGTTCCTGCTCCTCCAGTGCGCGTTCGCGGCGATCCATCGTTAGAAGCCGTTCAACGTCTATTTTCTTCACCTTGCTCATCGGCGGCACCCTCGTCTGGTGGACGAACCCACCCCCCTAACGACTTATTCCCCTACACTATTGCCCCTTTTTGCATCTGTCACGTCCTGCGGTCGATCTGCCGCGCATGTACCGGCTCACCATAAAAGCGCGGGAAGCCTCGTCCTTCAGGGCGAGGAGGGATAGCGCTGCTTGCAATCATTAAGTGGTTTTCTTTGCTTTGTGATATAACAACCCCATGAAATGCAATCGTCTTCGCATGCTGCCAAGTCGTGAAAAGGAACGCACTCTGCGCGTAATTGGTGTGCGGTGTTCGGCATTGTGGAACGCAACCAATTACCAGTGTCGGCAGCGTTTTTTTGGTGGCCACAAAGTGCCAGGGTATGGCGATCTGTGTGCGCTGATGCGAGATGATGAGAACTTCTTGGCGTTACCGAGTGACATTCGCCAGGAAGTCATCAAAAAGGTTCATGAAGCTTGGAAATCCTATTTTGGGCTTCGAGCACTATGGAAGCGAGGCGATCTAGGTGACAAGCCCGGTTTGCCTCGCTACCGTAAGGCGCGTGATGGATCACGGCCTGATGGCTGGATTCCGATCAAGTGTGCCCGCTCCTACGCTGTTGATGCCCAATGCGTTGAGATGACCCTGCCGGCCGACCTGCGGCGCGGTGGCCACGGGCGGCTACGGCTGCCCCATCGTGGGTTGCAGCGCTATCGGGGCAAACAAGGGCGTGCGGAGATGGCTCATGATCCGGGCCGGGGCCGCTGGTATTTCCGGTACACGGTGGATCAGCCGGACAATGCCTTAAAGCCCCGAAGCAGGGAAGCTGCTATCGACCTGGGTGTCCGTGTGGCAGCCAGCGTTTCCATCGATGGCGTGGGTTCTTCGATCCACTTCATTGGCCGTGAGATGCTCAAGGACTGGGATTACTGGGGCCGGCAGATCGCAGCCCACCAGCAAGAGTTGGCGCATCGGCCAAAGGCAGAGCGGACCTCGAAGCGGCTTCGGCGTATGCACCAGCGGCGCAGCACTCGGCTGGAGCACGCCTGGGAAGCACAAGCTGCCCGGATTGTCCGTACCCTCGCGGCCCATCGGGTCGGCACCGTCTATGTCGGCTGGCCGAAGGATATCCGTCGCGACAAGAACTATGGGGCGACCTGGAACGGGCGTATCCATAACTTCTGGGGCTTTTCTCGGGTACTCCACATTCTGGAGAAGCACTGTGCGCGAGCCGGTATCCAGGTGGTTCGAAGCGGTGAGCGTGGCAGCTCCAGCACTTGCCCCGAGTGCGGCAGCCGGAACGTAAAGCGCCACCCGAGGCACGTTCTAAGCTGCCGAGATTGCTCATTGAGGATCCACAGCGATCAGGCGGGTTCGCGCAACATCCTGCGCATGAACGCCCCTGCCTGCAGTTTTCCAAAAACACCCGGATCAATTCGGGACGGGGCGGAGGCCGCCCCCGGGCCTGAAGTCCGGCAGTGGACCAAGCACTGCTGGGTGGACGCTCGAAATCCTCTCGGTCAACACGAGAGACCGGTTGCGTGAGCGCCGGAATCCTCGTCCTTTAGGGCGAGGAGGAAGTCAAAGCCCAGCGCCGCACCGCGCGAGACCGAGGCTGCTCCCCGGCGCCGCCGATAGCCGCCAAGGTCGGACACTAACGCCTCGCCAGGCTCGCGCACGGCTCGATCACTTGACCAATACTCCGCTCGCTCGGCCGCCAGAGCGGCCCAGCTCACTCCGCAAGGTCTCGCCAGGCTAACGCCAGGCTCGGAGGCTTAGCCAGCTCCGCGGTCCCTGGCGCAAGCGCCAAGCACCGCTTCGCGCGAACGTCTTGTGGCGGTTGATAGAATGAGTTGCCGTCGTTAGCCTTGGGTTGCTGCGTGTTCCCCGCGTCGGCAGGGCTGAACCGTGTAGTAGCGCGGCAAAATAGAAGCAAGCGGAATGTTCCCCGCGGCAGCGGGGCTGTTCCCCTCCAGGGTGCGCGGATCGGCGAGTACCGGCCCGTTATGGGTCGGTTTCGCGGCGCTGCCCTAGCAATCGCCCCTCGATCTGGCGTGTCTTAAGCGCCAATCCCGCAAAGAGGTTGCCGCTGAGGCAACGGCTACGACCATTCATGGCGTGATGAGTCTCTGGGCTTGCGGGGGCAGGCTGCGGTCGGCACACCACTGCAACCGACGTTCGATTGGACGGGGGCGAGGGCGTCAAGCTAAGGTCGGAGCATCTGCAGAGAAGAGCACGGCTGAACGATGGATCAATGCTCCCCCTTTTCGATCGCACGCCTACCCCGTATCGCCTTCGGCAGCGGGGTACGGCACAAGGTGGGTGCCTGCGCCGCTCGCTATGGGCGAAGGGCGCTACTGGTTACCGGCGGTTCTTCGCTGCGCAGCGGCCCCTTCTGGGCCGACTTGGAGCACGCCTTCGTCGATGCTGGCGTCACCCTGGAGAGGGTCGCCATCGCCGACGAGCCCAGCCCGGAGCAGATCGACGCGGCAGTGCGCGCCTACCACCAAGCCGAGATCGATGTGGTCGTTGCCATCGGTGGCGGCAGTGCGCTCGATGCTGGCAAAGCGATTGCGGGGCTGTTGCGGCCGGGCAACTCGGTGCTGGATCACCTTGAGGGGGTCGGCCCCGAGCACCCCTATCGAGGGCCGGCAGTCCCGTTCATTGCGCTGCCGACCACGGCCGGCACCGGGTCGGAGGCGACCAAAAATGCGGTACTAAGCCAGCGTGGCGACGGCGGTTACAAAAAGTCTTTCCGGGACGAGTCGCTGGTCGCTCGCGATGCACTGGTCGATCCCGATTTCCTGCAGAGCTGTCCGCCGCCGGTATTGGCGGCTAACGGCATGGATGCGCTCACGCAGCTGCTGGAGTCTCTGGTCTCGACGCGCGCGAATCCACTCTGTGCGGCCTTGGCTATGGATGGGCTGCACCGGGTACGGGATGCGCTGCTGCCGCTCTACGAGGATCCGGGCGATCCGGCAGCGCGGGCCGGCAGCCACCGCCTCGATATCAATACTGCCAGTGCCGCAGAGCTGGAGGCGATCCCTCACATCGGTCCGGAACGGGCAGCGGCGATCATCGCGCTACGGCCAATCACCCGCATATGGCTGAGCTGCGGGCAGTGGATGGGATTGGGCCGCAGCGTCTGGCTGAGATCGAGCGGTACGCGGCGGTGCGGGGAGGGCATTGAGGCGGGCTTAGTGGGTGCTGCCGCCTAGAGTGGCATCGTGGCGGATTTCGAGCAGCTCTGCACCGTTGAGATCAAGCAGCTCTTCTCGCAAGTTTTTGATGGCATGCTGGGTGCCGATGATATTGTGCATCAGCTGTGGTGCGCTTTCGCCACGTTCCTGCGCTGCCCGATAGTCGCATAAGCCCTGTTCGACTAGGGCGCTGTTTTCGGCGATCAGCGCCTTGAGTTCTTGCCGTCGTGCCGCCCTCTCTTCGCTGAGAATGGCATTGAAGTGGCGGTGTCCCTCAATCAGAGCATCTTCTGCAATTTCGGTTATTTCGTCGTAGAGCTGGTGCAAGCTGCTGTACGCCTCACTTAGCGCGGCCATTGTCCTTTCTGTGGCCGAGCCGTGGGTTAGCTCAGATTCAAGCGTTTTGAACAACACGTCAAATCTAAAATTTATCTGGTGCAGTCTTTCGCCGAAATCTTGCTCTTCTCTTTTCATGGGAACGGTTCTCTTTTAGCAAGGCATTCAATTCGAGGATCATCTTAAAAAACACTCAACTCATGTGGGCATGTGAATGAAAGCCGCTATACAATCGCGCGGCGACGACAAAGTGTATCTGCTCTACATTGTAGACAATTCCGCCGGCGCTAACAGTTCCCCGCCGTCATTCTGAGGCCGGTTCACCGCTGTTGATACCGGCCAATAGCGCAACCGTGCTGTAGGCAGCCGTCGTGCCGCTCGGCGCACTGCATCGCGCGTGGTGTGCTCCGGGCTCAGCCACTGCCAGCGACAATCACCAGCTTGCCATCACACCACCGCCCTCAATGCGTCGATGGGCATCGGCAGCGCGCTCCAGGGGGAAGGTTTCGGCGACATGGACACGCAGGCGGCCGTCGGCAAGCCGGCTGGCACACTCACTCAGGATCGCGGTTTGCTGTCGGCGTCCTGCATCGTCGCCAAGGGCCATCGGCGTCACCATCAGTTCCTGTACCACGGTAAGGTTGTGGAGCCGGGCGTGCGGCCAGTCCATCTCTTCCGGCAGCGCGAGGATGGTGACCAAGCGGCCGTAGGTGGCCGATCAGCCCGGGACCTTGCGGCGAGAGTCGCCGTTGCTATCTTGTGGATCGTGCTCCCCTAAGCTCCACCTGTTTATTAAAGCCGTGATATAGTCGGTCCCTCATTGGTGCGTTCCTGAATACCCATGCCCCGACCTCGAAGTCCACGCCGAATCCGTTGTACTCCCCACTGCTCCTATTTCAAGCCTGCCGGTGTTCCCCTGCGGGAACTTGAAGAGTCGGTACTAGAAATGGAGGAGGTGGAGGCCCTGAGGCTGGCCGATCTGGAGGGGCAGTACCAAGAGGAGGCCGCCCGTTCCATGGGGGTTTCCCGCTCCACCTTTTCACGAATTCTCGTTTCCGGAAGACGCAAAGTGGCAGATGCGCTACTGAGCGGCAAGGCGATCCGTATCAGCAAGGGCTTGCCTAGGGACGAGCGGGCAGAGAGCACTTGCAAAACGCTTAAGGTGTGCCCCGTGTGCGATCAGCCAGCGGACCTCGAAGAGGAGCGGTAACTGGAGGCGCTCACCATGCTAGGCCGCCTCGAGTTACCGTGTGACCAGCTCGTCGAGTGGGTTATCCGTGATGATGGCAATGGTGATGGTGACCACGCCCGTGCCCGTGGGAATGATGAGATTCTTCCTCCGGCTCTGGTAGGGGTTCGCCACTGAGTATGGTCTGCGCTGCTTGCTGAGGGTCCGTGGCGCTGGTCAGATGCACGGTCACCCCATTGCGCGCGAGCCGCTGGCAAAACCGGGGACCGGCGCTTTGCGTGATCAGCGCGGTAGGCTGTGCCAAGAACAAAGGGTGTTCTGCGTCAGCTCCCTCATATTCGTGCAGCGAAAGCTCCCGGGGCAGATCCAGCCGCCCGGTTTCAACCGCTTGACCATGCTCATCCCTTTCAAAGATTAGAAACCGTCTGGTCTTGCCTGCGTGGCCTGTAATGGTGCGCAAATTCTGGCTGCTGATGATGATGCGCATGGGAGGATCTCCTAGCTTGTTGGACGGCTTCATTATGTGCATATGTTCATTAAGAAGGCAAGACACCCCTCTGCGGATTTCATAACACCTGCTCTTGCGCTCACTCTGTAGCCCGGAGCCCATCGATAGCTGCTCTCTCTGGCTGTAGCAATTCCTCGCCGTCATTCTGCGGCCGGTTCACCGCTGTTGATATCGGCCAATAGCGCAACCGTGCTGTAGGCAGCCGTCGTGCCGCTCGGCGCACTGCATCGCGCGTGGTGTGCTCCGGGCTCAGCCACTGCCAGCGGCAAGCGGGGTCGAGGACCACCGGTTGCCGCGGATGAATCGCTGCCAGTGCTGGTGCAGCGGGCTCGGTCAGCACGGCACAGCAAGCGCCGGGGGGGTCGTCGAGTGGCTCCCACAATCCGGCGAGAAGGAGTACCGAATCTGCCGCGTCGGCGGTGAGCGTGATGTAGTGCGGCTGTTTGGTGCCGTTTTCCTGCCGCCACTCATACCAGCCGCTGGCCGGAATCAGGCAGCGGCGATGCGCGAAGGCCTCACGAAAGTAGCGACTGCTCGCCGCCTTCTCGGCCCGCGCGTTGATCGGCTGAGGGGCTTGCCGATCGGCCCAGCGCGGCCGGAAACCCCAGCGAGCCCAACTGCACTCCGGCGCTCCGTGCTCACCGGCGCGTAGGGTGGCGATGGCACGGCCTGGGGCGATGTTGAACGAAATGCCGTGGTCCGTTGCGTCGAGACCGCCGATGCCGAAGTAGTCGGCAGCGATCTCGGCCACCGGTGTCGCGAGTGCGAAGCGGCCACACATGGCGAAGATCTCCGCAGAAGTACACCGCCATAGGCTACACATCGTGCGAATCTTCTGCCCAAGTGCGTACGCAGGCAGTACAATCGCGCGGCGCATCAGATCAGCCCGTATCGAGGAGGCATACCCGTGTCTAGGTCAAAATCCAAGCCCAAGCGGAAGTCGAAGTTACCGCGCCTTCGTTCTGCAAAGCTCGCCCTATACGGGTTTATGTTCGTCGTAGCAGGCCTACTCGCTCTGTCTTTCGTCCCACGGGATTTACTGGAAGACGCCCCGCCGGAACTCCAAGAGACTGCTGATTCCGCAGCCGACATACGGCGATCATTCACTGAATGGTCCAGCGATCTGCTGTCAGGCCTCAGCCCCGAAGTGCAAAGGCTACTTGAGGAGCACGACCTGTGGCCCTTCGAGCCGCAGCACTACGACCCCGTACCAGCTGGCGAACTGCCGCGAACCCCGTCGAGTTGGAACGTTGCACGCCGTGTGCTATACGAGGAGGTGCATCACGATTCGCCGAGGACGCTGTACTGCAGATGCGCATTCAACAGCAGCAACGAGATCGACTTGCGCAGCTGTGGTATGAACCATCTGATCGGCAATAGCAGAGCGGAGCGCGTTGAAGCCGAGCACGTCTTCCCGGCTTCGCAGTTCGGCAATTTTCGCGAGTGCTGGCGCGAGCCGGAAAACTTTGAGGAGTGCTATACCCGTACCGGTAACGTCATCTCAGGGCGCAATTGCTGTCAGCGAGTCGATCAGCTCTTCATGACTGCCTACACCGACTTGCACAACCTCTATCCGAGCGTCGGTTATATCAACGGCAGGCGCTCAAACTTTAACTGGGGCATGATCTCCTCTGGGGAAACATTTGGAGACTGCGAGATCCGCATTGATGCCAGTATCCGCCGTGCGCAGCCACCGCAGCATGCTAAGGGCTTCATCGCGCGAACCATGCTCTACATGCGCGACACCTACGGCTTTCGATTGAGTCGGCAGGATGAGCAGCTTTACGCGGCGTGGAACAATCAGTTTCCGCCGGATGAGTGGGAGATCGAGCGGAACCGCCGTATCCGTGCGATCCAGGGCATGGGCAACCCGTATATCGAGGAGTATCGGCGGTTGTAAGCCGGGGCGCCCGAGGCAGGCAATTGGAGCAACGCCCACACCATGATCGAACTCTTGCGGCAGCGCTTGGCCACGGCCGACGACGCGCACTGATTGGCTTTCAGCATCGCGCCCCTTCGGGATCGAATTCGGCCGCCATCCCCTCGACAACCATCGCGGTCGCTCCGGCTACGGCGACCGGCAGGATCAGGAAGTTGACCAGCGGGATGGTGTTGGCGACCGAAGCGGCCCCACCGAAGCCGAGCGCCGCCCAGCGGTATTGGCCGACCACGCGGCTCTGCTGGCGAAAGCTCAGATCGTGGTTGCCGAGCGGTGGATCGAGGTACTCGCGAGCCAGCATCCAAGCGCCGAAGAGCAGCCACAGGGGTGGCGCCAAGAGGTTGAGGCCCGGAATCAGGGAGAGCAGCAGCAGGGGCAGCGCACACACGACGAAGTAGACGAGCTTATACAGCTCCGAGAGCACAGCCGGGACCGCCTCGCGCACGATCCGCAGCCGGCTGCGGCGCTGTTTCGGCGGCAGTTCGCCCCGTAGATGCGCCTCCACGGCGGCTGCCAGTGGCCCCATGAACGGCGCTGCCACCACGGTGGCGACCAAGCCGGCAACGTAGAAGAGCACCACTAGGGCGGCGATGATGTAGAGCGGCCACAGCAGCCACGTCAGCCACTCCAGCCAGCCCGGCACCATGCTCTGCAGCCATACGGCCAGTTCATAGACCGCGACACCGCCGGCGATCAACGCCCCGGCAAAGAGGACCACATTGATGGCCAGCGGGGCGGCCACATAACGCTTGACCCCGGGGGCCAAGACCAACCGGAAGCCACGTAGGAACCAGCCGACGCCGTTCCAGATGCGGTTGGTGGTGGCCATGGCTTCGCCTCCCTTGGTTGATTCGGTACGGTGCTGCTTGCGAGTGTTTGCCCGTGTATCTACCATCGCGGCAAGCTGAACTCTATTACCCAGGACACGACATGACCGCCCAAATAGCGCTCGACGATACCATCGTGGCCGAACTCAACGCGCTGGAGAACCCGTCGCTTGAGCAGATGCTCGCGACATTGGCCGCCATGGATGCGCGGTTCATCCTTGAACGTGCCCAAAATCTCTTGGACGCCCCCGGGATGGTGATCGTCCAGGACGATGACCCCGACCCGCTGCATGCGGTCTGCATGGAACTCTGGCGATCGGCGCTACTTGGCTACTACGACGCATGGACCGATGAGCTCGAGGACCGTATCGAGCACGATGTGCCGACGTGGATCGATGCCAATGCCCCGGTGCTGCTCGGGATCCATCTAGCGCTTCTCTCCTCTTACGCCGCTACTCGGCCCGAGGTAGAGAAGAGCTGTGCGGTGCCGGATAACGCCCAGCGCGCGGCCTACGAAGCTGAGCTTGCGCAGATACTACATGCGGTTTGGGAGAGCCTTGAGGCATTGGCCGAGGCACACGTCAGCAGATTACGCCATGCCTGATCACGACCCAGCGCCACTGCCGGAGGCCTGCGGGCTCAATATCGCGGCTCTGGCTGGGCTCTTTCGGCATACAACCAACTCCTACAAGTTCTTATTCTTCCTTGCCATCCTCGACCTGCTGCGCCGCCACCGTTTCGACGCAGAACGCCCCTACGCCTACCGCGAGATCACTATCGAGATGCTGGCGATCGCGTGGTATCCGCATAGCTACTTCAAGCTCTCTTTCGGGACGCAAGACACCATCGCGCAGAAGCTCACCGCTCTCGATCTCGACTTCCCGGATTCAACCAACCTCTTCGGCAACGATCGGCGTGCGTTGCGCGAGACGCTGGCCAGTACCGACCTCAGAACCGCTAAGCGGCTTATGGAATTTGTCCCCTACCGGCTGATCACACCGTTCCTGGATCCGCAGCTCCGCGAGGCCGGCGTGGATCGAGGAGCTTGGATGGAACTCGAACGCGAACTGCCGCGCATCGCCAACCGCCATTTCGACCAAGCGCGCCCGCTATATAGATTCAACGGTGAGCGCGATCGCGACTGCACGGCGATCTTTTGGCACCCAGAATGGGCGGCTTATTTCGAGCAGCACTACTCCGTGGCACATGGATGGGCGGCTTGGCACTGGCTGCAGTACATGCAGCGGCGCAACCCGAGCGTCCCCGGGCTCCCGAAAAAGCTCTTTCCTCCCCTGGGGCGCGAAAGCATGACGCGGGAGACCAGGTTCTGGAGAGAAGTCCTCAAGAACCCTGACGGGCACGACCTGCGTTGCATCTACTCCGGAGCAGCGCTCTCCCCTGACAGCTTCGCCCTCGACCACTACCTACCTTGGTCGTTTGTTGTCCATAATCAGCTATGGAACCTCGTCCCAGCCCCAACCTCTGTGAACTCAGCGAAGTCGAACTGTCTCCCAGCCACCGCACACCTAGAGCGCCTCGTCGACCTGCAGCACCGCGGGTTGGTAATCGCCAGCAAGACCTTCTCACCACAGGCCTTTAACCGTTTTGCTGAAGACTACCTTACCGATCTCCATCTACCCTCCACCGCTTCACTGTTAAACTATGATCAGTTGGCGGAGGCCTACGAAAAGCATCTACCGCCCCTGCTAACGCTGGCCTCCAATCAGGGGTTCACTCCCAACTGGCAATACGAAGAAGCCGAGAGATAATCATGGTTCCGGAGAGCGCAAACGATCCCAAAGTCATGGTGTTGCCGCATCCAATTCGCCTGGAAGCCGCTTCCGGTGAACCGATGGATACGTTGCTCTTCGAGCGCGCCGGGGTGATGGAGGGCTTGCGGCCCTATCTGACCGATGAGACGGCCACCACTGAGCGGATTATCAATGAAGTGCCCGGCATGCAGCCGCTCGCCATCAAACTCTTTGGCGCGTACGCGAGTGGAAATCTCGGCTCCTTCGTGCTCATTCTGATGCGTGCTCGACTACGAGCCTACGGTGATCCGATCTTCCAGGTTACGCTAGCCCTGCAAGAGATGCTGGCCGAGACAGAGCTCGGTTTTGATCTGCCGGTACGCTTCTTCCGTCCTCCTCACCCTCTAGTTTATATAGAATTCGCCCGCCCGAACCCCCTGCAGGTACACAACAAGCAGTCCGGCTTGCACGAGTGCGAGGGCGTTTATATCAGCAGCCACGACATTCCGGCGCATCATGAGATGCTGTGTAACCCGGTACGGAACGAGGTTCTAAAACTCGACCCCAGTAAGCCGGCGCGCATGGTCGAGATCGTCGTGACCGGCTCTCCGGTTGGCAAACAGCATGCGCTCGACGATGCATCTCAGGACGTTATGCTCCTCTTCCAGGATGAGGAAGAGTGCCTGCGAACGGTGCTAGAGCGACACATCGAGTTCTTCAAAAGTCCGCATTCTTGGAGCCAGGTCGGCTTGGCGCCACTCTCTCAAATAGAGGCTGATACGATCACGCCGGTCATCTATCAGCTGGCCAAAGTACTGCTTTACATCGCCCTCCCGGAAGCGCGGCAGCGGAATTACCCCGAGCGCACGGAGCAAGAGCACCGCCTGAGCCAACTTGGGCCGAAGAAGGCGGCTAAGCTGAGGAGGCAGCAGGGTCACGCCTATGACCGCATTCTGATCGGTCCCGATTACGTCGAGGAGCCACAAAGCGACACCGATGCAGCAACAGGCGATGCTACGAACGGCGTCCGCCCCCACTGGCGACGCGGCCACTTCCGGCGCATACGATTTGGCGAAGGACTCCGCGAGGTGCGTGTGGGGTGGATTCCGCCGACATTGGTGAAGGCCGAAGCTCTTCAAGGGGAGGCGCAGAAAAAGGGGTCATCACACATTCCGTCACGGTGATGTTACAAGCCGGGGGGCAGTCACCGAAGGGGTTGCGCAGATAGGAGTGTCGCCGCCACGGTAGCCAAGTAAAGAACTCCAGCCCATTGAAGGGAGAGGCTTGACCATGGCGACGACCAGTTTTTTGTACCACACCTTCGGACTGCGCGACTACAAGCACGAGAGCACCGAGTACGTCGGTGGTGCGGTCTACCACCATGTGCATCGTAGGCGCTACGAGCGGCGATGCCGCCACTGCTCCGGCAGGGCGTGGAACTCAAGCTGCTGCGCCCGTTCGAGCGCCGCTTCCACGCTCCGCCGGTCGGCTTGCGCCGACAGTTCGTGGTCCTTCATGGCTACCGTCAGCACTGCACGCGCTGTGGCTGCCAAGGCCGGGAGCCGGTGCCGTTCGCCCCGGGGCAGGCGCGATACACGCAGAGCTTTGCGATCTTCGTCCTCCAGCTATGCCAGTGGATGACGGTCCAGGCGATCGCCTCAATGACGGCGGTCAACTGGGCCGTGATCAAGGGCATTCACAAGGGCGCGCTCCCGCGGCGTCAGCGTCGGCGCCGACTTCGGGACGTGCGCTACATCGCTGTCGACGAGTTCGCCATCCGCCGCGGCCACCAGTACATGACCGTGGTGCTGGATCTGGAGGTCAACCAGGTCCTCCACGTCCAGGAGGGCAAGGACGCCGAGGCGCTGCGCACCTTCCTGCTGCGCCTGCGCCGAGCCCGGGCGCCACTGCAGGCCGTGGCCATGGACCTGTCGGCGGCCTACCGCAAGGCACTGCGCGCCGTCTACGGTCCGGAGGTGGCCATCGTCAATGACCCCTTTCACCTCGTGGCCCTGGCCAACGAGGCGGTCGACGAGACACGGCGCGCGATCGTGCGCGGACTCAGCGGCGACGAAGCCCGGGCGATCAAAGGCACTCGGTTCCTGCTGCTACGCGGCCGAGAACGGCTCCGGGAAGAGCAGGAGGCGGCGCTCACGCAGCTGTCCGAGATCAATGACCCGCTCTTCCAGGCCTACCTGCTCAAGGAGCAGCTCCGGCAGCTGTGGTCGATCCGCACCCGGGTAGACGCCGAGCGCTACCTTGACTCGTGGATCACCATGGCCGAGCACAGCGGCTGCAAGGCGTTCGAGCGCCTCGCCGAGACCTTCCGGCGTCATCGGGAAGGGGTGCTGGCCTACTTCGACCACCCGATCACCAGCGGACCGCTCGAGGGGCTGAACAACCGGATCAAGACCCTCAAGCGCCAGGCCTACGGCTTCCGCGACATGGACTACTTCAAGCTCTTGATCCTTCACCTGAACGACCCGCTCGTGCGGGTCTGAACGGCCGTGGCAAGGGCGGTTTCCGCGTCGAGGAGGCACGCATCAGCATGACGGAATCTGTGAAGAGCCAGAAAAAGTCGTATGTGGCGCGGTGAGCTTTCGATTCTAGGGGGGCGGCCGCTATGGCACCCACTCTGGAATCTGCTGGTCGTGCTTGAGGCGTATCCTTCTGAGACCCACCGCCGAGAAGATATCGTCCAAGTTCGACGGTTCAGAGTAGTGAAGCCCCGGCAAGCTGGCCATCGCTTCGCGTTGGAAGCGATCAGGCAAGGTGTCGCTCTGCTGATAAGCAAGATCCCACCACCCTTGGATCCGCTCGCGAGCGGACTCCAGCATACCCGCCGTCGGTAAGCGGGCGCTCTTTTGTCGGTTGACCTGATGATGGCTCGGCAGCAGGTTCCACAGATCATCGCAGGGCCACGCCGACCACGGGAAGCAGTGGTCAATGTCGGTATTCCCGGGACGCAACGGGCGATCGCTCCATACGCAGCGCAGTGCAGCACCCTGACTCTGCAACTGAGCCAAGCGCTGACGGGCAATCGCAACGTCACGCTCCGGCTCCGACCACACAAAGGCGGGTTCGACCTGTGTGGACGACAGGCGCCTCCCCTGTGCTTGAGCGTAGGCGATACTCAAGCGTTTCCACTCCGTGATCAGTGCCGGCTCGACCCAAACGGTAAACCGCTGCAGTGCTCGCCACAGCGATTCTGGGACCGCCAGTTCACCGAAGAGCCACAGAAAAGGCGCGTCCACGGTCACCGGATCGGCATCTTTTCCTCGCCGCCGTTCGCGAATGGGGATGAAGACCTGTCCTCCATTGGGATAGGTGATGTAGCGCGCCGGCATGGTGGCGATGGTCTGAACCGCTTCCCGTACGGCCTTGCAGACAGCCACGGCACGCACGCCCTCAAAGCGCATACCCACACGTAGGTCCACGGCCGCCACGTCGTGACGGAGCAGATCGCAGAACCCCTCTCCAGCAAAGCCCAGTCCTTTCGCACCCCCGTTGTGTCTGGGAAGCTGAGGCACCGCTGCGCGAACCATCGGCATAAAGAGCCGGACCCAGGTCAGGGCCACCAAACCCAAGGGCAACCGAACCGTCTCGTCGTCCGCTACAGTCGATAGGCCGTCGGCACCGTCGGCAATCCGGCACAAGGCGCGCAGCAGGGCGAGCTTGTAGGTGGAACTTTTGGTGTCGTTGAGGATGATATGCCGAAGCAGCGGGAGCGCTCCGGTGCCGTCATCCGGCAGGCGAATCGCCACCTCCGCCCACGACACCTCGGTCCTACCCAGCGCATCGCTGCTGCGCCCGACGTGCTCGACGTAAGCGCCGTGCTCGCGCGCGAGCTGATGCAGCTCATCGACGCTGACGGCGTACATGCCGCGCTCGGTAGCGGGCTCGCCGAGGCGC
>NZ_NRRN01000037.1 GCF_016583625.1 Halorhodospira abdelmalekii | reverse complement strand
CTGCGAGCAGGGTCTCATCCGTGGGCTCTAAGAAGAGCGGTGTTTCGAGGTTGGCTGCGCCACTGAGCAGGCGGACGAACTGCTGCCCCTGTTCGCCGAGGCCGCTGAGGAGCGGGTTGCCGGCCTCCAGCAGCAGTGGATCGGTGGCCTCGGAGGTCTCCGTCTCCCACCGCTCGGCACCTCGAAGGTGGTCGTCACCCTCGCTGTTGCTTTCACTGCCACTGGTGATCGTGTCGTTGCCGTTGCCGTTGCCGTTGCCGTTGCCGTTGCCGTCGCCGTCGTCGCAGCCGCAGCCGTTATGGTCACCAGCGTCGTCGCTGAAGTGTATTGCCGGGGGCTGGGTAGGCGGCTTAGCAGTGTGAGCCCGCAGCCACTGCGCGCGGCGACGCGCCTGCTGCTTCTCACTGACCAAGTCGCCCCAGTACTCATCGCTGGGATTGAGATAGAAAAGATGAAAGTCGATGCCGCTGCGCTCGGCCAGCGCCGCCATAAAGTCGAGCCACACCGGGGCGAGCGTATTGATGCCGAAGAGAAAGAGGCGCTGCGGCAGGGGCTGGGCCGGAGTCTCAATGCGCCCCTGTGCACGTTCGAGCAGACGCAGCGGGTGAGCAGCGTGCTCGGCGGTTAAGAGTCGCCACAGGGCCGCTTGCCAGTGCTGCTCGCGGCCGCGATCCCAATCGAAGATCCAGTCGGGGCGGTAGAGCTGATACTGCTCATAGAGATCGGCCAGTTGCTCGGCGAGCTGAAAACGGCGCAGCGCTTGCTGCCGCGCGCTCTGTTGCTGCCAGTAGCGGTTCGGTTCGGCGAAGGCGTCGTGATCGGTTACCGTCGGGCTCGCTAAGAGGCGGTAGAGTCGCCAGGTCAAGACCTCGCGCTGGTAGGGGGAGCTGACCGGCACCTCGTCATCGCCAAGCAGTGCGCGAATCAGCCGCCACATCTGATTCACCGGCAGCGGGTACTCGATGTTCATCGCGATGCGCCGCTGCGGATGCTCGGCTAGGCGCATGCTCAGCCAGTGTGCCATGCCCGGGTGCTGGACCATGATGATATCGGGCTGCAGGGGGGTATCCACCGGCATCGCCAGCAGGGTGGCGAGCGGGTCGATCAAGTGCTCAAGGCGATTGCCGGGGAGGGTGTGGATCACGACGACTCACCCTCGAGGATCTTGAGTATCGGAGCAATCGCCGGCGGCTGCTCTTCGCTCAGCGGTCCCGGCACCAGCAGGCCGCGGTGCGACGCCTCAAACAGCAGCGGCTTCGGCTGTCCTTCGAGCGGCAGGGAGTCGACCGGTACGACGCCATCGCCCAGCGTCCTGCCCGTCTCGCCCCACCACTCGATGACCTGCTCAACGACCCGCTGATCGCCGAGCTGTTCACCGAGTTCGGCTAAGCTTTCGCGCATCGCTGGGGTCGGCTCACTTAAGACTCCGCCGATGATGTAGACCGGGATCTGGTCGGGCCAGGTCCGGGCGTTGAGCTCGGCGAGGAATTGGCTATCCGGGCGCAAGTCGATCTTGGCGGCACCGGTCCCGTCGCGCAGACTGGCGAAGAGCGAGAAGCGCCGCTCGCGAATATCGGTGATCCACTCGCGCACCTCCAGCCAGGCCCGCAAACGCGCCCACTCTGAGCCGTGGTTGGGGGTGCCGACGAGGATAACCCGCTCTACTTCAGGGCCTTCGATCGGCGCCTGCAGCGCACCTTTAGAATCCTCTCCGGCGTCGTTTTGTTGTCTCTCTCCTGCAGCTGGTGTTCCTCCTATGGGCGTCTCTCTTCGTGCCTCTAGCCCTCTCTCCTCTCCTGCCTCTTTGGCGGTTGGATAGCGCCAGCGTGTGACGAAATCGCGGATGACCAGGCCGCCCATGCTGTGGCCGATCAAAGTCACCGGCTGATCGGTGTCGAGCTGCTGCCAGTGTTTGGCGAGCAGATCGGCACTGTGATCGATGGCATGATCGTTGGGATAGCGAAACTCCCAGCCGTTGTGTCCAGCCTCATCGAGGGCGTCGACGAGCGCATCCCAGATGCCGCCGGGTTCATCGAGCCCGTGCAACATGATGACGTCGGGGGGTGCCTCGGGCGGGTGTTCGGCAGAGCGAGGGATGAAACCGCGGAGTTCATCCGGCAATGCCATCTGTTCGGGGAACCACTCTTGCAGGCGTTCGTGTGCTTCGACGCGCAGCTCCCGCTCTTGCTCAGGGTGGTGTTCACTCCAGCTCAGCCAAGCGGCGAGCAGCAGCAGCGGCATGACCACGACGATGAGCAGTGCGAGTAGGCGCCGGGGGGAGAGCATCCTCCGATTGGGGCGCTGATTAGCGCGGACATTGGGGCGGACCGGCGGCATCGTAGGTTTCTCCACTGCTCATTGGGTGCGCATTGCGTCGGGTCGTTCTGCGTGTTCCACGGCGGTTCCGGTTCCGGCCTGGGGCCAGAAGATGGCGAACGTGGTGCCCCGGTTCGCCTCGGAGTGGCAGCGGATGTAGCCGCCAGCTTGGTGAACATAGCGCTCGACCAGTGCCAGACCGAGGCCGGTGCCTTCGGCGCGCGTGGTGGCAAACGGCTGAAACATCTGCGCCCGAAAGGACTCGGGGATGCCCGCGCCGTTGTCTGTGATCTCCAGCACTAGGGTGCCGTGCTCATCGACCTCGGCGACGATCGCAACCCGGCCGTGCGGGGTTGCGGCGGCGGCCTGGATGGCGTTGCGGACGAGGTTGGCGTAGACCACCCGCAGCCCCGAGGGGATGTTGACAAGGGTACTTGGCGCATCGAGGGTGAGTTCGACGCCGTTGCTCTTGGCGTTGGTGTGCAGCAACTCGGTCCAGCCCGCTAGTGCCTTGTCGAGGGCGCTGACCTGGCTGCTGCTGGAGGTGCCGGCGCCGAAGTCCATAAAGTCGTTGACCAGGTTGTGAATATGGTCGAGCGAGCGGAGGATCGCGGTGCGATCGTCGGCGGCGATCGGTGCCAGTTCGCAAAGCAGCTTAACCGGCAAGATATTGTTTTTAATCTCGTGGGCAAGTTCCGTGGACATCTCACCGAGCGTCGAGAGCGCTTGGAGTTTGGCAACGTGCTCTTTGAGCTGGCGATATTCAGTCAGATCGGTCAGCTTGATCACCACCTGCCCATCCTGCAACCGGTATGAGATCAGGGCAGGAAAGGTGCGGCCATTGATGGTGACCTCGTCCTCTAGGGTACCGCCGGATCGGTTCTGCGCCAAGCCGTTGTGAATGCGCAGCCAGAGCGGTTGCCCGATGATGGTGGCGATATGGGTACTGCTGCACTTAGGGACGGGGCAGCAGGCGCAGGAGGCGCCCATGGCGGCATTGCCGTGACGGATGGTGCCGTCGGTATCGGCGAGGACGACGATGTCATCGACGCTATCGAGCAGCCACTGTGAGCGGCTCAGGCGCTCTAAGGTGTGGATGAGCTGATCTTCGATCTCATCGAGTTCATCGGCTGGACCCTCAAGAGTAGAGGCCCGTGCGCATTGCTCCGGTGGCGGGGCCAATGGTTGGACACGGCTGGCTTGGTCGCGGCCGCGGCGCAGGATGTGCTGCAGGCTAGCGCGCCAGCGAAAGGCGGCCCAGGCGCCGAAGACGGCCGCCAGCAGAGAGGTCAGAGCGACTGTAACGAGTGCCGCCACCCGGATGGCGAAAAAGCCCTCGGCCAGCTCTTCAGAGTCGATCACACCGTGGCGGTAGGAGTCTTCGACCGCTTCGACTCGATCGGTAATGATCGAGCGGGCGAAGTGGTCGAAAGTGAGGGTGACAGGGACTGCAACCGCCAAGGTCAGCAGCAGGAAGGTCACGCTCAAGCGCACCGCAAGGCTGCGCGGGTAGCGCCACGTTACTCGGGTCATGCTCAGGTCATCGCTCACTGCCGTTGGTGTGCGGGTCGATGGGGTTGACGGGGTCGGTGGAGCTGGCGGAGCTGACCGGGTTAATGGGGGTGACAGGGGTAACCGGGCTGGCGTTATTGATAGGGCCGTCGGTATCGACGGGGTCGGCAGAATGGTCCGGTTCGATGGTGCGCAGTTTAGCGCGCAGGGTGTTGCGCGAGATCCCCAGCGCATCGGCAACCCGACTTTTATTGCCCGAGTAGAAGGAGAGGGCACGGGTCAGCGCCCGCTGTTCGAGCTGCTGAAGCAGCGCGCTTAGTCTGCCCTGCTCAAGGGCGTGATCAATCAGCTGATCGATGGCCTGATCCGCGCTGGGAGCAGAGGAAGAGTGACGGTCGCCGCTCGGTGCGCCGCCGCTGATCAATTCCAGCTGTTCGATCACCCCGCGCTGCTGCCTGGCTGCCGTGCGGTAGATGGTATTCTTGAGTTCGCGCACGTTACCGGCCCACGGGTGCCCGTAGGCTTGCGTCAGCGCCTGATCACTGATCCCTTCCAGCTCAAGTCCGAGCTCCTGATTGGCTTGTCTTATGAAGAGATCGATGAGGCTTGGGAGGTCTTCGAGGCGCTGGCGCAACGGCGGAATCTCGATCGGAATCTGGGCGAGGCGAAAGTAGAGATCGCTGCGGAAGACCTCGCGTGACCGCTCCTCTGGCTGGCCGAGGAGGTCGCGGTTGGTGGCGGCGATGATGCGCACATCGGCTTGCCGTGGTGTGGTCTCGCCGAGTCGATAAAAGCACTTGTCTTCGAGAAAGCGCAGCAGCTTCGCCTGGAAGCTCGCTGGCATATCGCCGATCTCGTCAAGAAAGAGCGTGCCGCCGCGAGCGGCCTCGATCTTTCCGCTCGAGGCGTGCGTAGCGCCGGTAAAGGCCCCAGAGGTGTGGCCAAAGAGCTCGGTCTCGAACAGATTCTCCGGGATGGCGGTGCAATTGATGGCGATGAACGGCTGCTGCGCCCGTGCCGAGTGGCGGTGAATCAGTTCGGCTGAGACCTCCTTGCCAACCCCGGTCTCGCCGGTGAGCAGAACATTGAGCGTGTTGTTGGCGGCGATGCCGAGCCCCTTGAAGACCTCCATCATGGCCGAGGAGGTGCCGAGTACGCTGTGGGCCTCGTGGTTGATGGTCGTTGGTGGGCTTTGTGGCCGTGCTGCCTGCCTGAGGGCTTCACGGGCGGCGTTGATCAGTGCCTCGGCGTCGATCGGTTTGGCGAGCACCTGGATCGCACCGTGCTTACTCGCCTCAATGACGTTATCCGGAAAGGTGTGGGCTGAGAGGATGATCGCCGGCGTGGTGCAGCCGTCGCTGCGCAGTTGTTGCAGGAGCTCCAGCCCATTGGCGTGTTCGAGGCGGATATCGACGATCAGCGCATCGGCCTGATCCAGTAGCTCGTATGCCTGCTGCGGGGTGGCCGCGCTCAGCGTCTCTAGGCCGTGGCTTTCGAGCAAGCGGCGCACGGCGTACACGACCTCACGGTGGTCGTCGATGACCAGGATGCAGCCTTTCATGGATTCGGTGGTTCCTACTTCCTCAACGCACATCATTTTACCAGTGCCGAGCAAGAGCTGCCCAGTTAGCGGTAAGGTGACCTTCGAGTGCCCTCGGCGGTCGTGGTGCCACGCCACCGACAGCGCCAGCACCAGCGGCACGCCATACGCCGGAAGGATGCGGCGCCCCTCCTAGAGCGGCGTGCTTCGTGGTACGATCGCCGCCTTATCCCGTTTTGTGAGAGTGATCTGCTATGACCGACGCGCAGCCACGGGTCGGCGTCGTAATGGGTAGCCGTTCCGACTGGGAGACCCTTGCGCAGGCCGCCGCTGTTTTGCGAGAGTTCGAAGTACCGCACGAATGCCGGGTGGTCTCGGCCCATCGCACCCCGCGCCTGCTGACCGAGTACGCTGATCAGGCCCAGGGGCGAGGGCTGCGGGCGATCATCGCCGGGGCGGGCGGGGCCGCTCACCTGCCGGGGATGCTGGCCGCCCACACGACGGTACCGGTGCTGGGGGTGCCGGTGGAGTCGAAGGCCCTCAACGGCCTCGATTCGTTGCTCTCCATCGTGCAGATGCCGGCCGGGGTGCCGGTCGCGACCTTTGCCATCGGTGCGGCCGGGGCGCGCAACGCGGCTCTTTTCGCCGTCTCCCTGCTCGCTGCCGAGGCGCCGCGCTATCAGCAAGCGTTGGCGGCGTTCCGCGAAGAGCAGGCGGAGCGTGTCTATAACGAGGAGCTATCGTGAAGACCTCGCCGATCCTCCCCGGTGTTGCCGATATCGGTATCTTGGGCGGCGGCCAGCTCGGACGCATGTTGGCACTTGCTGCCCGCCGTTCCGGTTATCGAGTGCAAGTGCTAGCGACCGAACGCGGCAGCCCGGCCGGGCAGGTGGCCGACTGCCCCTACGGCTCGGAGTTCTATCCGCAGCTGCTCGAGACTTTCGCCAAGGGGGTCGGCGTACTGACCTACGAGTTCGAGAATCTGCCGATCGAGGCGGTCGAGGCGGCCGCTGAGATCACCCCGGTGCGACCATCGCCGCGGGCGCTGCGCATCACCCAAAATCGGGTGCTCGAGAAGCGTTTCTTGCAGGAGCAGGGGCTGCCGACGGCGGCCTTTGAAGCGGTCGGTTCGTGCGACGAGGCCGAACAGGCGGTGACCCGGATCGGTCGACCGGTGGTCCTCAAGAGTGCCGGCATGGGTTACGACGGCAAGGGGCAGATGGTCATCAAGGGCGACGATGTGGTCGCGACCGCGTGGTCGGCACTGGGTGCGACCGATGCCGTCGTCGAGGAGCGGATCGACTTGGCGATGGAGGTCTCGGTGGTGGCGGCACGCGGCATCGATGGCGATTTCGTCCACTACGGCGTCATCGAGAACCTGCACCGCAACCATATCCTTGATCTTTCCGTTGCCGTTGCCGATATTGCCCCGCACGTGATCGAGCAGGCGGTCGAGATCACGCGTACGGTGGGCGAGGGGCTCGATATGGTCGGCACCTTCTGTGTCGAGTTCTTCATCGATCAGCGCGGCCGCTTGCTGGTTAACGAGATCGCCCCGCGCCCGCACAACTCCGGTCACTTGACGATCGAGGCGGCGACGCTGTCGCAGTTCGATCAGCAGCTGCGGGCCGTCTGCGGCCTGCCGCTGGGCGAGACGCGGCTGCACGCCCCAGCAGCGATGGTCAACCTGCTGGGTGACGTCTGGGCGGCCGGACCGCCGCCGTGGGCCGAGGCCTTCAGCGACCCAGGGGCGACGCTCCACCTCTACGGCAAAAACGACCCGCGGCCGGGGCGCAAGATGGGGCATATCACGGTGATCGGTGAGAGCCGTGAAGATGCTGCCCTGCGGGCCTTGGCGATCCGTCAGCGGCTGGCGCCGCACCTACAGGTCGACTGAGCAATGTGGTTTCGGAATCTTCTCTTCTATCGGCTCCGGGAGCCGGTCGCCTACGATCCGGAGGCTGCCGAGCAGCGTCTGGCGAATCTGCACTTTACCCCGTGCGGGGCGTTTGAGGCGCAGCGCAGTGGCTTCGTGCCGCCGCTCGGTCCGCAAGCGCCCCTGGTCCACGCCGCCGCCGGCTGTCTCCTCTTGTTGCTGCAGGAGGAGTCGAAACTCCTGCCGGCAACCGTCGTGCGCGAGGCGCTCGCTGAGCGAGTAACGGCGCTTGAGGCCGCTGAGCACCGTAAGGTGCGCAAGCGTGAGCGCGAGCGCATGCGCGATGAAGTCGTCGCCGATCTGCTCCCGCGGGCCTTTAGTCGCCATAAGCGCATCTGGGGCTATATCGACACCGAGGCCGGCTTCTTGGTCGTCGATGCCGGCTCCGAAAAACAAGCCGAGCACTTCATCGAGCAGCTGCGCGAGGCGTGGGGTGATCTGCAGCTCGCGCCACCGCAGACCGAGCTTGCCCCGGGGACGGTGATGACGCGCTGGTTGGCGCAGCGCCAGACCCCCTCTGACGTCGAACTCGGCGAGGAGGCGGTGCTCGAAGATCCAAGCGCCGAGGGTGGCGAGGTGCGGCTGAAGCGGCAAGATCTGACCAGCGCCGAGATCCAAGCGCATATCGAGGCTGGGAAGCGGGTGCGCGCCTTGGCCCTGACCTGGGGCGAGCGCCTAAGCGGCGTGCTCGATGGTGAGCTGGCGCTGCGGCGGTTGAAGTTTCTTGAGCTGATCCGGGAGCAGGCCGGCGATCGTGACCCCGAGAGCGAAGCCGAGCGTCTTGATGCCGACTTCGTTCTGATGGCACTTGAGGTGCGCGGGCTGTTGCCGCGGCTGCTCGAGTGGTTCGGCGGTGAGCAGCAGCGGGCTCGACCCGACGCCGGGTAGCCGTTCGTTCGCTATAGGACCGGATGTAAGCGAATCGATGGGGCCGGATTGACGGACTAGATCGACAGGACCGGATCTATAGAAGCGGCTCGACCTCTTCCCAGAGCAGCTCCAGGATCAGCGGCTGTGCTTGCGTGCTCGGATGGATGCCGTCGGCCTGCATCATGCCGTCGCGGTTCCAGATATCTTCCAACAGAAAGGGCAGCAACGGCACATCGTGGGCCTCGGCCAAATCGCGGTAGACCGCCTCGAACTGCTGCGTGTAGGCCGGGCCGTAGTTCGGTGGGATGCGGATGCCGATCAGCAAGACCGCGCTCTCGGTAGCTTCGATCGCCTCAAGCATCTGCTCAAGGTTGCTGCGAATCTGCGTCGGCGGCCGGCCCCGCAGACCGTCGTTGCCGCCGAGTTGCAGTAGGGTTAGGGTCGGTTCAACGCGCTCGAGCGCGTCGGGCAGACGGCGCAAGCCGCCACCGGTCGTCTCCCCGCTGCGGCTGACGTTAACGACCCGATGCGGGTATCCTGACGCCTCAAGGCGCTCGGCTAGGAGCGCCGGCCAGCTCTTCTCCTGAGCCATGCCGTAGGCCGCTGAGAGCGAGTCACCGAAAATCAACACGATCGGGGCCGAGTCGGCCGCTGTGGCGTTTTCGCCGCGCTCGGCGGCTGCGGCGTTGCTCGCCAGGGCCAGGACGATGACCAGACCGGCGATCAGGCGGAACGAGTGCCAAAGAGGGAGACGGATAGTAACCATGATGCAAGACTCCGATGCAGTGACTGCCTCTTCATCAGGTGCTTCACCAGGTGATGCTGCCGCTTCACCCGATGCGCCGCCGGTGCTGCGCGCCCGCCAACTCGGGATGCGGTACGCCGGCCCCGAGGGGGCGGTCACGCTCTTCACCGGCCTCGATCTTACCATCGCCGCCGGTGAGAGTGTCGCCATCCTCGGGGCGTCGGGGTCGGGGAAATCGACCCTGCTCGGGCTGCTTGCCGGACTGGAGCAGCCGAGCGAGGGGCAGATCTGGCTCGCCGATGCCGAGCTGACCGCGCTCGATGAAGACGGCCGCGCAGCGGTGCGCGGTTCGGTGCTCGGTTTCATCTTTCAAGCCTTCCACCTGCTGCCCGGTCTGACCGCGGTCGAGAACGTTCGCTTAGCCTTAGAGCTGACCGGGGGCGGGCGGGGGAGTGCCGCGGCCGCGCAGCACGCCCTCGAGCGCGTTGGCCTCGGTGGGCGCTTGCGGCATACGCCGGAGCGCCTCTCCGGCGGCGAGCAGCAACGGGTCGCGATCGCCCGAGCGATTGTCACCGCGCCGCAGGTGGTGATGGCCGATGAGCCGACCGGGAATCTCGACGATGCCACCGGCAAAGAGATCATCGACCTGCTCTTTACCCTCAACCACGAGCAGGGGACGACGCTGGTGATCGTGACCCACGATCCACGGGTCGCCGAGCGCTGCCAGCGCGTCTGCCACTTCCGCGATGGAGGGTTGCACGAGTGAGGGAGGGTGCGGCAGAGGCGTCGGCGAGCAACGGCGGGCCTCAGGCCAACGGCGGGCCTCACCCGGGTCGTAACCCAGGGCGTAGTCCTGGTCCTGGCCATGCCCCTGGCCGTGCCTCGGGGCGAGTGCTACTGCTCGCCCGGCTGGCACTGCGCCTGCTCTTCCACGATCTGCGCGCGGGGCGTTTGGGGATCTTGGCCGCGGCGCTGGTGGTGACGGTCGCTGCGGTAAGCGCGGTCGGCTGGGTGACCGAACGGGCCGGGGCGGTCGCGACCGGACAGGCCAGCGAGCTGATTGCCGCCGATCGGCTGGTGCGTAGCAGCGAACCGATCCCGGCCGCATGGCGGCAGGCCGCGATCGACTTCGGCCTTGAGGCGGCGCGGATCGTCGAGTTTCCGAGTGTCATCAGCGTCGGCGGACGCAGTCAGTTAGCGGCGATCAAAGCCGTTGAGGCCGGCTACCCGCTGCGTGGTGAGTTGCGCACCGCTGAGCAGCCGGGAGGGCGTGATGAGGTCGCGCCGGCGCAGCTGCCGAGCGATGCGGTCTGGGTCGAGCCGCGACTGCTGGCGCTGCTCGATGCCGAGATCGGCGCCGAGCTGACCCTCGGCGAGCTCGACTTGCCGATCACCCGCGTGGTCACCGCCGAGCCCGATCGGGCGCAGCTCTTCGGCGCCCTCGGCCCGCGGGTCTTGATCGACTGGGAAGTGATGCAGGAGAGCGGCCTGGTCGTAGCGGGCTCACAGGTGCGCTACTCACTGCTGCTCGCCGGCGACGAGGCGGCGCTGAACGCCTTCACCGACGCGCTTAAAGCGCAAGCCGAGCAAGTCGAGCAAGCCGAGCAGGTCGAGCAGTCAATCGAGATCCGCCGCGGTGGCGAGGGACAGCCAGGGGTCGAGGCGATCCTGAACCAAGCCGAGCGCTTTCTCGGCTTGGCGGCGCTGCTGACCGTCATCGTCGCCGCCGCCGCCGTGCTCTTGACGGCTCGCCACTACGCCGCAGCACAGCTCGATCGCAGCGCGATGATGCGGGTGCTGGGGGCGCGGCAGCGCGATATCGTCGCGGTCCAGACGGCCGTCTTGCTGCTGCTGACCCTCGGCGCCGCTCTGCTCGGGCTGCTGCTCGGGTTTGCGCTGCAGGCGGTGATGGTGGCGCTGCTCGGCGAGGTGCTGCCGCCCCAGCTGCCGCCCCCAGGGCTAGGTCCGGCGCTGAGCGGGCTCGGGCTCGGCTTGGTTGCGGTTCTTGGCTTCGCCCTGCCGAGTGTCGTCCGCTTGCGCCATGTCCCGCCGCTGCGGGTGCTGCGCCGCACCGCCGGCACCGATACGCTGCGCACCGTGGTGCCGTATACGGTCGCCGGCAGCGTCCTGATCGGCCTGCTCATCGTGCAGGCCGGCGAGTTGCGGGTGGCTGCCGTCGTTTTGGGAGCGCTGCTGCTGGCCCTCGGCGCCTTAGCGGTGAGTGCGGCGTTGCTCCTCTATGCGCTACGAACGGCGCGGCGCCTCGGGGTTGGGCAGTGGTGGTGGCTGACCGGCGCGGTGCGGCGTCCTGGGGCAACGCTGGTGCAGATCGTGGCCGTCGGCCTAGGGCTGATGGCGCTGCTGCTGCTGAGTGTCGTCCACGACGATCTGCTCGACGCCTGGCAAGCGAATATCCCCGCCGACGCCCCCGATACTTTCCTCATTGATGTGCCGCCGGGCGAGGTCGAGGCGCTGCAGGAATTTTTGGGCAGTGAGCTCGATCGCTCCGTCGAGTTCTATCCGATCGTGCGCGGGCGTCTGCAGGCGATCGCCGGCGGGTCGGTCCGCCCGGACGATTTCGAGCGCTCGCGGACGCAGCAGATGGTGGCACGCGATATCAACTTAACGTGGTCGGCGCGCCTGCCGGCCGATAACGAGATCGTCGCTGGACGCTGGTGGGCGGAGGCGAGCGATAGCGCGGGGGAGGCGAACGACCAAGCTGGTGCTGATGTCGCCGCTGCGAGCTCAGCGACGGGGAACGCTGCTGAGTGGTCGCTGGAGGAGGGCTTTGCCGAGCGAATCGGTGCCGTGGTTGGCGATGAGTTGACCTTCCAGATCGACGGCGAGCCGGTGACCGGCACCGTGACCTCACTGCGGGCACTGCGCTGGGATCGCTTTCAGCCGAATTTCTTCGTGATCGCTGCCCCTGGGCTACTCGATGGCTACCATCCTGAGTACATCACCAGTTTCTATTTGGGCGACGAGGCCGACCGGTTGCTGCCGGAGCTCGGGCAGCGCTTCCCAGCGGTGACGCCGATCGACGTCGGAGCGCTGATTGCAACCGCCCGCGAGATGATTGCGCAGGGAACGCGCGTCGTCGAGGTGATCGCCGCCTTGACGCTGCTCGCCGGGGTGCTCGTGCTGCTCGCCGCACTGCGCACTGCTGCCGCTGAGCGGCGTTTCGAGGCGGCGTTGCTGCGTGCCCTCGGCGCCTCACACTGGCAGATCGAAGGGCGGGTGGTGGCCGAGCTGGCGCTGATCGGGACGATCGCTGGGTCCCTTGCCGGAGCGGGCGCCGCCGCCGGCGGCTACGCCGTGGCGCACTTCCTGTTTGAGTTCGACTACGCCGGAGCCGGCCGGCTGATCCCCTTTGCGGCCGTGCTCGGCTGCCTGCTGGTGGCGGGTACCGGCTGGCTCGGGGTGCGCCGCGACTGCCGGACCCGCCCGCTGACGCTGCTGCGCAGCGCCGAGTAGCGTAACCGGTCTGTCGACAACCGGCGGCCTACCGGTAAGACGTGCCGCTTGCCTACCAGTGAAAACCAAGGCGGCTGGCGACCTGATACTCCGAGCTGGCGTAGGCTATCCCGAGGTCGAAATAGCGCCCTAGGCCGAAGCCACCGTGGAGGGTCGTCGGGTAGGGGCCGGAGAGGTCGGTGCGCAGGCCCAGCCGCAGCGGCAGGAACGAGATAAAGCGCAGCTCACTGCCGAGGGCTAGGTAGCGGCTCTCTTCGTCGAAGCCACGGGCAATAGGGCCGCGCCCAATCAGGTCAAGATCGGCGCCGAACATCATGTTTCCGCGGTCCCACGCTACACCACTGCGCACGATGCGCGGGATGTTAACGCGGTTGTCCAACCTAGTCGTAAAGCTATGATCGAGAAGGTTATGGATGGCCAGGCCGGCGGTCAGCTTAGAGCCGGTCAGCTCCCACTGCATCGCGGCCCCGAGGTCGAAATCGAAGTCGCTATGGCTGCGCACACCACGATCGAGGGAGAAGTCGTCATCCTCAGCGGTGATTGAGTAGTCGAAGGTCTCGACGCCGAGCCAGCGCGGGGTGACGCCGTAGGAGAGGCGCTGTCCCCCGACCGCGAAGCCGTGGCCGATAGAGGCGCCGAACTGCTGCACCAAGAGGCCGCGGGCCAGGAGTTGGGAGTGGAGGTCTTCCCGCTCCGGGGTCTCGACCTCGATCTCGATGATGACGCCTTGATCGCCTACTTTGAAATTTCGGATGCTAATCCGCTCCAGAGCTCCCCGAAAGACGTTGATATCTTGGAAACGCGGGTCCCAAGGGTTGTCGTACCAGTCCGTTAGTACACGCATGTCCTCGTTGTACTCGTTAAGCATGATGCTGTCGCGGTCGTCGAGCTCGACCTGGAAGCCGCCGAGTGCTTGGACTCCGCCCTGGACGGAGAAGCCGATACCGGCTAGGCCCGTGGCTAGGGTGCCGGTAGCGAAGAGTTCGGCTTCGGCCGGTCGGCCGTCGGTGTTCTCCAGGGCCGAGACGAACTGTTCGGAGGCGCTAAGGCCGCGGTCCATGCGGTGAAAAGCGTCGTCGATTTCGTATGCGTTGATATTGCCTACAGCAGCCCTGGAAAAGAGGGGCGCCTGCTCTAGCTCTCTCACCCGCCGATCAAGGCTATTGGCCGCATCCGCCAGATCCTGCACCGCACCGATCAGATCATCGCGATCGCTCAGACGTAGGCCGCCGGCGGGCAAGTCGACGTAGCCGCGCTGCTCCCGGTAGGGGGCATCAAGCAGGGCGGGGTTGTAGCGATGGGCCTGGGCCGGGGTGGCGCTGGCGGTGCCGATGCCCCCCATGCCCATGGCGCGCGGGTCGGAGAAGGCGCTGACTGGCGTCCAGTGAAGAGTCAGCAGTAAGCCGACAGAGCCGAGCAGGGCGCTTCGCAGCAGGGACGGGTGCGACGGAGTCGACGACAGCGTCATGGTAGAATCCTCGGGTTGTTCGGTTGTTCGGTTGTTCGGTTGTTCGGTTGTTCGGTCGCTTGATTGTTTCGGTGTCCGCCCGGCTCTAGAAGGCGACTCCCCGCTCTTTTAGGGGGCTGCTCGGGGGGTGATTGGTAAGGCGGTGACCGGCGCGGGCAGCACGGGCAAACAGTCGCCCGGCAAGAGGCCACACCTTACATGGGAGATTAGTCTAGATGTCTGCCGCATGTCGAGCGTGTGTGCTGTCGCAGCGGAGCGCTTGACAACCTGCCCGCTTACGCATGAAATGGTGCGGTGCGCAAAACCCCCAGCGCCCCGTACGCCTTACAAGCTTTGCAACCGAGAGAGAACGCCATGGTTTACTCCCTGATCACCGAACCCCAAGAGCGCGAGCGCCACGCCAACACCGCCGATCGGCTGGCCACAGCGGCCCTCGGGCGCTTCACGATGGGATTATCACCAGCGGCGCTGTCGCTATCGGTCATGGACTGGGCGATCCATCTCGCCGCCCACCCTGGTAAGCAGCGCGCGCTGGCCGATCAGGCGGTGCGCAGCCTCTTCCGCTATCAAACCTACGCGGTCAGTCGCTTGACCGGGACTTGCTCTGAGCCGTGCATTCAGCCTGCACCAGGGGATAAGCGGTTTGCCGCCGAGCAGTGGCAGCAGCTCCCTTACGACTTGCTCCATCAGGCATTTTTGCTTCAGCAAGAGTGGTGGGATGCAGCGACGCGGAACGTGCGCGGGGTCAAGACTGATAATGAGAACGTCGTCAACTTCCTCAGCCGCCAGGCGCTCGATCTCTACTCACCGGCGAACTATATCGCGACCAACCCCGAGATCCTTGAGCAGACCCTGCGCGAAGGGGGAGCCAATCTAGCGCGCGGCTGTGCCAACGCCCTCGAAGATGCCGAGCGTACGATCAGTGGTCGAGCGCCGGTCGGCGCAGAGAAGTGGCGCGTCGGCGAGAATCTGGCCTGCAGCCCGGGCAAGGTTGTCTATCGCAACCGGATCATGGAGCTGATCCAATACGAGCCGAACACCAAGACCGTCTACCCGGAGCCGATCTTGATTGTGCCGGCGTGGATCATGAAGTACTACATCCTCGATCTGCGCCCGGGTAAGTCGCTGGTCGAATACCTAGTCGAGAAGGGCCACACCGTCTTCGCCATCTCGTGGAAAAACCCCGGGGCTGAAGATCGCGATCTGGGCATGGACAACTATCGCCGCGAGGGCATCATGGATGCGCTCGATGCGATCAGTGCCATCGTCCCCGAGCGGCCCGTGCATCCGGTTGGTTACTGCCTCGGCGGCACCCTGTTGATGCTTGCGGCGGCGACCATGGCGCGCGACGGTGATCAGCGCTTCGCCTCGATGACGCTGCTCGCAGCGCAGGCCGACTTCTCGGAGCCGGGTGAGCTGGAGCTCTTTATCGATGAGAGTCAGGTCACCTTCCTCGAAGACATGATGTGGGAGAAGGGCTACCTCGACGGCAAGATGATGGCCGGCGCCTTTCAACTGCTGCGCTCCAACGATCTGATCTACTCGCGACTGATCCACGACTACCTGATGGGGCAGCGCAGCGACGTCATCGACCTGATGGCGTGGAACGCCGATACCACCCGCTTGCCCTATCGGATGCACAGCGAGTATCTGCGTCGGCTCTTTCTCAATAACGACTTTGTCGAGGATCGCTACGACGTCGGCGGACAGCCGATCCACGTCGGCGATATCCAGGTGCCGACCTTCGCCGTCGGTACCGAGAAGGATCACATCGCACCGTGGCGTTCGGTCTATAAGATCAACCGCTCGCTGCCGCGCGCCGATGTCACCTTTGCGCTGACCGCTGGTGGCCACAACGCCGGCATCGTCACCCCGCCCGATCACCCGCGGCGCACTTACCGAGTGTTGGCTCGGCAGGCGGCCGACCCCTACCTCTCTCCCGATCTCTTTCTCTCCCAGTCGGAGCAGAAGAAGGGGTCGTGGTGGCAAGAGTGGGAGACGTGGCTGCGGGAGCGTTCCAGCGCTCGCGTGGCGCCGCCGAGCCTAGGTGATATGGCGGCCGGCTATCCGGCCTTGGCTGACGCCCCGGGCACCTACGTGTTGCAGAAATAAGGGAATCAGTGACCACTATGACGACGAGTGTGCAGCAATACACCTACGCGGCGCTGCAGGTCGGTGATCGGGTTGAGACGACCAGTCGGCTGAATCACGACGACATGCGGGTGCTCGGTGAGGGGCTGTGGCCGGGCACCATGCTGATCAACGCCGTCTGCACCGAGCTGCCCGGTCCGGGGACGATCCCGGTGGCGCAGGAGTTGACCTACCACGGCACGGTCGGTCTGGGCGATACGGTGACGATTGAGCTTGAGGTCGTTGCCAAGCACGACGCTGAGGCGCAGGTGGTGATCGCTGCAAGGGCGACGCGCGACGATGGTGAACTGGTGATCAGCGGGCGAATCACGGTGCGCCCACCACAGGAGGGCTACGACAACGGCGCCCCCGATTCGTTAGTGGCGTCGACGACCCGTGGACGGCGGCGGCAACTCCATCGCTTGCTGCGGTTGGCTGATGATCTTGAGCCGATGCGGGTGGCGGTGGTCCATCCGGTCGATGCACTATCGCTCCACGGGGCGGTGCAGGCGAGTGAGCATGGTTTAATGGAGCTGACCCTGGTCGGGCCCGAGCATAAGATTCGGGCCGCAGCGGAGGAGGCCGAGATCGATCTGCGCCGACTCGCGATCATTGATGTCGAGCACTCTCATGAGGCCGCCGAGGCGGCCGTCGACCTTGCGCGCCGCGGCGAGGTCGAGGGGATCATGAAAGGTTCGCTGCACACCGATGAGCTCATGGGGGCGGTCGTTAACCGGCAAAAGGGGCTGCGCACCGAGCGGCGCATCAGCCACGTCTACGCCATGGATGTGCCGAGCTATCCGCGGCCACTGCTGATCTCCGATGCCGCGATCAATATCGCCCCGAACCTCGGTCAAAAGCGCGACATCTGCCAGAACGCCATCGAACTGGCCCACGCCTTGGGGGTCGAGCTGCCGCGCGTCGCCATCCTCTCAGCGACCGAGTCGGTCAACTCCGAGATCCCATCGACGCTCGATGCCGCCGCGCTCTGCAAGATGGCCGATCGTGGCCAAATTCATGGCGGCCTGCTCGATGGGCCGCTGGCCTTCGATAACGCCATCTCCGAGAGTGCTGCGCGGACGAAGCGGATCGAGTCGGCGGTGGCCGGTCACCCCGATATCTTGATTGCCCCCGATCTCGAATCGGGCAATATGCTCGCAAAACAGCTCTACTACCTCGCTGATGCCGAGGCGGCTGGCATCGTGCTCGGGGCGCGGGTGCCGATTGTGTTAACGAGCCGGGCTGATGATGTCATCGCTCGTTTGGCCTCGTGCGCCATCGCCCTGCTCGTGGCCGATCGTAAGCGGCGAGGCTTAGCGCACCTGTGACGTTGAGCGCCGCTTGCTCATCCCGGTACGCTGAACGCTGAATAAGCACAATCGGCCCAAGGAGGGCACTGTGGCGGACGCCATCCTGGTTCTCAACGCCGGCTCGTCGAGCCTAAAGTTCGCTGTCTTTACCGCGGCAGCGCTGCAGCCCTATCTGCGCGGGCAGGTCGCTGGTATCGGTGGCGAAGGTGCTGAGTTACGGCTGACGCCGTTGACTGCCCAGGCCGCCGCCCTGGCCGGTGCGCCTAGCACGCCCGGTTCGGCGGAAGGGGAGGGAGCTGATGTCGGCACCGCCCGCACCGCCGCCGAGCAGCGCCACGCCCTCAGCGCCGAGGCGGGCGCAGACACTGTCGATCACCGCCAAGCGCTCGAGGCGGTGCTCGGCTGTCTGGAGGCGCATCGCGACGCCGTAACGCTGATTGCTGCCGGCCATCGCGTCGTCCACGGCGGGGTGCACTACCACGCACCGGTGGCGATCGACGCCGCCGTACTCGCCGATCTACAAGCGCTGGAGCCGCTCGCCCCGCTTCATCAACCGCACAACTTAGCGGCGATTGCGGCCGTGCGCCGTCTGGCTCCGCAGCTGCCGCAAGTGGCCTGTTTCGATACCGCCTTTCACCGGACGCAGCCGGCCGTTGCGCAGCGCTTTGCCCTGCCGCGGCGCTACGCCGAGCAGGGGATCTTACGCTACGGCTTCCACGGCCTCTCCTACGAGGGGATCGCGGCGCGTCTGGCGGAGATCGATCCGCCTGCTGCTGCCGGTCGCTGTGTGGTCGCGCACCTCGGCGCCGGGGCGAGTCTCTGCGCGCTGCAGGGCGGGCGCAGTGTGGCGACGACGATGGGCTTCACCGCGCTCGATGGAATGCCGATGGGGCAGCGCTGCGGCACCATCGACCCAGGCGTGGTGCTCCACCTACAGCGCGTCGAGGGACTGACCCTGGAAGGCATGGAGCAGTTGCTGTATCGTGAATCAGGGCTGCTCGGGCTCTCCGGGCTCTCTGCCGATATGCGCCACCTGCTTGAGAGCGACGACAGTGCCGCCGCCGAGGCGGTCGAGTTCTTCTGTTACCGTGCGGTGCGCGAGATCGGCAGTCTGGCGGCGGCGCTCGGTGGCCTTGATGCGCTGATCTTCACCGCCGGTATTGGTGAGCACGCCGCCCCGGTTCGCGAACGGATCATGGCCGGTTTGAGCTGGCTCGGTTTAGAGCTGGATGCCGCTGCGAACGCCGGCCACGGTCCGCGGCTGACGACGGCGCAGAGTCGGGTGCGGGCGTGGGTGGTGGCAACCGACGAGGAGCATGTCATCGCTGCACATACCCGTGCGCAGGTTTGTCCGCCCCCGCCCGCAGACGCGGCGGGCTAGGGATTTAGGCGGGCTAGAGAGCTAGGATCATGGCTGACCGCTACCCGGAGACGCTTCATCGCAATGTCGTGGCTCGCTCGCGGCTCTTTCGGGTCGAGGCGATCGGGCTGCGCTTTAGCAACGGCGTTGAGGTCGAGTACGAACGCCTCGGTGGGAGTGCAGCCGGGGCGGTGCTGGTGGTGCCGATACGCGCCGACGGCTGCGTGCTGATGATCCGCGAGTACGCCGCTGGCACCGAACGCTACGAACTCGGGTTGCCGAAGGGGCGGATCGAGGCCGGCGAGGCGCGTGAGCAAGCGGCCAATCGCGAGTTGATGGAGGAGGTCGGCTACGGTGCCAAACGTTTGACTCATCTGCGCGATCTGACTTTGGCACCGGGCTATTTTGGTCACCGCACCCAGATCGTGCTTGCTGAAGAGCTCTATGAGCAGCGCCTACCGGGCGATGAACCCGAAGCGATTGAGGTCGTGCCGTGGCCGTTGGACGACTTGCCGGGGCTGCTGGCGCAGCGTGAGTTGACCGAGGCGCGCTCGATCGCGGCGCTCTACTTGGCGCGCGACTATCTGCTGGAGAAGAAGAGGTCAGTGTGAAGCGATCTGCTGTGCAAGGCGACGCTCGATTAAACCGCTTAGAAGAGTCGGAAGCGTGGCAGGCGTGGTTGGCTCCGGTGCGCCGGATTGCCGAAGCAGCCGGTGAGCGTATCCTTGAGATCTACCGCAGCGGTGAGTGGGAGGTGAGCGCTAAACCGGATGAGACGCCGCTGACGCGGGCCGATCGGGCAGCGCACGAGGTGATCGCTGCCGGTCTGCGCGAGCTGACCCCGGAGCTGCCGCAGCTCTCGGAGGAGGGCGATGAGGTTAATGCGCAGACGCGGCGGCAGTGGTCGAGCTACTGGCTGATCGATCCGCTCGATGGCACGCGCGAGTTTATCAAGCGCAACGGCGAATTTACCGTCAACATTGCCCTGATCAGCCGTGGTGTTCCGGTGCTCGGTGCGGTCCACGCCCCCGATCTGGGGGTGAGCTGGGCGGCGAGTGCGCCGGGGCCAGCGTACCGCTTCACCGCATGCCACGGCGAAGAGTTGGGCGAAAAACAGGGCGAGGAGCGGGGCGAAGAACGGGGCGAGACGATTCAAACGCGCCGCGCCCGTCCGCCGTTGACGGTCGTGGTGAGCCGCTCCCATCTGGACCCGGCTGTTGCCGGTCTGCTCGAGCGCCTGGGTGAGCATCGGGCGCTGTCGGTCGGCAGCTCGCTGAAGATCTGCCGAGTCGCCGAGGGGAGCGCCGATCTCTATCCGCGCTTCGGTCCGACGAGCGAGTGGGATACCGCGGCCGCGCACTGCGTGCTGGAGGCGGCCGGTGGTCGCATGGTGGATGTCGGCCTGGCAGAATTGCGCTACAATTCGAAACAAGGGCTCCTTAACCCCGATTTTCTCGCTGTCGGCGATCCAGAGTATGCCTGGGCTGAGTTGACCGCAGGCTTGCCGTGGGAGCGGCGTCTCGATTGAGGCGATCGTACGATTCACGCCGACTGTGGTGGGCCGTTGCCAAGCGCCACTGGGTTGGTTGAGTGGGGTCCGGAGTTGACAAGGCCGTTGCTGGCAGCTATTTTCCGCGCAAACGTCGCAGAGAAAATCCATCGGCCCCGTCGTCGGCCCCAGAGGGCCATCCATTCCGCCCAGGTCCGGGACAGTCTGCATCGACCGGCTCCCCTGTGAGTGATCCCGGACTCCAAATCGAGCGGCCATACGCTGCCGCGCTATGATCCAAAAAAAGCTGGAGGTTACCAACTGTGAGCGACAACGCTATCGTGCACGCCACTGATCAGAGCTTCGAGGAAGACGTGCTCAGGGCGAGTGAGCCGGTGCTGGTCGATTACTGGGCCGAGTGGTGTGGGCCGTGCAAGATGATTGCACCGATTCTTGAGGAGATCGCCGGTGAATACGGGGAGCGGCTGCGGGTCGTCAAACTTAACATCGACGAGAACCCGGAGACCCCGCCGAAGTATGGCATTCGCGGGATCCCCACGCTGATGCTCTTCAAAAACGGCAATGTCGAGGCGACGAAAGTCGGCGCCTTGTCGAAATCGCAGCTGACGGCCTTCATTGACAGCAATCTCTAATCTGCGAGGCGTGATGCGCTTCGGCTTGGCTGATGCGGCGGCGTGGTTCTCTGAGAGCCGCACGCCGAGCGATTGGCGAGTGCGCCTGCCCCTCCCCCGTACACGAAACAGATCATGAATCTCACCGAGCTCAAGAGAAAACCTGCCACGGAACTACTGGAAATCGCCCAGTCGATGGGCATTGAGGGCTATGCGCGCTCGCGCAAGCAGGATGTCATATTCGCCATTCTCAAGGCGCATGCGAAAAATGGCGATTCGATTTACGGCGACGGTGTACTTGAGATCCTGCAAGATGGCTTCGGTTTTTTGCGTTCGGCGGATGCCTCTTACATGGCAGGTCCGGACGATATCTACGTCTCACCGAGTCAGATTCGCCGCTTTTCGCTGCGCACCGGTGATACCATCACCGGCAAGATTCGCCCACCCAAAGACGGCGAGCGCTACTTTGCGCTGCTCAAGGTCGACCAGATCAATTACGAGCCGCCCGAGGCGGCCAAAAATAAGGTTCTCTTCGAGAACTTAACCCCGCTCTTTACCCGCAATCGGATGCGGATGGAGCGCGGCAACGGTTCGACCGAGGATCTGACCGCCCGGGTGATCGATCTTGTAGCCCCGATCGGCAAAGGGCAGCGCGGCTTGATCGTCTCTCCGCCGAAGGCCGGTAAGACGATGATGCTCCAGAACGTCGCCCAGAGCATCAACGCGAACTTTCCGGAGTGTTACCTGATCGTCTTGTTGATCGACGAGCGGCCCGAAGAGGTTACGGAGTTCGCCCGATCGGTGCTCAGCGCCGAGACCGTCTCCTCGACCTTCGATGAACCGGCCTCGCGCCACGTCCAAGTCGCCGAGATGGTGATTGAGAAGGCTAAGCGGCTCGTCGAGCACAAGATGGACGTCGTTATCTTGCTCGATTCGATCACCCGCTTGGCCCGCGCCTACAACACGGTTGTACCCTCCTCGGGTAAGGTGTTGACGGGCGGGGTCGATGCCAACGCCCTCCACCGGCCGAAGCGGTTTTTCGGCGCTGCTCGAAATGTCGAGGAGGGGGGCAGCCTGACGATCTTGGCAACGGCACTCGTCGAGACCGGTTCGCGCATGGATGAGGTGATCTACGAGGAGTTTAAGGGCACGGGCAATATGGAGCTGCACATGGATCGGCGGATCGCCGAGAAGCGCATCTACCCGGCCATCCATCTCAATCGCTCCGGAACGCGCCGTGAAGAGTTGCTGATGACCCCCGAGGAGCTGCAGAAGACGTGGATTCTGCGCAAGCTGCTCCACAATATGGACGAGGTTGCCGCCGTCGAATTCCTCCTCGACAAACTCAAAGAGACCAAGACCAATGGCGAGTTTTTCGAGGCTATGAAGCGGTGAGCCGTGACCGAGGCGGGCGCTGGCGCGGGCGGCGGTGGTCGTCGCCGGCGCGGTGGGCGCTCGCCGCGGTTGCAGCTGTCTTGCTATTGCCCCTCCTTTCTGCTCAGGCCGGCCCCTCGGCTGGTTCGCTGCAGGGCAGTCTGCCGCCGGCCGCGTCGTTCTCGCCCGCGTCGTTCTCGCCTGTCCACTCTCGCTCCGATTTCCACGGCCATTCTCAAGCGTATTCCTCCGCCCAGTCCAATACCAAGTCCAACGCCCAGTCCAACCACCAAGCTTCCAGTCGCTGGCACGCTTCCCGTTACCAGAGAGAGTCGGTGTCGCCGGTCGGCGGCGGGGTTGATCTCGCCTTCCGTGCCGAGCACCTGCGCAGCGATCACTGCTACGCCGCTCGTTGTCGTGAGCAGCGGCGCAAGCGTGTCGGTTTCGAGCTCTATGAAGCGGCGCGGGTGCAGGTGCAGCCGGGGCTGTTCGGTGGCTGGATTCGCCTTCGGCAGGACGACCCGCGCGACGATGTGCGTCTGCGCTTCGATGGCCACTATCTCGGAGTCGGGCTGCGCAGTCACCTCTTTGCCTCGGCGCCGCTCTCGCTTTTGGCCTCGACGTCGCTAACGTGGTACTCGGTCAGTGGTGATGCGGAGGCGGGTGAGAGTGAGATCGAGTGGCTTGAACTCCTCGGACGCTTTGGGCCTGTGGTGCGTCTTGGGGATCTGTGGCTGCATGCCGGGCTCTCCGCGCTGCGCAGCGACGGCGATCAAGATTGGGCTGATGGCGCCTCTGAACACTTTCGTGAAGATCGGAACTACGGCGGTTTTGCGCGCCTTACGGTGAGGGTCGACGAAACCGGTTATGTGGGGTTTAATCTTGAGGGAGGGGCGCGCGAGGGTTTTTCCGTCGTCATGGGCCGGCTCTTTTAGCGATCGTGATGCCGGTTGGGTGACTATGGGCGGTTGAGGAGCGGTGCGATGGTCAAGCAGCGGTGGTGGTTGCGGGGGCGGCGGCGATGGCGGCGCTGCGGGCCTGCTCAGGTTGCAGCAGGCACAGCGAGCAGTTCCGGGGCCGACCTGGGCCTGGGCCTGGGCCGGCGCTGGCGTGGCGCAATGTCGATCGGGGTGGTGACTTTGACGCTGGCCTTGACGTTGGCCTTGTTCGGCATGGCCCTGGGCGGTTGTGCCAATGGAGCGGAGCGTGCCGCGCAGCAGGCCGAGGCTGAGCGCGCTGCACAGGAGGCCGAGCGCGAAGAACGCCGTGAGCTTGAGCGCAGCAAGCGCGAGGCGCTTGAGCGGCTGCGCAAAGAGCGCGAGCAGCAGCAACGTGAATAGCGTGAACAGCGTGATTAGCGCTTTGTGTGCTCTGAATCGCCCGCTGCACCTAGTGCGGCGGTGGATGTGGTTGTCGACGCTGAACCTGAACCCGAAGCTGACACTGAAACCGAAACCGTTGCTGGGCGTCGTGGCGCTGATGGTGGCACTGCTCGGCGCGACACTGGTCGGCTGTGCCACTTCGGGCCGAGAGGCGCAGCCGCAGAGCGCCGATGCGCTGTGGGCACAGGCGCGTGACGAGGAGCGTGCCGGCTACGCCTACGGCCACGGCCTCGGCGAGACCCCGGAGGCGGCCCGGCAGGCCGCCCTCTACCAGCTCGCCGGTCAAGTCGTGACGGCGATTCGCGGGGAGCAGCGCGAGGTCTATCGCAGTCTGGAGCGGCGCGGCGAGCTTGGCACACCGGCCGGCGATGCCGTCGAGCGCCTTGAGGAGCTGGCGTTTGAGTCGACGGTCGCCTCCTTAAGCCACGTTGCGATTGCCGGGGCCGAGGTGGTGCGCGAACAGCGCGCCGCGGAGGGTTGGGTGGCAACGCTGCGCGTAAGCGATGCGCGGATGGAGCGGATGCGGGCCGAAGCCGCTACGCTGGCGCCAGCGCTGGCGCAGTTTGAACTGCTTGAGGCGACCCCGGTGAATCGCCCTGGGCTGCGCCTGGACCGCGCCATGAATGGGCTCGAAACGGTGCGACGACTCGATCTGGAGAAGCGTCGGCTCTACGTTCCAGAGCGAGGCGAGACGACCTTTGCGGTCTACTTTAACGAGAAGGCCCGAAGTGCCGTGGAGCGAATGCGGGTCCTGCCTGTCGTCGATACCGGCAGTAACACAGAACGAAGCACAGGACGAAGCGGCGAAGCGGAGCGGGTCCGTTTTATCGTGATCGACGATGAGACGTTGCAACCACAACCTGGGGTTGCGCTCACCCTCGCTGGGTATCGCTTAGTGACCGACCGTGAAGGCTGGACCGGGGCGTTGCGCCTCGACGATCTCTCCTCGCAGGTAGAGGTGATCGCTGAGCGTGGCGGGCGGCGCGAGGCGTTATTGAGTCGTGAGCAGCGACGGATCGATACGCTCTATCCGCGCCGCTGGCGCGAACTCGAAGAGGCGACGCTCTACTTGCACAGTGAGCCGCCGGGGAGCGTGATCGAACTCGATGGCCGCGGATATACGACGCCGGCGCGGGTTGCCGTTACTCCCGGGCGCAGCTATAGGCTGCGTCTTCTCGGCAGTGACGAGCACCGGGATGAAGTGCAGCGTATTGAGGTTGCCGCCGGTTCGCCGGCCGCCTTTTACAGTGTCCGCCTAACCGAGCGCCGCTTCGGTGAGCTCGATCTGCGCACTCAAGGGCGCAACACCCGCATTCATATTGAGGGGCACGAAGGGTTGAGTGCCGCTGCAATCCGCCGCCCGGCCGAAGCAGGGCGCTACACGGTGCGGATTTCGCGCGATCACCCGCGCTACCAAGAGGTCATCGATGAGATCGTCGTCGAACCGGGGGAGCGGGTGCAGCGGGTCTACGCCGAGCCGCTGGATCGTTACCCCTTCTACTACGGCTGGCTTTGGGGTCTGATGGCCGGGGTGACCGCTGGTGAGCCAGGGGACCGCTATCGAGTGCCGGGGCCTGATGGTGAGATCGACTACATCGACTTGCCGCAAGCGCACGAAGAACTCGAAGAGATCGCGCGCATCGTGCCGAATCTCCAGCTTAGCGGTGTGGCTGCCTACTTTGCCCGAAGTTGGCCGCTGCTGGCGACCGGCAGTCTTGGTTATCGCTATGAGCGTTACGAGGTCGATGTACTCGACAGCAACGACGATACGACGAGCAGTGATACGGTCGATCTGGGGAGCTGGCAGCTCACCGCGGGGGCCGGGTTGTGGCGCCCGGTCGGCGTCGGCGTCGGCTGGTTGACGCTTAACTACGCTTGGGAGCAGTCGCGTTGGGGCGACAGCGGGGCCGATATCAGCATGCCGGGCGGCAGCGCCCAGCGCGACTACCTCTTTATAGAAGCTGCTGGGCGCTACGAAATCTGGAGCTTCGGGCTGCGAGTCGCCGACTTCGACGCCGGCCCCGGAGTGGTCGGTTGGCTCGGTATCGGCGCCTCACAGCTCGATGCCAATTATCAGCGCCCGGCACAGGTCGAGGCCCGTCCAGGGGTGCACTACCACTGAATGACGCTCCCGGCTACCAGTGGTGGCGGACGCCGACACCGTAGTTGACTCCCTCAATGTCCATCGCCGACCCGGCAACGCCGTAGACTTGGGTGTTGCGCTCCGTATCGAGGAAGTAGCCGACCTGCAGGCCGATGTCGAGCCACTCGTCGGCGCAGCCCTCTTCGCACGCGGCGGTGCGATCCTGGTAGTCGAAGTCGTCGTACTTCAAGAAGGTGTGGACGTAGTGCTGCCCAAAGTCGAGTTTGATCGGCAGCAGGATGCGCAGGAGATCGCCGTGGAGGTCGCGATCGACGTCGATATCGAGCTGCTCGACTTGCGCACCGATGCTCAGTAGGTCGTTCGGCGTAAAGAGGACGCCGACGAGCCACGAGCTATAGACACCACTGCCACCGGCACCGCTGTCATCAAGCGCACCCTCACTCTCGTAGGCGGCGTTGAGTAGCCACTGATCGTGGCGGTAGGTCAGCGAGGTGGAGAAATCGACCCAGCTCTCCTCGCCGCCTTGTTCCTGTACGGGGCGCAGTGCCGCCTCGAAGGTCACGCCGTGAATGCGCGGGCTGAGGTAGTGCAGGGTGCCGTGCCAGCGCTGAAAGCGTTGAGCGATAAAGCCGCGACCGCGGGCGATAGCGTGAAACAATTCATCGCCGCTATCCGTCTCCGGTGTGGTAAGTGTCGTGTTCCAGCGCCCAAGACCGCTGCCGCTGCCCTCGGCGGTGTCAAAGAGCAAATTGGCGCCGGCAAAGAAAGGAAGATTGGCCCGCTTATGCGGAGTGTCGTGGCGGCCAAAGCGCAACTCGCCGAAGGTCGCGTGCCGGAGCCCGCCGTAGGTGTTGCGAAAGCCAATCGGGTCGCCGCTTTCGCCGTGTAGCAAAAAGCTCTCGACTTGGTAGACGGCGGCAAGCTCGTCACTGATGGTGTAGTCGCCACGCACGCCGATGCGCGACAGATAGGCGCCCCAGTCGAGGCCGTCGGCCTCGCTGATCTCCGGGTCGAGATATTGAAGTTCGTAGCCGATTTGGCCGTAGAAGGTGAAGTTGTGGCGCTCCTCTTGGGGGTTGGCTTGGGCGCTCAGGGCAGCGCAGGCAAAGAGCGTGGCGGCGGCGTAGGGGAGTAGACGATGGGTCATAGATCGATCGGTCGTTTGGCTGGGTGTGGAGAGGGAAAATGAGTTTAATCAAACAGTCGAGATTGTATCTAAAAGATCGGATGTAATCAAAGAGACTGCTAGCGTGCAGACGGAGGCACAAAAAGTCGTGTCACAAAAAGCGGGACAGCCCCTTATGGGGGCGTCCCGCTTTGGTACTCTGACCGTCGTACCCTTCACTCGCCGGCCTGGCCAGCGGCGCGTCGGGCATCGCTCAGCGGGCCGCTGGTATCGCACCGTGTTGTGCTGACCAGCGGCCTATCGGGCAGCCCTTAGAAAGAGTGCCGCAGGTTGGCGCTGACCGTCATGTGGGTCTCGTCAGCGGCGATATCACCTCGTTCGATCGACGAGGGGCCGTAGATGCCGTAGGCGTGTGGTGTCACGTTACGGTTCTCGTCGTTGAGGGTTGCAGCAACGGCGAAGCGCAGTTCGGTGCGCGAGCTGAAGATGTGGTCGTAGCCGGCGGCGATCGTGGTGTAATCAAGGTCGTCGCCGTCATCCATGTGCTGCGTGACGATGCCTTTGACGCGGCCCGTATTGCCAAGTGGCATCATCGCGCCGAGCGCCACTGCGCTGTGATCGTTATCGAAATCGTCGGCGTCGTGGCTCTGGGCCGAGAATTGGGCGCCCAGGGTCACGGCGCCGAAGTCGTAGCGGCCACCGAGAGAGAAGAGACTGATGGCATCATCCCCCATGTGGTGCCACAGGGTAGCGCCAAAAGAGAGCGGGCCTTCGGCATAAGCGGCTCGAGCGCCGACAGTATGCTCATCGGCGACACCGAAGTGGCCGGGCACAAAGCTGAACACCAGGTTGAGTGCCCCGCTCGACGGCGCAGTGTAGCGGATCATGTTATTGGCACGGCTGCCCCAGCCATTCCAGACCACGTCCCCATCGTCGTTTTCTCCCCACCAGCCCATGCTCAGTGCCCCGCCAGAGGTGCCGACCTGAGCGATCCAGTCGCGCCCCGGACCGTCGTAGACGAACTGATTGCCGAGGACCTGCCGACCGAGGGTCAGACGACCGAACTCCCCATCAAGGCCGACGTAGCTGTCGCGGACCTGGGTAATAAACTGGCCGCCGCCGCCGGAGCCTTGGACATCACCGGTGTAGGTCCACTCGAGCTCGGCTTGATAGACGGCGCTCAGGCCGCCACCTAGATCCTCACTGCCGCGGAGGCCGAAGTGCGACGAGCCGGTGTTCATGGCCAGGTTGCCGTCCTCAACTTCCCGGGGGTTGCCCTCGTCATCTACCAAGTTGTCTGCCGCCTTATACCCCTCATAGTCGACCGAGAGGTTCACAAAACCGTAGACCTGGGCGCGCTCGCTGTGGCCGTCGGCCAAGACAGCCAGCGGGGCCGCAAGGGCGGTCGCGCCAACGGCGGCAATGATCTTTTTCGTGGGGTTCTTCAACTTCATGGATGGTGCTCCTCCATCGTAGAGCGGAGTTTATTCTATTTCGTTTTGGTCTGTGGCTCTTCAGCACGCCGAGGCCTGAACCGAACGTGCCGACCACTGTACCCAGTGTAGACTGGGTTGCGCGATCCTTGACGCGACACTCAGCAACGCAAACACACACAGAATCCGCTGCTGCAATCCGTGGCTTCTCACGATTGCGGATCTGCAACTGCTAAGCGCAAGCCCTGCCCCTTTTACAGGAGAGTGACAAAGTGCGCAAGTGGCAGAGATAGGTCTTGCAGTCGCAGGCAAAGTGAACAAGAAACGGCGGGTATTTTTCGGTGTGCCTGTCCAGATTTCGCAGTTGTTTCCGCAGTTTTCGAGTTTTCGTGCCCTCCGCTACGTGGCGGGCTTGTGGGCCAATGAATGGTAGCCCGGTCGATTCAGCGCCGCCGCAGGCGAACGAAGCGTAGCGCGTATCCTGCTTCGGCCGCGCTCTCACTGGACTCTTCTTGCCACTGCGTCTCATCCAGGATGGGGAAGTGCACCGTGCCGGCGGGGGCATCGTCGACGATTGTCAGCTCAATGCGGTCGGCGTAGGGCAGCAGCTGTTCGTAGACCGTACCACCGCCGATGACAAAGATCTCGTCACCGCCCGGGGCCGCTGCGGCCAGTTGCAAGGCGTTGTCGATCGTTGCGGCAGTAAGGACGCCAGGCGGGCGGTCCTTTGGATTATGGGTCAGGACGATATGAGTGCGCTCAGGGAGCGGTTTGCCGATGGCAGCAAAGGTTCGCCGGCCAAGAATCAGCGGGTGACCGCGGGTGAGCGCCTGAAAGCGGCGCAGATCGCAGCGAAAGTGCCACGGCTGTGTGGTGCCATCGCCGATGACGCGGTTGCGGCCCATGATGGCGATGAGGACGACCTTTGTGCTTTTGGCTTTGTTTCGGCTCATCAGACGGCAATCGGTGCTGGGATGTGAGGGTGGGGGTCGTAGCCGACAAGCTGGAGATCGGCGGAGCGCGCGCAAAAAAGGTCGTTGGTCGGTGCCGAGATATGGAGCTGCGGCAGGGCGCGCGGGGTACGGCTCAGCTGCTCGCGGGCCTGCTCGACGTGGTTAAGATAGAGGTGGCAATCGCCGCCGCTCCAGACGAACTCGCCGACCTCAAGCCCGACATGGCGGGCGATCAGGTGGGTCAAGAGGCTGTAGGAGGCGATGTTAAAGGGCAGGCCGAGGAAGAGATCGGCCGATCGCTGGTAGAGCAGACAGGAGAGACGGCCTTCAGCCACATAGAACTGAAAGAGGAGGTGGCAGGGGGGCAGGTTCATCTCTTCCAGTTCACCGACGTTCCAGGCCGAGACCAAGTGGCGACGGGAGTCGGGGTGCGTGCGCAGCTCCTCAAGTAGCCGCTGGAGCTGGTCGATCTGGCGGCCATCGGCGGTTCGCCAGCGGCGCCACTGCGCGCCGTAGACGGGGCCGAGCTCGCCGTCGGCATCGGCCCACGCATCCCAGATATGGACGCCGCGCTCACTCAATTCGTGCGCGTTGGTGCTGCCGCGGATAAACCACAGCAGTTCCTCGACCACACCGCGCCAAAAGAGCCGTTTTGTCGTCACCGCCGGAAAGCCGGCTTGCAGATCGAAGCGCAGTTGCCGGCCAAAGAGCGAGAGGGTGCCGGTACCGGTGCGATCGGTTTTGCGGTGCCCGTGCTCAAGCACCTCGCTCAACAATTGTAAATATTGATCCATTCTATTAGATCCTTCAAATCCTATAATTCCTTATGAATTCATTAAGCCCCTAAAACCCCATAAAACCCTTAAGCCCTCTAAGCTGGTCAGCCCTTTAGATCTTCTTGCCCACGACCTTCGAGCCGCGGTTGACGTCGTAGAGCGCTTGCCGGGCCGCCGGCAACGCCGCCGGATCGACGGTTTGAAAGCCGCGCTCACGAAACCAGTGCTCGGCGTGGGTCGTCAGCGCAAAGAGATCGTGCAGGCCCTGGCGGCGCGCTTGCTGCTCCAGGGCGCGCAGCAGCGCTGCAGCCCGTCCACTCCCCTGGTAGCTGGGGTCGACGGCCAGGCAGGCGATCTCGCCGGCGCCTGCATCGGGCCACGGGATCAGCGCGGCGGTGGCGACGACGGCACCATCGCGTTCGGCGACCGTAAAGTGCTCGATCTGTTGCTCCAGCAGCGTCTGCGAACGCTGCGTCAGGGCACCGCTCTGCTCCAAGGGGCGGATCAGCGCCAGGATCCCGGGGATGTCGTCGAGCCGGGCGGTGCGCAGCGCCTCGAAGGGCTGCTGCGCGATCATCGTGCCGACGCCGTCGCGGGTGAACAATTCTAGCAGCAAGGCGCCATCCTGACGACGATCGAGCAGGTGAACGCGCGCCACACCGGTGCTGCACGCTTGAGCGGCACCACGCAGCAACCGCCGAGCGGTACCCGTCAGCGCAGCATGCGTTAGCGGAGCACAGGAGCACCCAGTAGCGGTGGGCGCAGTTCCGGCAGGGCTCGAATCGACGCTCGCTTCCGGATCCTGTTGTGGGATGGGCGTGGCGCTTGGCTGCTGTTTGGTGGCGGAGGGCGACGAGGCCGAGGGCGACGAGGCAGCCAGCCACTGCTGCGCCTCGCTCGGCGTCAGTTCGCGCACCGGTGTACCGTCGGCGCCGCGCAGCGGGGCGTGAGCGCTGAGCAGGATTAGCTTATCGGCGGCGAGGGCGACAGCGGTGGCGTGAGCGACCGACTCAGCCGAGAGGTTAAAGACCTCACCCGTCGGCGAGTAGCCAAGCGGTGAGACGAGGACGATGTCGCCATCATCAAGGCGGCGCTTGAGGGCGACGGTATCGACCCGCCGGAGTTCACCGGTGTATTGGTGATCGATCCCGTTGCGGACGCCGACCGGGCGGGCGGTGATGACGTTGCCGGAGGCTACACGGATGCGCAGGCCGGCCATCGGCGAGGTGGCCATGCCGGTTGAGAGCGCCGCCTCGAGCGTAGTGCGCACGGCACCGACAGCGTCTTTGACGCACTCTAGGGCGGCAGCATCGGTGACCCGCAGGCCGCGCGGGTGGGCGGAGTGGGCGGAGT
>NZ_NRRN01000036.1 GCF_016583625.1 Halorhodospira abdelmalekii | reverse complement strand
CTGCTCTAAATAGGCGCGGTTCGCGCGCAGGACGCAGTAGTTTTGGTCGTGCAAAAAGATCGGATGCTCCATGGCATCCATAGCGTCGTCCCAGCTAGGAGTGGAGTGCGCTTCCATGGGGCTCTCCAGGGTTGGTGGCATCGGGTGGCTGCCGCCGTGCCAGCGATTCCAGCGACTTGATCCATTGCCGCAGCTCTGTACGATCCAACGGCTTGCCCAAAAAGGTATCAAAGAGCCCGCCCTCAAGGACCGTCTCGACCTCGCTGCGGGCGTAAGCGGTGTACAGGGCAATGGGCACCCGAGGGCGACCCTCGGCCTGCTCCTCGGCACGGATACGCTCGGCCAGCACTTCGCCATCGAAATCGGGCATGTGGCGGTCGAGCAGCAGCGCGTCCGGCCGTTGCGTTTGCCACGCTTCTAAGGCAGCGGTGCCGTTTTTGGCCGTGGTGACCGTGCAGCCGAGCTGCTCAAGCAGGACCTGGGCCAAAAAGACATTCGTCGGTTCATCATCGGCGACCAGCACATGCAGCGGGCTCGCTGGGGCCTCCTCGCCGCGGGGTAGGGGGGAGGTCTCCATGTCGGGGGCGGCATCGCGTTCTCTCTCTGGTGCTGCGATGGGCGTTAGCGGGAGCGTCACGGTAAACGTGGAGCCGACCCCCGGCGTGCTCTCGAGCGCGATTTCCCCGCCGAACAGCTCGGTGAGTTCGCGTACGATGGCTAGCCCTAGGCCGTGGCCGCTGCGCGAGCCCTGGTAGCCGGCGCGATCAAAAGCCGCAAAGATGTGCCCCTGCTGGTCTGAGGGAATCCCCGGACCGGTATCGCGCACTTGGAAGGTGATTCGGTCATCGAGCTCAGTGCATACCCTCAGATCGATTCCCCCCTCCTGGGTGTATTTGATGGCGTTGCTGAGCAGGTTCGACAGGATCTGTCCCAACCGGGTGGCGTCGGCCTCCACCCACTGTGGCACGCCGGCCTCAAGCCCACAGGTGCAGGTGAACGCTAGGCCGTGCTCGCCGGCGAGGTGGCGGTAGACGGTGCACTGGCTCTGAATCGCTGCATGCAGATCGAAGGGCGCGGGCCGCAGTTCGAGTCGGCCCGCCTGTAGTCGGCTCAGGTCGAGCAGTGAGTCGATCAGCTCCAGCAGGCGGGCGCTGGCGTGGCGGCACTGCCGCACGTAGCTCTGGCGCTCCTCCTCTCCCAAATCCGGTGCGGCGAGCAGCTCGACGAAGCCGGTCAACGCGTTGAGCGGCGAGCGCAGATCGTGGCTGACGGCGTTAAGGAAGGTGGTCTTGGCCGCCACCGCCTCGGCTAGCTCCTGTGCTGCTCGCTTCTGATCGCTGATATCGACATGGGTGCCCACCATGTAGCTTGGTGAGCCATCGGCCGCGCGGCGCAGGGTCTGCCCCCGGCCCTGCACCCAAAGCCAGCCACCATCGGCGCAGCGGTAGCGAAGCTCGATGGTGAATGGTCGGCCTTCGGCAAGGTGGCTTTCGACCACCGGTTGGACGCGCTCCAAGTCCTCTGGATGAACCATGGCCTGCCAGTCGGCGAAGGTTAGGGTGCGCTGCTGATCCGGATCGTAGCCGAGCATACGCCAGCACGCCTCATCCCAGCAGACCTGATCCGCCGCTAGATCCCAGTCCCAGACCCCGAAGCCGGCCGCCTCCTGGGCCATGCGCAGACGCTGCTCATGGGCAAATTGATTCGATAGATCGATGCAGGCAGCGATCTCGCCGACCACTTCGCCGCGCTCATTGCGTAGCGGCGCGACACTCAACTGGGCCTGAAAGCGCTCGCCGGTGCCGCGAATCAGCTCGCACTCCGTGGTGTAGCCTTCGCCGGTTTGCTGCAGGCGAGCGATCTTCTCCCGGACCTGAGCATGATCGGAAGGGTCGTGGAGGGTGTAGATGTTGCTGCCGATGAGCTGCGCGCGCGTGTACCCAAACATGCGTTCGGCGCTGCAGCTGGCCTCGCGCACCGTACCTTCTAGATCGGTCTCGGTCAGGGCTACATCGGGAATCGCCCGGAGAATGGCTTCAATCTGCTGCCGGCGCGCCTCACTGCGCTCCAGCGCCTCGCGCTGCTCAGTGATGTCCTGAATGGTCCCCTGGATGATCGACTGGCCGTGCTCATCCTGCCAGCGCTGAGCGATCTCGCGAACCCACAGCGTCCGGCCTCCGGGGTGGACGATGCGGTACTCCCCCTCGCAGGAGCGCAGAGTAGGGTTGGCCTCGAACTGGATCTCTGCAACTTGGTTGCGATCCGCCTCGGGGACTCGGGCGATGAACGCCTCCCAGTCCGGCAGCGGTCCCTCCGGATCGAAGCCGCAAAGCGCGTAGGTCATAGGCGACCAGATCAGCTTTCCAGTTTCCGGGTAGGCGAGCCAGTGGCCGATGGCACCGATTCGCTCGGACCGCTCGGCGCGCTGCAGGGCTTGGTCCAGGGCGTAGCACTGCGCATCGATCTCCGCAACTTGCTGCTCAAGAAGATCGGTCTTGTGCCGAAGACGCATGTGGGTGTCGACCCGAGCACGAACAATCGCCGGTGAAAACGGCTTGGTGATGTAGTCCACCGCGCCCAGGCTCAGGCCGTATTCTTCATCACTGGCCGCATCACGAGCCGTGATGAAGATGATGTCGATGGTGCTCGTCTGCGGGTCTGCTTTAAGGCGGCGACAGATCTCGTAGCCGTCGAGCCCCGGCATCTCGATGTCGAGGAGGATCAGATCCGGTTTGGGTCGATTCGGCGCTTGTAGCATGGCCAACGCCCGGTCGCCGGAGTTGGCCACCTGAACCCGGTAGTTGCCCTTGAGGATACTGCCGAGAGCCTGGATGTTGGTTGGCTCGTCATCGACCACCAGAATGGTCTGGAGCGGCTCATCGCTGCTCATGATTTTTCCTCTTAATGGTCGCCTCCGAGCAGCCTGTCGAGCCACTGCAGGGCCTCATCAAGCAAGAACGGTTCGACGCACTCCTTTCACCGGCGCGTGCTCGCCCAACCGCTCCATCTGTGCCCCCCCCTGTAAAACTCCTCCAACCAAAGACACGATACCCCATTCAGTTCAATAACCATAAAACAATAGGGTCTTCACCCGCCAGTGGAAGGCGCGTAGGCAGATCCTCGGGATCGACTATGCTACTCTTGGGTCCGCGTCCCAGGCTGGATACCGTTACCCACCATGGAAAAGACAGCAGCCACATCATTGCTCGTTGCTATCGTGACCGATGACGTCCTCCGAACGGGCACTGGATATTGCCCATAATGAGGGCGTTGTAGGCGCGACCCTGGTACCCGCGAGCGGCATTAGCAACCCACCCATCAAGACCTTTTTCGGCCTGACGTTTCAGAGTGCAATGAGCATTATTTTCTGGGTCGCCGAGGCCGACCGCGCCGATCGAACGGCACGCAAACTCCGCGATGAACTGGGACTGGACAGCCCCCGACAAGGCCTGGCCATGATCCTGCCCGTGGCCGCACTCTATGGGCTGAATCTTCAGGGGCGGGGACAGGTTCCAGGAGACCATCCCGCCGAGTCTGCCGAGAAGTAAGCCAGGAAAAGCGCTTCCGAGGCCAGCATACCGACGCGCCGGACGTCGACGATTAGCGATTGATGCAGTTGACTTAAAAGACCTCTAAGGTTTGCTGTGAGGTGGTGAACACCGCGACTCACGGTTGGTACGGCACGCCCCGCGGGAAAGAGAGAAAACCGCGGCGAGCAAGCGGGCAGCAAGAACAAGCGAGAGCATAGACAGATGGCCGATCAAGATCACCAGACCACATCAAGCCGCTCAGACAGCGCTGGAGAGGGCGCGGTTGATCACGATGCTGCCGCGTCTTGCTACCACGCCGAGACCGCCGAGGATGCACTCGAGCGCTTAGGGAGTCGCCGTCGCGGCTTGAGCGAAGAGGAGGTTGCGGCCCGGCTTGAGCAGTACGGCCCGAATCGTCTCCAGCCGCCGGAGCGCGCCGGCCCGCTGGTCCGCTTCTTTCGCCACTTTCATAACGTACTGATCTACATCTTGATCGCGGCGGCGGCCGGAACCGCGCTGCTCGGCCACTGGGTCGATACCGGGGTCATCCTCGCCGTGGTGCTGATCAACACCATGATCGGCTTTCTCCAGGAGGGGAAGGCGGAGCGAGCGCTTGATGCCATCCGCAAGATGCTATCGCCGCAGGCGGTGGTCGTTCGTAATGGCGAACGCTGTGAGGTCGCGGCCGAGGCGATCGTGCCTGGCGATGTCGTACTGATTCAGGCGGGCGATAAGATCCCTGCCGATCTGCGCCTCTTCGAGGCGAAAAATCTGCGCGTCGATGAGGCGGTGCTCACCGGCGAGTCGGTGCCGGTGGAGAAGGAGACGGCCGCGGTCGCCGCCGATGCGGCCTTGGGTGATCGGCGCGGGATGGCCTACTCCGGCACCTTGGCAACCTTCGGGCGCGGGCTCGGAGTCGTGGTCGCCACGGGGGCGCAGACCGAAGTCGGCCGAATCTCGGCAATGCTCGGTGAGGTTGATCGCCTACAGACCCCGCTGATCCGTCAGACCGAACAGTTCGGGCGGTGGTTGGCGGTGATCATCATCATCGTGGCCGCCTTTACCTTCGCCTTCGGCTACTGGGTCCGAGACTATCCGCTCGACGAGATGTTCCTCGCCGCCGTCAGTCTGGCCGTCTCGACGATTCCCGAAGGGCTGCCGGCGATTTTGACTATCGCCTTGGCGATCGGCGTACAGAAGATGGCACGGCGCAACGCCATCATCCGCCGTTTGCCGGCGGTCGAGACCCTTGGTTCGGTGTCGACCGTTTGCTCGGATAAAACCGGCACCCTGACTCGTAACGAGATGACGGTGGCGACCCTAGTCAGTCGGACGCAGCGGGTCACAGTCGAAGGGGTCGGCTATGCACCGCACGGCGGATTTTGCATCGATGGCGAGGAGATGGTTACCGCCGAGATCGACGCCGCACTGCTTGAGGCGTTGCGGGCTGGGGTGCTGTGCAACGACGCTCGGCATTTCCAGCGGGATGGCGAGTGGCACTTGCAGGGCGATCCCACCGAGGGGGCACTGCTTGTCGTAGGACGCAAGGCTGGGCTCGACCCAGAACGCGATGCCGACCGCTGGCCGCGACTCGATGCCATCCCCTTCGACTCTGAACACAAGTACATGGCCACCCTCAATAGCGACCACCACGGCTGGCACGGCGTCTATCTAAAAGGCAGCCCTGAACGGCTCCTAGAGTTGTGCGACTGTGAGCAGGTGAACCACTCGACCCAGCCGCTCGACGCCGCCTGGTGGGAGGCGGCGATGAATGAGATCGCCGGCCAGGGCGAGCGCTTGTTGGCTTTGGCGGTCCGCAAGGAGCCACGGGGGCGGCGGGAGTTGACCTACGAAGATGTCGAACGCGGCGGTTTTACCCTGTTGGCCGTGGTCGGCATCATCGACCCCCCGCGCGAAGAGGCCATTGGCGCGGTAGCGCAGGCACAGCAGGCCGGTATCCGGGTCAAGATGATCACCGGCGATCACTTGGCGACTGCGCGGGCTATCGGCGAGAAGCTGGGGATCGGCAAGAGTGCCACTGGGGAGATTAGCGGGGATAACGGCGGTGGACGCGCAGTAGCCGGACACCACGTCGATGCGGCCGATGACGCCGAACTGCGCCGTCTGGTTCAGGGAGTCGATATCTTTGCGCGCACGACGCCGGAGCATAAGCTGCGGCTGGTCCGAGCGCTCCAGGCCGAGGGCGGCATCGTGGCGATGACCGGCGATGGGGTCAACGACGCCCCGGCGCTTAAACGCGCCGACGTCGGTGTCGCCATGGGCAACAAGGGCACGGAGGCGGCCAAAGAGGCCTCCGAGATGGTCTTAGCGGACGATAACTTCGCCTCCATCACCCATGCGGTGGAAGAGGGTCGCACGGTCTACGACAATATCCGCAAGGCCATCCTACACATGCTGCCGACTAACGCCGGGCAGTCGCTGACCATCATGATGGCGATTCTGATGGGGTTGGCGCTGCCGCTGACCCCGGTGCAGGTGCTTTGGGTCAACATGGTGACCTCGGTGACACTCGCCATGGCGCTGGCCTTTGAACCGAGCGAGCCGGGGGTGATGCAACGACCGCCGCGTGACCCGCAGACGCCGCTGCTCTCGGGCTTTATGCTGTGGCGAATCCCATTTGTAGCGATCCTGCTCTGGATCGGGACCTTCGGTCACTTCCTGTGGATGGAAGAGGTCGTCGGCGTCAGCGATGAACTCGCCCGAACGGTCGCGATCAATACGCTGGTGGCGGGACAGGCGTTCTATCTGCTCAACCTACGCCTGATCTACGACCCGATTTGGCGTGGGTGGGCACTCTTTCGCTCCTCGGCGATGTGGATTGCCATCGGTCTGTTAATTCTGCTACAGCTTGCCTTCACCTACGCGCCCGTGATGCACGCCCTATTCGGCACAACTGCCATTTCGTTGGCCGACTGGGGCCGCATTCTGCTCTTCGGTGCTGCGCTCTTCGTCATAGTGGAGATCGAAAAGAGCGTGGTGCGCTACTTAGGGATCGGCTCCGAAAAGCGCGCCACAGGGCCAGTTAGTGACCACTCTAGATAATCCAGGGGAACCTGCACGGCGCCCGTACTGAGTGGATTGAACTGATACAGGCGATCCCAGACCAACGTCATGGACCTGTGGGTGGCGGTGGTGGGTTGACGCACGGTTTCCCTAGTCCTGGTGCTAGCGTAACCCGCTAGCACTCGCCTATAGGTCTGCGTTACCGTTCCTGAAACCATAGAGATGTGCGATGTGACCCGAGCGCAGCTTGCAGAGGCCATTGACCACGGCGAGAGCTTGAGGTCGCAGCGTGAAACAGTCCAAGAAAACGTCCGACAAACGTTACTTCGGCGTGCCGTTCTACCTGAGCGATCGTCCTTTCTCGCATAAGCGGCTGTTTATCAAACGTGGACCAAACGATGATTGCCTCCGTTGCGAGCAGTGAGGTCGATCCGGTAGCCTTCAGGCATATGCAAACAGATCGGAGTGGTGCTATGCTCTATTCAGTAGTATTGACGATGCTTGTGGCGCTCTCTGCCCAGGCCTCTCTAGCTTTCGCCAGTGGCGGCAATGTAGCCACACCTTGCAATATCGAATCTTCGCAGGTTGAGCTCGCTGAAGGAGAAATCTCTTTAAGCAAGGCGGGGGAGGGTGAGTCCGTTCTGCTGTTGCACGGGCTGTTCGCCGAGCGCTCTCAGTGGCACGACTACATCTGTCGGCTCAAAGCGTCTGGGTATCGAGCCATCGCCCCCGATCTTCCCGGGTATGGTGACAGTCGAGACTTTTCGCTAGAAGCGTATTCGCTACAGCATCAAGCGGACCTTATTGTTGAGTTGATGCAGCAGTTTGACCCTACGACGTGGCACCTCGCAGGGAACTCTATGGGAGGCACTATTGCCGCTTTGATTGCCGATCAACAGTCTGACGATGTACAGACGCTCGCCTTCGTTGGGGGACCGTTTGGTGTGGTCGATTGGAGCGATGAAGTTAAGAGTGCGCTGCGCGCTGGTGTGCATCCTTTTATGCCACGGACTTTGGAGGATTTTGATTTGCAGATGGATCTGCTTTTTTCGAATCCTCCGGACTTTCCAGAGAGTGTAAAGAAAGATATTGTACAGGACTATAAAGAGGGGATTGAGCATTTTCGGCATGTCTGGGATATCGTGCAGCTTGATAGGCGAATTATAGATCCGCTGCCAGAATTTCCAATGCCGGTTTTAACTGTTTGGGGGAGCGATGATGGTGTCTTTTCGATTGATGGCGCTGTTCATCTCAAAGAAGGGATGCCGGAGGCTCAATTTGTGGAACTGCCTGACGTCGGGCATCTACCGATGATAGAGGCCCCTACCCTGAGCGCTCAATTCCATGTTGATTTTATGAAAGCCGAACAGTGACTTCGCCACGGTTTTTGGATGGTGCGCAGAATCACGGGGCAATGACTTCAAGCCTAGCGAAGTAGTTCTTGTACGGGTTCGGATCGCGGGTTAGTACGCTGAGGTTGGACACCGCCGCGTGAGCCCCGATGAAGAAGTCCGGCAGAGGCTTCTGTTTGGTTCCGCCGCGACGTCGATACATGGCATAGGCCGCAGCGGTGAGTCCGGCGGCTGCCCACGGCAGCGATGTTCTGAGCGTGTCGTAGATATCGAGCATTGCATCCAGTGCTCGGATGTCTGGGCCCGGAATCAGGAGTTCAGAGAAGATGGCGATATTGACATGCAGCGGACTCCGCTCGCTGCAAACTTGTAGCTGTCCTACGGCCCAGTCATGCCATGGGCTCGCCTCGTCGATACAGTCCACCCATACGTTGGTGTCTACGAGTACGCCGGCTGTGCCGTCGTAGTCTGCAAGATTAGCTAGAGCCACGACTGCTTTGGTCCTTTGTCGGTTCGTCGCCGCGGATGAAGCTCATGATTTCGTCGGCGCCCAGCTGCTTGAACTCTGCGCTGAGGCTTCCACGTACCCGTGCCGCTGCTGCCTTAAACTTCGCTCGACGGTCCTCCTTAACGCTGGTGCTCACGGGTGTGATGACGATCTTGCTGCCTTCCAAACTGAAGGTGACTTCGCTGCCAGGTGCGACGCCCGCGGCCATGCGAATGTGCTTGGGGATGGTGACTTGCCCCTTTGCCCCTTGTCAGAAACGAGCATGCTGACCTCAAGAGTAGGAATCTGAGGTTGGAATCATGCCGCCTAGAGGCGACGACTGCAATATGCGTGGCCTTTTGATGCTTTAACGGCAGGCATTTCAAGGTGAGTCCTCGATCCGGAAGTGTTGGCGCTGATGTGTGATGCCGACGAAGTGCCACAATCGTCGCCGGAGATTCTGCATGCCGCCCTTGCAAACGTCGTGTTTAGCGCCTGTTCAACGCTGCGCTCATCGCGCACATCGAGAGGGCGATCGCTTTAGCTTGGGGGCCGATACGCTCTGCGGCGGCCCGGCACTCCGCCTCGTCGAGATCGCCTATGACCACACGCCAGTCGTCTTCGGCCAGGCGCTGCGCGATGCCGTAGCCAATCCCGCGGGCTGCGCCTGGCTAGGAGTGGAGTGCGTTGCCATGGAGCTCTCCTGGGTTGGTGTTGGCATCAGGCGGCTGCCGCCGTGCCAGCGATTCCAGCGACTTGATCCATTGCCGCAGCTCTGTACGATCCAACGGCTTGCCCAAAAAGGTATCAAAGAGCCCACCCTCAAGGACCGTCTCGACCTCGCTACGGGCGTAAGCGGTGTAGAGGGCAATGGGTACCCGAGGGCGACCCTCGGCCTGCTCCTCGGCACGGACGCGCTCGGCCAGCTCAACACCATCGAGATCGGGCATGTGGCGGTCGAGCACCAGCGCGTCCGGCCGTTGCCTCTGCCACGCCTCTGTCGCCTCGGAGCAGCCTGTCGAGCCACCTAGGCAGATCCTCGGGTCGGGGTGATGTGGCCGGGGTCTTCACCCGCTCGTGGAAGGTCGCCCTCAGTCGCGCCTTACGGCTGACCCCAGCGTACTGCCGACCCTCTTCGGTTCAGTGTCTCTCCAACACAGAGGACGTTCGCTTTGACGTACGTACCAAAGGGCGTACAATAATGCAAAGTTGAACACGCCAGAGCAAGAGGTGCGTCATGGCCGGAATCACTGCAACCGAAGCGCGCAGCAACCTTTATCGGTTGATCGACGAAACTGCCGAATCCCACCAACCAATCGTCATTATGGGTAAGCGGAACAAAGCTGTCTTGGTGTCTGAAGAGGATTGGTTGGCTATTCAGGAAACCCTTTACCTCCTATCTGTACCAGGTATGCGGGAATCTATTCGTGAGGGGATGGATACCCCTGTGGCCGAATGCGATGAGGAATTGGACTGGTGACATGGAAGTTGGTTTACAGCAAACAGGCTCAGAAAGATGCAAAAAAGTTGGCCGCCAGTGGCCTCAAACCAAAAGCCCAAGAGCTATTGACGCCGATAGCGGAAGACCCCTATCGCAAACTGCCGCCGTTTGAGAAGCTCATTGGTGATCTCGCTGGGGCTTACTCACGCCGTATCAATATTCAGCATCGGTTAGTGTACCAAGTGCTCGAAGAGGAGAGGGTGGTAAAAGTTCTCCGGCTTTGGAGCCACTACGAATAGGGGGTGCCGCGCGGCGAAGTGGCCCTCGAGGAGGTCACCTTTGGCTATCCTAGCCGCCGCAAGCAGCGGTTTTGCGCGAGATGAGCCTTACTGTCGGAGTCGGTCACTGAGGTCAGATCAATGATCCTTTACATCCACGGCTTCGGCGGCAGTGGGCGAGGCCACAAAGCAATGCTTCTGCGGCAGCAGTTACAGGCCGTTGGCTTCCTCGCCCCATCGCTGCCGACTCATCCGCAGCTGGCGATTGAGACGCTGAGCGAGCTGATCGAGTGTGTGGCGCGCTTCGAGCCCGTCGGCGTGATCGGCAGTTCCCTCGGCGGCTTCTACGCGCTCTGCTTGAGCGAGCGGTTCCCGAGTCTGCGGGCGGTGCTGATCAATCCGGCGCTGCGCCCCTACGAGACGCTGCGTTGTGCACTGGGACCGACCGGCGGTCTTAATCTCCACGACGGCAGCCGTTATGAGTGGCACGAAGGCCATCTGCAAGCGCTTCGATCCATGGCGCCGTCACAGTACCGGAAGGAAAACCTACTACTGCTTACTCAACTCGGCGATGAACTGCTGGATGCCCGCGAAGCGATCACCGCTTTGCACGGCTGTGAGCAGGTGGTTGAGGAGGAGGGCAGCCACGGCTTTGACGGATTGGAGCGTCACGTGCCGCGGATCCGTGCCTTTTTGGCAGCTGTGGAGGCGGGCAGTGCCCGGTGCGGGAGTCCAGCGCGAGGTCGGCAGTGCGAGGCGGTGGTGGGATGACCCCTGAAATCAACAACCCACCGCAGCGCAGAACCACGAGGGGAAGCCACCTGCGGCTTATTCTGCGCGCTCTTGCAATGGCTCTAGGGCGTGATTGGATCCTGTGCTACTTTATAGCGTGGGAATGAAATATCGGCACCAAATGATCAAGAGGATGCAGGCGGAACTCCCCCGCGGTGCGCCGTTTGACAGGTGGGTTTAACAGGTGAACTAATCGATGATCACCCCCATGGATCCCTCCGACAAGGATCATAAGGCCCGTCGGCGCAAAGCACCACTTAGGAGGATCCATGCCAAGAGCAGCCGTCTTCTAAGCCGTCTGGGTCTACGTCCCCGGCTTCTCATTGCGTTTCTGCCGCCGCCTGGCTAAGCGCGCCGAAGAACAGTTGTCGCTTCCTATCGAGGCCAAGGGCCAGCTGGTGCGGGTCGGCTGCAGTGTCGGTGTCGCCGTGGCCAACCCCGAGGAGACGCCCCAGGACTTGCTCAATCGTGCCGATGCCGCCATGTATCAGGTCAAGCAGGCCCGATCCAGAGGGCGCTAAGGTTACGCAGCTGCGGCCGGTGTAGTGCGCCCCAGTGGGGAGTGCAAACCGGAGGCTTGCCTATTGCCACGATAGTGGTATCTTTTTGGTATGCAAACATACCAATTTAGCGGGGGGCGGCTCATGCGAACAACACAAACTGCTGTCAGGCTCCCGACGGAGACCTATGACCGCCTGAAGGCGCTGGCCGAGCAGACCGGCCGTACCACCGCCTATTACATCCGTGAGGCCATCGAGGACCGCCTGGAGGACATGGAGGACGTTTACCTGGCAGAGAAGGCCCTGGAGCGGGTGAGACGGGGCGAGGAGGAGGTGATCGACTCGGAGGAGTTCTGGAGTGGCTTGGGCGATTAAGTTCACCCGCTCAGCCCAGAAGGACGCGAAAAAACTCGACCACGAGGCGCGGCAGCGGATACGTCAATTCGAGGAGCGGCTGAGCGCGTCGGACGACCCTCGGCAGCTAGGTCAGCCGCTTAGGGGAAAGATGGCGCCGCTGTGGCGCTACCGGGTGGGGAGTTATCGCCTCGTCTGCGCGATACGCGATGAGGCTCTGGTGGTACTGGTTATCCGAATTGGACACCGACGCGAGGTCTATCGGTGAGTATGAGTCGCTCGATGAATGGCCCACCGAGTGACGCCGCGCCCGCTCTAACGCTCAGCTCAGCAGGACGCGATACCTAAGGACCCCCATCTGTGTTCGCAAAATCGACCCTCTGGCGCCTAGCCCGCATGGTTGCCCCCTACCGTTGGCGGCTCGCCGCAGCGGCGGTGGCGATGCTGATCGCTGCCGGTGGGGTGTTGGCCATCGGCCAAGGCTTGCGCCTGCTTATCGATCAGGGGATCGCGGCCGGCAACGCCCAAATGCTCGACCGTGCTCTGGTGGTGACTCTGGGCCTGATTACGGTGCTAGCGATCGCCTCGGCGAGTCGCCACTACCTGATTACTTGGATCGGCGAACGCCTCGCCGCCGACTTACGCCGCCGCGTCTTTCACCGGCTGTTGACGCTTGAGCCCGACTTCTTCGAACGCAATGGCGCCGGCGAAATTCAGTCGCGCCTTACGGCTGACACCAGTGTGCTGCAGACGCTCTTCGGTTCAGCGCTCTCCATCGCACTGCGCAGCACCTTGACCTTCGTCGGTGCATTGACGCTGCTCTTTATCACCAGCCCGCAGCTGGCCGCTCTCGTGGTTGGCGGCATTCCGCTGATCCTGCTGCCCATCTTTTGGTTCGGTCGGCGCGTACGCCGCCTTTCGCGGGAGAGCCAGAGCCGCGTGGCCGATGTCGGCAGCTTTGCCGGCGAATCGCTCCACGCCATGTCCACCGTACAGGCCTTTGGCCATGAGGAGCAGGATCGTCGCCGCTACGCCGAGCGGGTCGAACAGGCCTTCGCGACCGCCATCTTGCGGACTTGGCAGCGTTCGTGGCTCGCCGGCGTGGCGGTGCTGCTCATCTTTGCGGCGGTGGGCGCTGTGTTGTGGCAGGGCGGGCATGAGGTGTTGGCGGGCCGCATGAGTTCCGGTGAGCTCTCGGCCTTTGTCTTTTACGCGGTCTTGGCGGCCAGCTCGGTAGCCTCTATCGCTGAGGTGGCCGGCGATGTCTTGCGGGCTGTTGGGGCGACCGATCGCATCTTTGAGCTCATCGATGCGAAGCCGCAGATCCAGGCTCCGGCCCAGCCTACGCCGCTGTCGTGGCCGCCGCGCGGTGAAGTGGCCCTCGAGGAGGTCACCTTTAGCTATCCTAGCCGCCGCAAGCAGCCGGTTTTGCGCGCGGTGAGCCTTACTGTCGAAGCCGGTCAGCGGGTTGCTCTGGTCGGCCCCTCTGGAGCCGGAAAGAGTACCGTGTTGCAGCTGCTGTTGCGGTTCCACGATCCCGATCAGGGATGTGTACGGTTTGATGGGATCGAGCTGCGTGCGCTCGATCCGTCCCAACTGCGCAGTTGCATCGGCCTGGTGGCGCAGGAGCCGGTGCTCTTTACCGGCAGCGCTGCGGAGAATATCCGCTATGGTCGGCCCGATGCGAGCGATGCGGAGGTCGAGCAGGCTGCTCGGGATGCCAACGCCCTCGATTTTCTAAGGGCACTGCCGCAGGGTCTGGACTCCGATCTTGGCCCCAATGGGGTGCAACTCTCCGGTGGCCAACGCCAGCGCATCGCCATCGCACGGGCGCTGCTGCGCAATCCCGCCTTGCTGCTGCTCGACGAGGCGACCAGCGCTCTCGATCCGGAGAGTGAGGAGACGGTGCAGCAGGCGCTACAGCGGCTGATGGCCGACCGCACCACCGTAGTGATCGCCCATCGACTGGCAACGGTTAAAGCGGCCGATCGAATCGTCGTCTTCAACCGTGGCCAGATCGAAGGGCAGGGCGTGCACCGCGAGCTGCAAGCAAGCAGCGCGCTGTATCGCCGTTTCTGTGCCCTGCAGTTTTCGGAAAGTATTGACCACTGACCTTGATGATCTCTGGCGGCATAAAGCCAGTGTCGCAGTTGTAGACATCGTTTTAGGACGCTCCAGCTTCGTTAGCTAGAGCGGACTCAGCCGCCGTGCGCCGTCCCCGCCGGCGAATCCCACGGGGCCGTCCCCCCGAACGGACTGCGGCCGCTTGTGCTCCTCCCACTGAAGCCACGGCCCGGCCAGCTGCGGCTCCTCAGCGATCCGGTGTACGCAGCACGCGCCGCTAAGCCCGTGGACCGTCCCGGTCGGGGCCGCGTCGCGTTCCGGATAGGCGGCGCGAATGGTGCAGTTACCCTCTCCGATGCGGCTGAGCCGGGCATAAGGGAGGTCTAGAACCTCAGCGCTCAACCGCAGCACCTCGACAAGTTTGTCGTCCAGCGTTCGGTGGGGATTGGCCGTGATCGACTGGAGCGCCCCGAGCCAGTGCTCACGCTGGCGGAGTTCGCCCTCGGTGCGCTTGAGCCGATCGATCTCCACATGAGTGCCCAACATGCGTCGAGGGCGACCATCCGCGGCGTGCTCCACGATCTGCCCCCGACCCTGCACCCAAAGCCAGCCCCTATCGGCACGGCGGTAGCGGAATACGGTCGTGAACGGCTGGCCCCGATTGATCTTCGCCCAGACAATGCGCTCGGCCTTGGGCAGGTCGTCCGGATGCGCGTGCGCCCGCCAATCCGCAAAGCCCAGTGTCCGCCCTTCGGTCGGGTCGTAGCCGAGCATGCGCCAGCAGGCCTCGTCCCAGTAGATGGCATCACGTTGGAGGATCGCACCTGTGTCAGAACTCAGGGGCTGCGCGCCCGTCTCCAGCCGCAGAGCCTTGTTGAACGACGGCGCGAACAGCGATACGGTTTCACCCATGGCGTAGCGTCGGGCCTGGTCCGTTTGGGCTGCAAACTAATGGTTATAAAGAGAATACGCTGCTACGCCAACCTGTTTGCCTATCTGCGCTGAATAATCCGGGGCCCCGGGAGAACCGCATGGACCCACCTCTAACTCCTAGCTGGGACGATGCCATGGATGCCATGGGGCATCCGGTCTTCATCCACGATCAGGAGTATCGCATCCTGCGGGCGAACCGCGCCTACCTCCGAGAGGCTGGCGCCACGCTCGAAGAGGTGATCGGCCAACCTTACTGGCACTTCTTTCCCCGCGGCGATGGCCCCTTGCCCGACTGTCAGTCGGCCATGGCCAATCTGTCGGCCGGGCAACGCAGTGCTTCCGAGACCGGCTGTTCAGAGATCGCCGAGGAGTTCTCTGTGCCAGATGGCCGGTCTTTCCTATCACGCTCGTATACTGCCCGGGATGCACAAGGGGCCTACCGGTACTCCGTCCATATCCTCGAGGACATCACCGACAGGCGTCATCTCGAACAGGCGCATCAAGCCGCTGAAGCCAAGTTCCAGGCGATCACCACCGCCGCACTCGATGCTATTGTGCTGATCGATGCCGAGGACCGGTTGGTGTACTGCAACCCGGCCTTCGAGAAGCTGCTCGGCTATCGCGCCGAAGAACTTGAGGGCGCCCCCTTCCATGACCGCTTCGTCCCTGAGCGCCACAGGGCGGCCATGCAGGCAGGTATGCGCTATTTCCGGGAGTCTGGGGGGAAGACCCGCGTGGGAGAGCACACGGAGGTCGAGGCGGTCCACCGGGATGGGCACGAGATCCCACTGGAATTGACTCTGGCGCCGGTGCAGATTGCCGGGCGCTGGCATGCTGCCGGTATCCTGCGCGATATCAGCGAGCGCCAGGCTTTGGAAAAAGTGCGAGAGCAGCTGGCTAACCTCACCGCGCAGCTGCCCGGGTTCATCTATCAATGCCAGCTCTGGCCTGATGGCCGCCATGCCTTTGTCTATGCCAATGGTGGGGTTGAGGACACCTACGGTGTTACGCCGCAAACGGTCCTAGAGTGCCCTGATCGCGTCTTTGAGTTAATGTACGAGGCCGATCGGGACGAGGTTAACCGAAGCATGGAACGATCGGCAAAGACTTTGTCGCCTTGGCGCCAAAGCTTTCGGATCCACCACCCCTCAAAGGGAACGGTCTGGCTCGAGGGGAATTCCACGCCGGAACGCCAGGCCGATGGCAGTACGCTCTGGCACGGCTATTTGCACGACATCACCGAGCGCCGGCGTGCTGAGCAGGCTGAACAGCAGCTGCGCGAGCAACTTGAGGCGCGCAAGCACGATCTCGAAGCGATCTTCGCGGCCGCCGAGTCAGTCAGCCTGATTAAAACGGATCTGAATTCGGTAATCCTTGAGGCTAGCACCGGTGCTGAGGCGCTATTTGGATACAGCCGTGAGGAGCTGATCGGCCGACACGTCAGCCTGTTGCATACTGATGCTGACAGCGAACGGCTACCCGGATATGTCGATCCCCTGTGCCATGAGCACCAACCCGTCCGCATGGAGACGGAACTGGTTCGCCGGGATGGCAGTAGATTCCCGGCGCTGCTCACGATCCACCCCATCACCAATTCTCGCGGCGAGCTGGTGGAAATGCTTGGCGTAAGCTTCGATATCAGCGATCAGAAGCGAGCGGCACAGGATTTGGCCGAGGCAGTGGCGGCCAAGACCACCTTCCTCAACGCCGTCGGCCACGACCTGCGCACGCCGCTTAACGCGTTGACCGGATTCGTCGAGCTGCTTGCCACATCGGATCTGGGGGAGGAGCAGCGCCAAAGCTACGTGCAGCAGTGCCGCCACGCCAGCCGTCGGCTGCTGGAGCTGATTGATTCGTTGCTCGATCTCGGTAGGTTGCAGTCTGGCCGGCTCAAGTTGCAGCCAGCGCCGTTTGATCTGCACGCCGCGATCGAAAGCCAGTGCACCGTGCACCGCCACCTCGCCGAAGAGCACGGCCTGCAGTTCACTAGTGAAATCGAGCCTGGCGTGCCGCAGTGGGTAGAGGCCGATGCCACCCGGCTGGGCCAGATCCTGTCGAACCTGCTCAGTAACGCGATCAAGTACACCAATGAGGGCCAAGTCGATCTGACGGTAAGCGCAGGCCACGGTGAATGGATCAGCTTCCGGGTGCGCGATACCGGGCCGGGGATCTCCCCAGAGGATCAGGAGCACATCTTCGCGGCCTTCGATCGCGCCGGCTACCGAGGCTCGCGCAGTGGCCACGGTCTGGGGCTGGCTATCGTGCACGAACTTACCGAACTTTTTGGCGGCGAGCTTACGCTTCAGAGCGTGCCTGGGAAGGGCTCCACGTTTAGCGTGACGCTCCCGTTGCCGCCGGTTGCGGCGCTCGAGGCGACCCAGAACGCCGACTCAGGCTGCGGCCGTGCCCCCCCTTCCCTTGGCGGGGATGCTCCGGCCAGCACACTGAATGTGTTGGTGGCCGATGACGAGACGGTCAATGTCTTCCTGGCCCGGACCCTGCTCGAGCAACTCGGCTGCACGGTCACCACGGCCGAGGACGGCGCCGGCGCTCTGGAGGCCTGGCAAACACGGACTTTTGATGCTTTGGTCATCGACCGCAACATGCCCGGATTCGATGGTGAGGAGCTGGCCGAGCGCATACGATCAGAGGAGAGGGCCCAAGGACACACCCGGGTGCCTATTGCCCTTTACACTGCCTATGCCCGCAGCGAGGTGGAGTCGGTCCTTGAGACCGGTCTTTTCGATGCATTTCTGAGCAAGCCGCTGGATCGCGCGGAGCTGCGGCAGTGGATCGAGTCGCTGGCGCCGCGCCAGCCGGATTAGGAAATCCCGTATGGGTGCCGGGTACAGCACGCACGCATCAAACACCACCACATGGCGCACGTCAGTATCCCATGTCGAGATCTTGGGCTTGTTCGGTCAGTGCATCTAAGGCCTCTTCGCTGGCGCGGTCACGCCCAGCCTTGTACGCCAGCAGATCCCGGTATCGAATTCGCCGATGGGTGCCAACCTTAGAGAAGGGCAGTTCACCCCGTTCTAGGAGCTTGACGAGATGCGGTCGCGAGACATTTAGGATGTCTGCCGCTTCCTGCGTCGTGAGCTCAGCATGCGTCGGCACGATCGTTACCGCATTGCCCCGGGCCATTTCGCCAAGCAGGTCACGCAGCAGCGCAAGCGCTTGGCGTGGTAGCACCAAGTCGGTGCCGTCGAGTTGAACCCGGGCTCGGTCGGAGACCGGCTGCTGAGCCAGCAGTCTGCTCAATTCCGTCGCGCTGGCACGAGCAAGGGCAGCAGCCTCATGGTCGGGGAGTTGGTTATCGCCCTGGGTGTTTGCATGGGTACCCCGGGTTCGTATGTCCGAACACAAATCTAATCGCAATAAACGAAAAACGCAATAGCGGCAAGCACAGCCGTAATCTGTGAGCCTCGGCGCTGGCCCGCAGCTCTGTTGACCCGCGATCCTAGTCCTAGCGTAAACCGCTAGCACTCGCCTATCGGTCTGCGTTATCCTTCCCAGTGAATTCCAAACACCGCAAGATCCTCGAAGCGGCTGCTAAAGATCTGATCTTTTCTCAAAGCCTACCTGTTCGCGCCGTCCCTGCCGAAGCCTTGAAGAAAGTGTGAATCACCAAGAACTGCTAAGTCTACGTTGTTGGGTCATACGGGAGTCTCCGGTTCGTGGCTGTTCTACGCCCCGGATGCCGACTGTTACATTACCGGCACGGTGGACCAACTAACGGCTCCAGCGGTGCCTTTTAAAAAGGTACCCGAACTCGTTCAGCGGCTATCCTCGCTGGATTCAGGCTAAGTGGAACCGCTTTTACTAGGAGCTGCGATCTTGCCGTGGTGATTGCTCTAGTGCTGCTCCTTGTGCTGGCTGTGCTCTTCCTGCCGTCGTATGTCGCGCAGTCGGTACTGCGCCATTACAGCAGAGAGCGGGATGACTTTCCCGGCACTGGAGGAGAGCTCGCCCGCCACCTGCTCGATCGGCGCGGTCTCAAGGAGGTCGCTGTGGAGATCACCGCAGCAGGCGATCACTACGACCCGCAAGGCCGGGCGGTACGCCTGTCGCAGCAGAACTACAACGGACGCTCTCTCGCCGCAGTCGCTGTGGCCGCCCACGAGGTCGGTCACGCCCTGCAGCACGCCGAGGGCTATACGCCGCTCAAGCTGCGCTCCTCGTTGGTGCACGCTGCTCAACAGGCGGAGCGGATCGGGGCGTGGGTGATGGTGCTGCTGCCGGTGATGGCTCTAGTGACGCGATCACCTGGAGGGATCGGCGTGATGCTCTTAGTCGGGGTGCTCTCGTTCGGCGTCTCAGCCTTAGTGCATCTGATCACTCTGCCGGTTGAACTCGATGCCAGTTATCGGCGGGCGATGCCGATTTTGGCGATGGGTTATATTGCGCCGCAGGATCAGCGTGCCGCTCGGCGTATCCTCACCGCGTGTGCCTTCACCTACGTCGCCTCGGCCTTAGCGTCGGTGCTCAATATCTGGCGTTGGATCGCGCTACTTCGGCGGTGAGTGAGAGTGGCGGTTACCTTTGGCAGGGCCTCGAATCGCCGGGATCACTGATGGCGGCATTGTTCACAAGCCCATCGAGCCTGCCATGGGCCTGCTCGGCGTGCGGCCGACGCACTTGGTAGAGATCGCACATGCGCTCTTGGGCAAACTCGCTGGCCCGGGCTAGCAACACGTAGAGTGTCGAGAGCACCCAGCGGGCGCGATGGTAGCGGGCCTGTTGCGTAGCGGTCTGCTGTGGAAGAGCAGCCAGTGTCGACGCCTGTGTTACAATAACCATTAGGTTTATGAGCCAATAAGTGCGGGCCTGTAAGACAGGTAGCCGGCGGTGTTACCTCTGCTGCAGTCAGTGCCGTCGCCCTCATCCCGGATCGTTGCAGCGCCTAACTCAATCGAAACAGAATAAACAGCAAGGGGTAACTGATGGTGCTGCAAGCGCTCTCGCTCAAACGGCGGCTACTGCTCATCGTCGGTCTGGCCGGCACGCTCTTTCTAGCACTCGGACTGATCGCGCTGCAGAGCATACAGCCGAAGCTGACCGAGGAAGTGGTAGCGGAGCGCGCTGCGACGCTGCGCCTAGTCCTTGCCGAGCGGCTGCAGTCGAAGGAGGACTTCGGCATCGGCAGTGCCGTAGCACTGTCGCGGGAGCCGGCCATCCTCGACATTTTGCAGGGTGGGGAGCGTGCGCAGGGGCTCGCGACCTTAGAGAGTATCATCGGCCTCTACCGTGACTCCACCAACTTTCAGGGTCTGCGCATCCACGTTCACGATGCTCAAGGACACTCGGTGATGCGCAGCTGGGCGCCGGAGCAGTTCGGTGACGACATCCGTTTCCGCAGCGGCATTCGGCGCATGCTCGAAGAGCGTCAGCCCTTTGCGACGTTGGAGGTTGGGGGCTCCGGAATCAGCATCCAGTCGTTTGCGCCGCTTTTCGACGGCTCCACCTATAAGGGCAGTCTTGAAGTGCTCCAAGGCGTAGGCAGCATCAGTCGCACCTTTGAGCGCGACGGCAATCGCTATTTGCTGCTGCTCGATGCCGCCGCCGCTGCGGACTCGCCAGCCATCGCCGGCAACACGCGCGTCGGCGACTTTGTTCTGGCACACAACAACTGGTTCAGTGCCGATACCGTCGATTTTGCCCGCAGTATGGATCTGTCAACGCTCGCCGCAGAGCCGGTGCAGCGGACCGCTGACTGGTTTGTCGTTGCTGAGCCGCTCCACGACGACAGCGGCCGCGTGATCGGTCTCCATCTGATCGGCGAACCGGTCGCGGTCTTGGAGAGCCAGCTCTCTTTCGTCAGGACGATCAGTAGCGCCTTTACCGCCTCGCTGGCCCGGGCCAGCAGCACGTAGAGCGCTGAGAGCACCCAGCGGGCGCGGTGGTAGCGGGCCTGCTGCGTAGCCGTCTGCTGTGGGAGTTCAGCCAGGGTTCGACCGACTTCGTGCCACAGGCCTTCATCGAGGAAGCGCTCCTGCACCGCTGCCCGGCGGGGTGGACGTGTTAAGTGCGTGGCCCCGGCGACGGGATTGAGACGCAGATAGCCCTGCTCGACGAGGTAGCGGTAGCAGCGGCTGACCACTTGCAGCGCCAGATAGCGGCTTTTCCCCTCCAGCGGCTTACTAAAGGGTCGCCAGCGCGGGTCGTTGCGCGGGCATTCGGGGCCGTACCAGTGCGGCCACTGCTCCGGGTTGCGCAGCAGCTGCTCATAGAGCATGACATCGTCGGGGGTCGCCTCAGCCAGCGCCTTGCCGCGCTCGATGCCGAGCCAGAGCAAGTAGCGCTCGATCTCGTGCTGATACTGCGTGCGCGTCATCGGGCTCTGTAGGTGGCGGCCGAGCCAGACGGAGACGGCATCGAGATCAGTGTGGCAGTGGGCGAGCAGACCGCCGTCGGCGGTATTGAGGTAGCCGTTGCCACCGATGGGAACCGGGCCGAGGCCGCCGGGATGCGGCGTCGGGCAGGGGGCGTAGTCGGCGTGCAGTGCCCACGGCAGCCAGCCGTAGCCGGCGGGGAGGAGGGGGCCAGTGGCGGCGGAGCGAGCCGTGATGGCGCCGTCAGACTCAGGCGGCAGAGGAGAGTGCGCAGTGGGTGGGGTTGAGGTGCTCATCGGGTGTGGGTCTCTTGCGGTTGCATAGTGCTGCCCTATGCTTTGGATTCGAGTATGACTTTGAGTTGCGACCCAGTTGCGTCTGCATAACGGCGCAGTGTGGAGAGCGACGGCATGGTTCTGCCTCCCTCCAGTCGTGCGACAACCGACTGGCTGGTCTGCATCCGCTTGGCTAAGTCGGCCTGAGTCAGTCCCGCCCGGGTCCGCGCACGGACCAGTGAATCGATCAGTTCGAGTTCCGGAGCCAACCGTTCGTACTCCTCCCGCACCTCCGGGTTGTCGAGCAGTTTCGACCTCAGTTTGTCGTGTGATTTCATCGCTTAATCCCCTATATCCTCTGCTGTGCCGTGGCGAATGCGAGGATCTTCCCGTTGAGCGATCAGTTGCGCTATGGTGGCACTGCTTGGGGCATAAGGCGATCTTGGTAGCATCGGTCGGTGAGGTGCGCTGGATGATCCTCTACATCCACGGTTTCGGCGGCAGCGGGTACGGCCACAAAGCGATGCTTCTGCGTCAGCAGTTACAGGACGTTGATTTCCTCGCCCCATCGCTGCCAACCCATCCGCAGCTGGCGCTTGAGACGCTGAGCGAGCTGATCGAGTGTGTGGCGCGCTTCGAGCCCATCGGCGTGATCGGCAGTTCCCTCGGTGGTTTCTATGCACTCTGCTTGAGCGAGCGGTTCCCGAGTCTGCGGGCGGTGCTGATCAATCCGGCGCTGCGCCCCTACGAAACGCTGCGTTGTGCACTGGGGCCGACCGGCGGTCTTAATCTCCACGACGGCAGCCGTTATGAGTGGCACGAGGGCCATCTGCAAGCGCTTCGATCCATGGCGCCGTCACAGTACCGGAAGGAAAACCTGCTGCTGCTTACTCAACTCGGCGATGAACTGCTGGATGCCCGCGAGGCGATCACCGCGCTGCACGGCTGCGAGCAGGTGGTTGAGGAGGAGGGCAGCCACGGCTTTGACGGCCTAGAGCGTCACGTGCCGCGGATCCGTGCCTTTTTGGCGGCTGTGGAGGCGGGCAGTGCCCGGTGCGGGAGCGTAGCGCGAGGTCGGCGGTGCGATTGAGTCGAGTTCAGCAGTGCGAAGCGATCTTTCGCGCCGGAGTGGCGGCCGTGGACGGCTACGCGGCGGTGACAAAGGCTCTGCAGCGCGACGGCGAGTGGCTGCGCATCGGCGAGGAGTGGTTCGATCTAAGCACGATTCGGCGGGTGATCGTCGTCGGTTCAGGGAAGGCGACCTGGGCGATGGCGGCCGCCGTGGAGGCGGCCCTCGGTGAGCGCATTGATGGCGGTGTGATCAGCGTGAAGTATGGGCACACCGGCAGCCCTGCGCTTGAGCGCATCCGTGTTGTCGAAGCCGGTCACCCGCTGCCCGATGACGGCAGCTTGCAGGGCGCCGCCGAGGCATTGACCCTGCTCGATGAATGCAAAGCGAACGATCTTGTCATCGGCCTGCTCTCCGGCGGTGCTTCAGCCTTGTGGGAGCAGCCGGCCGCCGGGCTGACACTGGCCCGATCTCGAAGCAACGCAGCGGGTACTGCTGGCATCCGGCGCCGACATCACCGCCATGAACACCGTGCGCCGTGCGCTGTCGGCCGTCAAAGGCGGCTGCGTGGCTCGTCGCGCGATGCCGGCCCGCTGCAGCGTGTTGGTGCTCTCCGATGTGCTCGGCGATGATCTGGATACCATTGCCTCGGCACCCTTTCGCCCGGCAGCGGCTGTCGCTCGCCACACGGCGCGAGCGGAGATCGAGCGCCTTGGGCTGCGGCCCCACCTTCCCACTGCCGTGCTGCGCTTTTTGGACGATGCAGAGGCAACAGCGGTGGAGCCGGGTGTGGCGGCGGACAGGAATCCACCGCACACCATCATCGCCAACAACGCCCAAGCGGTGGCGGCGGCTGCCGCAGAGGCACGCCGTTTGGGCTATCGGGTGGAGCGGTGGCCCGAGCCTTTAGCCGGCCCGGTGGAGTCGCTGGTCGAGGCGTGGTGGCAAGCGGTAGCAGGCGTTGATCGCAGCCAGGGGCCGGTCTGTCTGCTCGGTGGAGGCGAACCGACGGTCACCTTGCCGCCGTCGCCGGGGGAGGGCGGACGCAGCCAGCACGCCGCCTTGCTATTGGCGATCCAAGCGCGAGGCCGTGATGACGTCACCTTGCTCTGTGCCGGTACCGACGGCAGCGATGGACCGACCACCGCCGCTGGGGGGTGTGTCGACGGCGAGACCGCAGCGCGCATGGAGGCGGCTGGCTACGACCCGGTTCGTGCCGCCGAGCGCTTTGCCTCCGGCCCGGCGCTGACGGCCGCCGGTGCGCGGCTGGTAACCGGGCCGACCCAGACCAACGTCATGGACCTGTGGGTGGCGGTGGTGGCTTGAGCTGGCTCTCAGTGGTGTAGGGGGAACCCACTTCTAAAAAGCGCGGAAACAGTTGCAACGAGATAAAATGAACCGGTACACCTAACTCAGGTGAGGCGGTGGCTTTAAGGTAACGCGGGATGATGACCGCCTCACATTCCCCCGTGCCAACGGGGATAGTCCGAGGCTCTGGTGAGGTTGGTATCGAGGTAGGCCTGCCATTGGGCTAAGCTAAGCATCTCAAGTGGTTCATTGCCCGGATCACTGATGGCGGCGTTGTCACGAGCCCATCGAGCCTGCCATGGGCCTGCTGCACCTCGTTCAGTGCCTGCTCAATACTGCACTCATCGCGCACATCGAGGGCGATCGCTGTAGCTTGGGGGCCGATACGCTCTGCGGCGGCCCGGCACTCCGCCTCGTCGAGATCGCCCATGATTACGTGCCAGCCGTCGTCGGCCAGACGCTGCGCGATGCCGTAGCCGATCCCGGGGGCTGCACCCGTAATCAGGCAAACCGGACGCTCGCTCATACTCTTCTCCCTTCGGCAGCAGCAGACGAAGCACTGACCAGCTCGGTCATCAAGACCACTCCCCCCATCCTAAATCGAGTCGCTCGGCCTGCTCGGTGAGACGATCGCGATCGGCATGGACATACTGTGACAGGCTTTGCAGCGAGGCGTGGCGGGAGTGAGGTAGCTACCGCCGACGGAGACCGGTCCGAGGCCTCCGGGGTGCGGAGTCGTACAGGGGGCGTAGTCGGCGTGCAGCGCCCACGGCAACCAACCGTCGCATGCGCGGTGAAAGGGTGACCACTGGACCTTGGTGATCTCTGGCGGCTTAAAGCCGGTGTCGAAGTTGCAGACATCGTTTTAGGACGTTCCAGCTTCGTTAGCTAGACCAGCCTGATCAATGGCGATTCGGTTGCGGCCAGCGTGCTTGGCTCGGTAAAGGGCCCTATCAGCCCGGCCCAGCACCGTATTTGCCTCGTCGCCCGGCTCAAGTGCTGTGGCACCGACACTGATCGATACCAAGCCGACCCCCTCTATCAGGGGTGAGGCCACCACGCTCTCGCGCAGCCGCTCGGCGAGGCTGCGCAACCCCACAGCATCTGTCTCCGGGGCCAGGATCGCGAACTCTTCCCCGCCCCAGCGGGCCAGGAGATCCGGTTCGCGCAGCGCCTGGCGCAGGCGCTCGACCAGTTCGCGCAAGACCTGGTCTCCGGCCGCATGACCGTAGGTGTCGTTCAGCGGCTTAAAATGATCGATATCGAGCAGGATCACTCCCGCGGGCGTGCCGTAGCGACGGTGATGTGCCAGCGCCTTATCCAGTCCGGCCTCGAACGGTGGACGCCGGTAAGCGCCCGTCAAGGCGTCCCGCTCAGCCTGATCCACAAGCGCCTCGTTATGGGCTTCCTGGGTCAGTTCGTAAGAAACCCACTGGCCGAGCAGCCGCAGGAACTGACGCTGGAAGCGGGTCAGACGTGCGCGGGGTTCGGGGCCGTAGAGCAGGAGCACCCCGTAGCGCACGTCCCCGGCCCAGAGGGGCACGGCGAAGTATGCGCCCACCGAGCCATTGCGCTCGCCGCACAGCGGACTCAGCCGCCGTGCGCCGTCCCCGCCGGCGAATCCCACGGGGCCGTCCCCCCGAACGGACTCCGGCCGCTTGTGCTCCTCCCACTGAAGCCACGGCCCGGCCAGCTGCGGCTCCTCAGCGATTCGGTGTACGCAGCACGCGGCGCAGAGTTCGTGGACCGTCCCGGTCGGGGCCGCGTCGCGTTCCGGATAGGCGGCGCGAATGGTACAGCTCCCCTCACCGATGCGGCTGAGCCGGGCATAAGGGAGGCCTAGAACCTCAGCGCTCAACCGCAGCACCTCGACAAGTTTGTCATCCAGCGTTCGGTGGGGATTGGCCGTGATCGACTGGAGCGCCCCGAGCCAGTGCTCACGCTGGCGGAGTTCGCCCTCGGTGCGCTTGAGCCGATCGATCTCCACATGAGTGCCCACCATGCGTCGAGGGCGGCCATCCGCGGCGTGCTCCACGATCTGCCCCCGACCCTGCACCCAAAGCCAGCCCCCATCGGCACGGCGGTAGCGGAATACGGTCGTGAACGGCTGGCCCCGATTGATCTTCGCCCAGACAATGCGCTCGGCCTTCGGCAGATCGTCCGGATGCACCCGCACCTGCCAATCCGCAAAGCCCAGTGTCCGCCCTTCGGCCGGGTCGTAGCCGAGCATGCGCCAGCAGGCCTCGTCCCAGTAGATGGCATCACGTTCAAGATCCCACTCCCAGACCCCGAAACGGGCCGCCTCCTGCGCCATGCGGTAGCGTTCGCGCTCGGTCGCCTGCTTACTGAGGTCCATACAAGCCGCTACCGCCCCGACTAGTTCATGATCCTCGTCGAAGACCGGCACCAGGCTCAGCAAAGCCGGAAACACTCTGCCGGAGCGATGTATGGGCCGAATCTCTTCGGTGACTTCCTGACATCCCAGGCGAACTCTCTCGATGACTTGAGCAGGAAGGTGCTGCTCGTCCGGCGAAGCGAGCATTCCCGCATTCTGCCCAATGAGTTCGGCGCGCGTATAACCGAACAGCACTTCCGCGCCGTGGCTCGCCTCCTGGATAACGCCGCAGACGTCCAACTGTATGAGACTGATCGATTTCGCCCGGCGGAAGATGGCCTCGTGCTGGCGCTGGCGCTCGTGCAGCGCTAGCAGGGTCTCCTGGTATTCCGTAACGTCCTGGACCGTGCCTTGAACCACCCAGCGACCCTGCTCGTCGTGCCACTGCTGCGCCACTTCACGCACCCAGAGGACGCGCCCGTCCGGGCGCTGGATCCGGTACGTTCCCTCGCACGCGGTGCGATCCGAATCGGCCTGGAACTGGAACTCCGCCACCTGGTGGTGATCTTCGTAAGGAATTCGCTCCAACAGGTCAGCCAATTTTGGCTCAGGTCCACGCGGATCGAATCCCAAGAGTTCGTAGGTCATCGGAGACCATTGTAGCGCCCCGGAATCCGGGTAGGTGCGCCAGTGCCCGATCTGGGCGATGCGCTCCGTCTCTGCGAGACGCTCGTTGGCCTCCGCCAGCGCCTGCTCGCGTTCGACCCGCTCGGTGATGTCGTTGATGTAGCCCCGGATCGCGATCCAGCGGCCTTGCTCGTCGAACTCGATGACCGAGGACTCGTAGATCCAGCGCCATGAACCGTCAGCGGCCTGCAGGCGATAGGGGGAGGGCTCAATGGGCTGAGTCGATCTCGCGGCGCACCGGTGAGCCGCAGCGCGCTCCTCGGCGGCGATCCGCTCGCGGTCCTCGGCGTCGATGAGCGCGCCATAGGCGGTGCCCACCAGCTCCTCCGGACGATAGCCGAGGACCTCGGTCACGTTGGGCGAGATGTAGCGGACGGGCCAGCGCCCCGGCTCCGGCTCCCAGACGAAGGCAACGGTTGGGCCGCCGAGGAAGAGGTTGCGCTCTTGTTCCAGCTCCCGGCTGGCAAGGCGCAACTCCAGCTCATCGGTGACCATCTGCGCTAGATCTTGGAGGGGAGTCAGATCCAACTCGGAAAAGCTGCGTGGGCGCTGATCTTGTACGCAGAGAACGCCGATAACGAAACCGTCCGGCGAGACAATCGGCACGCCCGCGTAAGCGCGCACATGCGGTGGCCCGGTGACGAGCGGGTTGTCGTGGAACCGCTCGTCTTGGTGGGTATCATCAACGATCAGCGGCTCAGCTTGGTAGACGACATGTCCGCAGAAAGAGATCTCGCGTGACGTCTGACAATCATCAATGCCGCGCGAGGATTTGAACCACTGCCGATCCCGGTCAACGAACGTCACCGTGGCGATCGGTGCGGCGTAGAGGTGGCAAATAATCCGGATAATCCGATCGTAGGCGTCCTCGCGCTCGGTGTCGAGGATCGCGTAGCGCTCTAGAGCGGCCTGGCGTGCGGATTCTGTCTCTGGCGTGAGAGGTCGTTCCATCGTAACCTTTTCGGGTGAATTTTTTTCGAAGGGTTTGTCGTTGCTGTACTGGAGCCCTTTTAACCTTAGTTTGACTTCAAGGTCGGCGCTCGCGTCGATCAGCGCGTCGAAGGCCGGGCCTCGATCACCGATTGGTCCGCCACGCGCGGAGATCAACCATCTAGGAGAGCGACCCGGTCAACACAGAGGCATGGCAGGAGCGCCGGAATGGCGCACTTCTTAGAGGACGCCAACTCATCGAGGGAAGCTGCTATGTCCGCCCCCCTCCCCACCGCCAAGGACTTTCAACGACTTTACTCCAGGTCGCATCCTAACGCCAATCCATAACCGTCTTCATCGTGCTGAACTGCTTGATGAGCTTGCTTGGGCGCAGGAAGGTGGTCCGAGTGAGCGTCCAGTGGCCGAGGGTGTGGGGTAGCGCGTGGTACGCCACTAGTCGGCCTTGGATGGGAAGATAGTGGCCCCTGCTCGTCTGGCTGCGACCGCTCATTCCGGCTATGGTGACCGCTGATTGGGCGGCGGAGCAGCTGGAGCGGGGCTATAGAGAAGTTATGAATCACCAAGAACTGCTAAGTTTACTCACCAAGTTTGCGGATCAATTCGGGATTCCTGGTGCCGCTGCCGGGCTATGGCACCGTGGCAAAACGACCTACGCCTGCTGCGGTGTAACCAGCATCGATCACCCGCTGCCGATCGATGCGCACACGCTCTTTCAAGCCGGCTCAATCGGTAAGACTTTTACCGCCAGCGCGTTGCTCTTGCTCGAGGCTGAAGGGCGTGTGGAGCTGGATGCCCCAGTGCGTTGCTATGTGCCGGAGTTGCAGCTGGCCGATGAAGAGGCGGCGGCTCAGGTCACACTGTTGCAGCTGTTGAATCATACCGCAGGCTGGGAGGGCGATTTCTTTCCCGATACGGGCGAGGGCGATGATGCGCTGGCGCGTTACGTCTCTCGCCTTGGCGAAGTCGCGCAACTGGCATCGCCCGGTGAAGTCTTCTCGTATAACAATGCAGCGTTCTGCCTTGCAGGGCGGATTATTGAGAAGGTTACCGGTGACACCTATGAGGCGGCGATTCGCCGGCTGCTGTTGCAGCCGCTGGGGCTGCACGAGTCGTTTTTGTTCCGCGATGAAGTCATGACGCGCCGGTTTGTCGTCGGCCACACGCCGGCGGCAGATGGCTCGTTGCAGGTTGCCAGACCGTGGGGGATGCCGCGCAGTAGTGCGCCGGCAGGCGGAATCGTCACCAGCATCGCGGATCTGCTCGCTTGGGCGACAATCCACGCTGGGGGCCACGCTGGGGGCGCTAGCTACGCTGACGAAGGACGTGATCTGCAAGCGCGGATCGCATCGAGACTGCGCGCTATGCGCAGCCCCACCGTGCATGCGCCGGGTTGGGCGTTCGGAGATGCGTTGGGTATTGGCTGGATTTTGAGCGACATCGGTGGTGGTGCTTGGCTGGTGAGTCATGGCGGTAGCACGAACGGCCAGGAGGCGCACCTCTTCTTTCTCCCTGAACATCAATGGGCGCTGGCGCTGCTGACCAACGCCAGCCCTGGCGGGCTCGCCTTCAATCGGGAGGTTCAGCAGCGCGTACTGGAGGCGTGTACGGGGATTGCTGCGGCGGCGACTCCTCAGCTGAGGTCAATGGCACCAGAAGCGCTCACGGCCTATACCGGGGAGTATCGTGATCGCGGCATGCGCTGCGTAGTGTCGGTCGGTGATCGTGGTGATCTTCTGTTCAGCGTGTACGATGATCCGGAAGTGTTGGCGCTGATGTGTGAAGCCGACGAAGTGCCACAATCGCCGCCGAAGATTCTGCATGCCGCCCTTGCAAACGGTCTTACCGGCGATCTCGATCTTGTCAGCCATTCTGCTGGCGGTTGCGCAGGGCGGCACCTTGACCACTACGTCTTTTTGGCCGGCGATGCAGCGGGCGTAACCGGCTACTTTGACCGCGGCCGCGATGGCGGAGCCGTGCGTGCGCTGCATCTGTTCGGGCGCTGGCTGCCGCGCGTCGAATCGCGCGCTTCGAGCGGCTAGTGTTTGCGCGCATTTGCGCAATCTCAGCCAGTCGCATGAGCTGCATCTGCGCGCGTATGGCGATGCATAGATGCTGGTTTAAGTGCGGTGGAGGAGCGGGAGTCAATGGTTGATACCATCCAGCACGGGACGGTGCCGCCCGATCTCCACGCCGTGTTAGAACAAGCGGTCGGGGATCTGCTGGCACTGCGCGGGATTCGACGCGCCGTTGTCGGTGTCGAGCCCGGCGATCGCTCCTTTCGCTGGATTGGCGCCGCCGGTACCGCAGATGCGGTCGGTACCCCGATGGGGCCGACGACGCCTTACTGCTTGGCGAGCGTGACCAAGCTCTATATCGGCGCTGTGGTGTTGCGTCTCCACGAGCTCGGTCTCCTCTCTATCGACGATCTGCTTATCGAGCACCTGCCTGCCGAGCAGGTCTACGGCCTCCATCGACGACGGGGAGTCGATAAGACTGCTGAGCTTACGTTGCGGCATCTTCTTGGGCACGCCTCCGGTCTTCCCGATTACCACGTCGAGGCGCCAAGAGGGAAGAAGGCACTGCTCGATCAAGTCGTGGAGGAGGGTGACCGGAACTGGGAGCTCTCTGAAGTGATCCATCGGGTTCGTCAGGCGAAAGGGGCGCACTTTGACCCTCGACCGTTTGACGGCTCCCGCTACACCATCCGCTACTCGGATACCAATTTTCAGCTGCTCATCGCCGTGATTGAGGCGGTCACGCGGTACTCCATCCATGAGGCATTTGCCGAGTTTCTATACGAACCACTCGGGCTGACTCGGACGTGGCACCCCGGTTCCCCTACAGAAGCGGCGATGCCGCTCGCTGCTCTACCTTGGGCCGGCGATGAGCCGCTGCACAGACCGTTGGCCTTGCGCTCTTTCCGGGATCTTTTCAGTACGGCGGAAGAGACGCTCCTCTTCATGCGCGCCCTGATCACCGGTGCGCTGTTCGACGTTCCTGAGACGGCTAGATTGATGGTGCAGCACTGGAACCCCTTCGCCTTCTCGTTGATTCCCAAAGCCCCCAGCTGGCCGATTGAGTACGGGTTGGCGATGATGCGGTTCAAGACGCCGCGCTTCCTCGAGCCGTTTCTTTCCGCCCCTACGTTGTTGGGTCATACGGGAGTCTCCGGTTCGTGGCTGTTCTACGCCCCGGATGCCGACTGTTACATTACCGGCACGGTGGACCAACTAACGGCTCCAGCGGTGCCTTTCAAAAAGGTACCCGAACTCGTTCAGCGGCTGTCCTCGCTGGATTCACGCTAAGTGGAACCGCTTTTACTGGGAGATGCGATCTTGCCGTGGTGATTGCTCTAGTGCTGCTCCTTGTGCTGGCTGTGCTTTTCCTGCCGTCGTATATCGCGCAGTCGGTACTGCGCTATTACAGCAGAGAGCGGGATGACTTTCCCGGCTCCGGAGGAGAGCTCGCCCGCCACCTGCTCGATCGGCGCGGTCTCAAGGAGGTCGCTGTGGAGATCACCGCAGCAGGCGACCACTACGACCCGCAAGACCGGGCGGTACGCCTGTCGCAGCAGAACTACGACGGACGCTCTCTCACCGCAGTCGCTGTGGCCGCCCACGAGGTCGGTCACGCCCTGCAGCACGCCGAGGGCTATACGCCGCTCAAGCTGCGCTCCTCGTTGGTGCACGCTGCTCAACAGGCGGAGCGGATCGGGGCGTGGGTGATGGTGCTGCTGCCGGTGATGGCTCTAGTGACGCGATCACCTGGAGGGATCGGCGTGATGCTCTTAGTCGGGGTGCTCTCGTTCGGCGTCTCAGCCTTAGTGCATCTGATCACTCTGCCGGTTGAACTCGATGCCAGTTATCGGCGGGCGATGCCGATTTTGGCGATGGGTTATATTGCGCCGCAGGATCAGCTTGCCGCTCGGCGTATCCTCACCGCGTGCGCCTTCACCTACGTCGCCTCGGCCTTAGCGTCGGTGCTCAATATCTGGCGTTGGATCGCGCTACTTCGGCGGTGAGTGAGAGGGGCGGTTACCGTCGGCAGGGTCTCGAATCGCCGGGATCACTGATGGCGGCGTTGTTGACGAGCCCATCGAGCCTGCCATGGGCTAGCTGCACCTCGTTTACCGCCTGCTCAATACTGCACTCATCGCGCACATCGAGGGCGATCGCTGTAGCTTGGGGACCGATACGCTCTGCGGCGGTCCGGCACTCCGCCTCGTCGAGATCGCCCATGATCACATGCCAGCCGTCACCGGCCAGGCGCTGCGCGATGCCGTAGCCGATCCCGCGGGCCGCACCCGTAACCAGGCAAACCGGAAGCTCGCTCATACTCTTCTCCCTTCGGCAGCAGCGGACGCTTTGCTCCCTCAGTGATCAAGACCGCTCCCCCCACCCTAAATCGAGCTGCTCGGCCTGCTCGGCGAGACGATCGCGATCGGCGTGGACGTACTGCGACAGGCTCTGCAGCGAGGCGTGGCGCGAGGCGGCGCGGGTCTCTTTCAGCGACCAGCCGTGATCGAGCCGATGGGTGATGCCGGAATGGCGCAGCCAGTGGGTCGAGGCGTGGCGCAGTGTTTCGGCCCCGGCCGGGTGATCGGCGGCGATGCGCTCGGCGGTCGCCAAAAAGAGCGATTTGACGATGCGATAGATCGTGGTGCGGTGGACCGGCTGCCAGCCGTCGCGCTGCGGGTAGAGGCTGACGACCATTGGGGTCTGCTCCTCGGCGGCTGGGTAGGGCGGCAGTCCGAGGTGCTCGCGGTAGCGGGCGAGCTCGCCGATCAGGCTGGAGGGGACCGGGACGTGATCGGCGGCGTCCTCCGGGCGGCGGTGCTTGCCCTTCACACGCCACCACCACTGCTCGGCGTGCGGTCGACGCACCCTATAGAGATCGCCCATGCGCGCCTGAGCAAACTCGCTAGCCCGGGCGAGCAGCACATAGAGCGCCGAGAGCACCCAGCGGGCGCGGTGGTAGCGGGCCTGTTGGGTAGCCGTCTGCTGTGGGAGCTCGGCCAGGGTTCGACCAACTTCGTGCCACAGGCCTTCATCGAGGAAGCGCTCCTGAACCGCTGCCCGGCGCGGCGGCCGCGCTAGATGTGTGGCCCCGGCGACGGGATTGAGACGCAGATAGCCCTGCTCGACGAGGTAGCGGTAGCAGCGGCTGACCACTTGCAGCGCCTGGTAGCGGCTTCTCCCCTCCAACGGCTTACCAAAGGGTCGCCAGCGCGGGTCGTTGCGCGGGCATTCGGGGCCGTACCAGTGTGGCCACTGCTCCGGGCTGCGCAGCAGCTGCTCATAGAGCATGACATCGTCGGGGGTCGCCTCAGCCAGCGCCTTGCCGCGCTCGATGCCGAGCCAGAGCAAGTAGCGTTCGATCTCGTGCTGATACTGCGTGCGCGTCGTCGGGCTCTGTAAGTGGCGGCCGAGCCAGACGGAGACGGCATCGAGATCACTGCGGCAGTGGGCGAGCAGACCGCCGTCGGCGGTATTGAGGTAGCCGCGGCCGCCACCACCGACGGGGACCGGTCCGA